>DDEX01000012.1:0-40057 GCA_002336845.1 Rhodobacteraceae bacterium UBA1943
CCAAGAATGCCGACGATCGAGTTCAGCAAGGTGCCCAGGCTTTGGTTTTTCAGCACGGCGCCTGCGGCATTGCCGCCCAGCGCCCCTGCGATCAGTTGGATAATCAGTTCCATAAACTCGTCCCTCTTTCCCAAGGGTCCGCCGCACGGGACGGCCCATCCGACCTTGTTTTCCGCGTTTGCGGCGGTTCGGATAGGGGAAACTGTGGCAAATTGTCACCGTTACGGCAACAGTTCTGTTGTCAGCCCTGCGCGCCCTGCTTGAGCAGACGGGCCTTCTGGCGATCCCAGTCGCGTTTGGCACTGGTCTCACGCTTGTCGGCCAGCTTCTTGCCCTTGGCGATGCCCAGTTTCAGTTTCACGATCCCGCGTTCATTGAAATAGAGGCGCAGGGGCACGATGGTCATGCCCTCACGCGCCGTGGCCGACCAAAGACGCGACAGCTCTTTGCGCGAGACGAGCAGCTTGCGCTTGCGGCGCTCCTCATGGCCCCAGGTCTTCGCCTCGGCATAGGGGGCGATATAGCCGTTGATCAGCCATAACTCACCGCCCTCGACGCTTGCATAGCTGTCGGCGATGTTCGAACCGCCCCGGCGCAGGGATTTGACTTCGGAACCCAGCAGCACGATGCCCGCCTCGAGATCGCTCTCGATATGGTAATCGAAGCGCGCCCGCCGGTTTTCGGCGATAAGCTTGGAGTTGGGATCGGATTTGGCCACCATGATCGCGCTGAGATAGGCGAGCGGGCGGCCAGAGTCTAGGCTCGACGGCGGGCCGTGGTCAGAATGAACAGCCCGCACAACACGATTACGGCGGAACCGATCAGCGTTGGCCCGTCCGGATGTTCGTGAAAGACCAGCGCCCCGATGATCATGGCAAAGACCAGCCGGGTATAGCGGAATGGTGTCACTGCCGACACATCGCCCATGCGCATCGCGGTTGTCAGGCAAGCATAGCCAAAGATGCCAAAGGTCGCGGCGCCGCACATCAGCAGCCAGCCATGGGCATCAGGCAGCGCGGCATTGCCCTCCACCCCCAGAATGACCACACCAGAGATGCCCAGCATGGTAAACCCGGCCACCCCAAGCTGCGCATTCGACAGGGCGGGCGGCGCGGCGCGGGTTGCCAGATCGCGCCCGGCAAAGCCCAGCATCCCGGCAAGGGCCAGCAGAGATTGCGCGTCAAAACCTGAAAGACCGGGGCGCAGGATGACCAGCACGCCGACAAATCCCAGCAAAATGGCGAACCAACGTGCCAGACCGACCCTTTCGCCAAAGAGCACCGCTGCCCCCAGCACCACCACCAAGGGCGTGGCCTGCAAAATCGCCGAGGCGACCGAGATCGGAATTAGCGCCAGCGCCAGCGCATAAAACAGCCGCCCCGCCACTTCGAACACCGACCGGACGGCCATGGTTTTCGACCATGCCGCACGCGGCACCGGCGCATCGCCCACCCGCAGCGCCACAGCGGAAAACCACGCCACCCCAGCCAGCCCCATGAAAATCAGAATCTGGCCCAGCGGCACGGTGGCAGAGGCGGCCTTTATAAAGCTGTCTTCCATGGCGAAGCCCGCCATGGAAATGGTCATGAAAAGGCTGCCACGCTGGTTCGGGGTCATGGGGTCCGCCGGAAAGAAGCGGGCGGGCCTAACGCCCGCCCCGAGGTATCAGATCAGGCCCGCATGGCGCATCGCGGCCTTGATCTTGTCCTTGGTGCCATCGGTCAGGCCGACCAGCGGCAGGCGCACCTCTTCGGAACACAGGCCAAGGACCGACAGCGCATATTTCGCGCCGACCAGACCGGGTTCGATGAAAATGGCCTCGTGCAGCGGCATCAGGCGATCCTGATAGGCCAGCGCGGTTGCATAATCGCCGCGCAGCGTCGCCTCCTGGAATTCGGCGCACAGCTTTGGCGCCACGTTCGCCGTGACCGAAATGCAGCCCACACCGCCATGGGCGTTGAAACCCAACGCAGTCGCATCCTCGCCCGACAACTGGATGAAATCGGGGCCGCAGGTCATGCGCTGCTGGCTGACGCGTTCGATCTTGCCGGTCGCATCCTTGACCCCCACGATGCGCGGCAGTCTGGCCAGCTCGCCCATCGTCGCAGGCGTCATATCCACGACCGAGCGGCCGGGAATGTTGTAAATGATGATCGGCAGGTCGGCCGCGTCATGCATCGCCGTGAAATGAGCGATCATCCCCGCCTGCGTCGGCTTGTTGTAATAGGGCGTAACAACCAGCGCAGCATTGGCCCCAGCCTTCTTGGCGTGCTGGATCAGGCCCACGCCCTCTGCTGTGGCGTTGGACCCTGCGCCCGCGATCACCGGCACGCGACCCGCCGCGGCCTTGACAACCGCCTCGATCACCGCGCCATGTTCTTCATGACTTAGCGTCGGGCTTTCGCCGGTGGTGCCGACGGGCACAAGGCCGTGGCTACCTTGGGCGATATGCCAATCCACCAGTTTTTTCAGCGTGTCAAAGTCCACAGCGCCGTTCTTGAACGGCGTGATCAGGGCTGGAAGGGATCCCTTGAACATGACGCGCTTCTCCTTGAGATATGGGCAGACTCGCCCTCTGCAAACGTGCCCTGACTAACGGAGAGCGCCGGGCTTGCCAAGCGCCGGTTGGCGCCGCTGCTAACGGGCTTGTGGCTTGCCCGCACGCGCCGGGTAAGGCAGGATTGCGGGCATGAGCAGGACGATAACGATAATCAGGTCCGCCCTTTTGTCATTCGGCCTTCTGGCCGCCCCCTTGCCCGCCCCGGCGGATGAGTTGGGCAGCCTTAAAGACGGCTTGCAGGCGGCGGCGGCACAGGACTGGGACCGGCTTCTGGCCGATATGCCCAGCGCGGGTGCCATCGGCGGCGACATTCTGCGCTGGCAATGGCTGCGCGCGGGCAAGGGTCGGCTGGGCGACTATGAGGATTTTCTGGCACGGCGGTCCGATTGGCCCGGTCTGGCGCTGTTGAAAGAAAAGGGCGAGGAGGCGGCGGCACGGTCCACCGACCCGGCCCGTGTCATCGCCTATTTCGGCAAGGGCGCGCCGAAGACCGGCAAGGGCGCCGTGGCACTGGTGCGGGCGCTGATGCAGGCAGACCGGCCCGCACAGGCCGAACAGGCGGCGTTTGACGCCTGGGTCGGGCTGGAATTCGATGCCGAGGACGAGGCCGCGCTGATGGCGCTGCAAGGTGACGCCCTGTCGGTCGCGCATGAGGCGCGGCTCGACAACATTCTGTGGGAGGGCGGCCGTCTGGCCGAGGCGCAGCGCATGCTGCCCCGCGTCAGCCCCGATTTTCGCGCGCTGGCCGAGGCGCGGATCGCGCTGGCCCAGGGCGCGGACGGCGTGAACAGCCTGATCGCCAAGGTTCCGCCGAACATGCAGACCGATGCGGGCCTGGCCTATGACCGTTTCATCTGGCGGATGAAGCGCGATATGTATGACGGCGCGGCAGAACTGATCGTGCAACGCAGCGACAGCGCCCAGCACCTTGGCCGCCCCGAGGCCTGGGCCGAACGCCGCGCGCTTTTGGCGCGCAAGATGATGCGGGACGGTTCCCCCAAGACGGCCTACAAGATCGCCTCTCGCCACGATCTTTCGGGCGGACAATCCTATGCCGATCTGGAGTTCCTGTCGGGCTTCATCGCCCTGCGCAAGCTTAACGATCCTGCCCGCGCGCTGAAGCATTTCGACCGGCTGAAGGCCGCAGTTGGCACGCCAATCAGCCTGTCGCGCGCCGACTATTGGCGGGGCCGTGCGCTGGAGGCGGCCGGCGATACCGCCGGGGCCAAGGCTGCTTATCGCGCGGCAGCACAATACCAGACCGCCTATTACGGCCTGCTTGCGTCGGAGAAACTGGGCCAAAGCCTTGACCCCTCTCTGATCGATGTCGGCACGGCGGGGCCGGGCTGGAAAACCGCCGGGTTCGCCGGGTCTTCGGTTCTGGCGGCGGGGCGTTTGCTGGATCAGGCGGGCGACCGCACGACAGCGAAGCGGTTCTTCCTGCAACTGGCCGAAGGGCTGGATGCGACCGGCCTGCAGCAACTGGCCGATCTGGCGCTGCGCCTGGATGAACCCCACATCGCCCTGCTGGTCGCCAAGCAGGCGGCGGAACGCGGCATCATCCTGCCCCGCGCCTATTTCCCGGTGCCCGAGATGGTGCCCGGCGAATTGCCGGTCAGCCGCGCGCTGGCGCTGGCCATCTCGCGCCGCGAAAGCGAGTTTGATCCCGGCGCGCAAAGCAAGGCGGGCGCGCGCGGACTGATGCAGGTGATGCCCGAAACCGCCAAGCGTGTGGCAGGCACGCTGGGGCTGGATCATACCAATGCCCGGCTGACAACCGACCCGGCCTATAACGTAACCATCGGCTCGGCCTATCTGGCGAAGATGCTGGATGAATTCGGCCCCTCGGTCGCCTTGATCGCCGCAGGCTATAACGCCGGGCCGGGGCGGCCGCGCAAGTGGATGGCAGAGTTCGGCGACCCGCGGATGCCACAGGTCGATGTGGTCGATTGGGTGGAAACCATCCCCTTTGCCGAAACCCGCACCTATGTGATGCGGGTGGCGGAAGGTGTGGTGATCTATCGCCAGCGGCTCAAAGGTGTGGCCAGCCCGATCAGGATTACGTCAGAGTTGAAGGGCGGTTAGCCCCCTTTGGCGCGCAACCGGGCCCGCCACAGCGTGAACAGCCCCGCCCCCACCACGATTGCCGCGCCGACCGCCACGTTCGGGCGCAGGGTTTCGTGGAAGAAGAACAGGCCCAGACCAGAAATCCAGACCAGTTGCAGATAGGCAAAGGGCTGCACCGCGCTGGCCTCGGCCACGGCATAGCATCTGATCAGCAGCCAGTGGCCCAGCATCGCGGTGCAGCACAGCGATGCCATGAACAGCCAGTCGCCGCCCGTCATCGGTTGCCAATGCGCAAGGCCAAAGGGAGTCATGCCGATCGCGCCGACGATTCCCGTCCAGAAGAAACTGACTGCGGCGCTGTCGCCCCGCGCCACATAGCGCGTCAGCAAACCATAAACCGCAAACATCAGCGCCGAGACAAAGGGCAACAGCGCCCAGGGCGAAAACACCCCCACCCCCGGTTGCAGGATGATCAGCACGCCCAGAAAGCCGATGCCAATGGCCGTCCAGCGCCGCCAGCCGACCTTTTCGCCAAGAATGGGGCCGGACAAGGCCGCAACCAGCAGCGGATAGGCGGTAAAGACGGCATGGGTTTCGATCAGGCCCAGCTTGACGAAGGCGACGACCATCAGACAGATCTCGACGATCAGCAGCAGCCCGCGAATGATCTGCAACAGCGGATAGCGGGTCTGCACCGCGGCCCGGATACCGCCGGGGCTGCGCATGGCCAGCAGGGTGACGAAAATCGCGAAGGCCCAATACCGCAGCATCACCACCATATAGACGCTGTAGTTGGTGCCCAGATGGCTGGACACCCCGTCCTGTGCCGCAAAAACCAGCGTGGTCAGCACCATCAGGATGATGCCAAGGCGGGTGTTCTGTTCAGCCATGGGCCGGTTTCCTTTCCGATGTCAGGGCAAACAGCCCTGCCGTCACGACGATGGCCACGCCGAGGGCAACGGCCGGAGCAAGATGTTCGCCGTAAACCACCACTCCGATCACGCTGACGAAGACGATCTGCAAATATGCAAAGGGCTGCACGGCACTGGCCTCTGCCGCCTCATAGGTTTTCAGCATCAGCCAGTTCGACGCCACCGCCGTCGCCGCATAGGCCCCGATCAACAGCCAGTCGAATGGCGCCACCGCCTGCCAGTTCGGCAGGCCCAGAACGGTCATCAAAGCGGCGCCGAAAATCGTTGGCCAGAAGAAATTGGGAAAACTGCGCTCTACCCCCGCCGTCAGCCGGGTCAGTACGCTGTAAAGCGCGAACAGCGTTGCCGAGGCCAGAGGCAGCAGTGCCTGCCAGGAAAATACGCCGCCGCCGGGCCGCAAGATGATCAGCACGCCCAGCAGCCCCAGCCCCACCGCCAGCCAGCGGCGCGGAGTAATGGTTTCACCCAGAACGGGGCCGGACAGCGCCACCACGATCAGCGGACAGACCGCAAAGACTGCGTGGCTTTCGATCAGCCCGATCAGTGTATAGCCCCAGACGATGATGACGATCTCGGCCACCAGAAGCAGGCCGCGCAGCGCGTGCAGCGGCAGGCGCGTGGTCTGCACCGCCGCGCGAAAGCCCTCGGGCCTGCGCAGGGCCAGAACCAGCACGAAGCCCGCAAAGACCCAGTAGCGCAGCATCACCACCATCAGCGTGTTGTAGGTTTCCGCCAAATGGCGCGAAAACCCGTCCTGACAGGCAAAGGCAAAGACCGTGGCCACCATCAGCCAGATGCCGCGGCGATTGTCTTTCGTCATTGCAGCAGTCCGGCCGACATATGGCGTTTGGTGCCAAAGCCGGGCTGGCGACTGACCAAAAACCCCGCCGCCGCCAGCGCGCGACGCACATGGCCTGCGGCGGTATAGGTTGCAAAGCTGCCGCCGGATGCAGTGTGCCGGGCAACCTCGGTCATCAGGGCATCATTCCACAATTCGGGGTTCCTGGCAGGCGAAAACCCATCAAGGAACCAGGCATCGGCACGCCCCGCCCAGTCGGGCAGGGTCTTGCGCGCATCCCCGATGACCACCTCGACCGCAATGCCGCCCAGGGTAAAGCGGCGCTGTCCCGTCGCCCATGCCGTCAAAAAGGGCGCCGCCACCGCTTCCACCTCGGGAAAGGCGGTCAGGGCACGGGCGATTTCATCGGCGGTCAGGGGAAATGCCTCGAAACTGGTATAGCGGATCGACAGGCCGGGGGGCAGCGCCAGCAGCACCGCCAGCAGGTTCAATCCGGTGCCAAAACCCAACTCGGCAATCTGGAATCCATCGCGGAACCGTGCGGGCAGGCCATTGCCCGTAAGAAACACATGCCGGGTTTCTGCCAGACCATTGGCGATCGAGAAATACGGATCGTCAAAGCGGCGCGAAACCGGAATGACGCCGTCGCGCCATTCAAGCCCTTCGCCCTGTTCGCCGCCGGTCATTTCGCCTATCCCTGTCCGCGCGCGGACCATGGGGAAGGCGGCGGGGAATGGCAAGGGTCGATCTGACGGTGCGGGGCGGCGGCGTGTTCGGCCTGTCAGTGGCGTTCGAGGCCGCCCGCCGCGGCGCAAGGGTGCGACTGGTCGAGACGGCGCAGATTGGTGCGGGGTCATCAGGCGGGCTGGTGGGCGCCCTGTCGCCGCATGTGCCGGAAAACTGGAACCCCAAAAAGCAGTTCCAACTGGAAAGCCTGCTGATGGCAGAAGATTTCTGGGGTGCGGTCGAGGCGGCCTCGGGCCTGCCCACCGGTTTTGGCCGCGTGGGCCGCCTGCAGCCGCTGGCAGATGACCGCGCCGCCGCTCTGGCCCGCACACGGGGTGACAATGCCATGCGGCTGTGGCAGGGCAAAGCCCGTTGGCAGGTCATCCCCGCCACCGGCGCGGCGTGGGAGCCGACCAGCCCCTCGGGCCAGCTGATCCACGACACACTCTCGGCCCGGTTGCACCCGCGCATGGCCGCAGCGGCCCTTGTCGCCGCGATCCGGCAGTGGGGCGGCGATGTCGCCGTTGGCGATGCGCCGGACGAGGGCGCGGTGGTCTGGGCCACGGGTCTTGCCGGGTTGCAGGCGCTGACCCGTGACCTTGGCCAACCTGCGGGCGATGGGGTAAAAGGCCAGGCGCTGTCGCTGCGCCTCGACGCTCGGGACTTGCCGCAGATTTATGTGGACAGCCTGCACATCATTCCACATGCCGACGGCACCGTGGCCATCGGCTCGACCAGTGAAAACCGCTGGACCGATGCCACCGCCACCGATGCGCAACTGGATAGCCTTCTGGCCCGCGCCCGCGCCGCTCTGCCCTGCCTCAACGGGGCCCCCGTGCTGGACCGCTGGGCCGGCGTGCGCCCGCGCGCAACCTCCAAGGCTCCTATCCTGGGCCAATGGCCGCGCAGGCCGGGCCATTTCGTCGCCAATGGCGGCTTCAAGATCGGCTTCGGCATGGCCCCCAAAGTGGCCGAGGTCATGGCTGATCTGGTGCTGGAAGGCAGGGACACCATCCCAGACGGCTTCCGCCTATGACCCTTTCACATTGGCCTAAATATCCCACGGGGGTCCGGGGGTGTGAAACCCCCGGCCTGTCAGCCAGCGCCATCGTTGCCCCGGTCGGCGCCCCAATCCGCACCCTGCATCTCGCGCAACCGACTGGCGGTGCGCTCGAATTCAAAGCTGCCTTCGCCCTCGATATAAAGCCGCTCCGGTTCATCCGCCGCCGAGCAGATCAGCCGCACATGGCCTTCATACAGCGCATCGATCAGGGTGACAAAGCGCTTGGCCTCGTTGAAGTTCGAAGATGACAGTTGCGGCACATCCTCAAGGATCAGCACGCGAACCGCCTGGGCAATGGCCAGGTAATCGCCAGGGCCAAGCGGACGGGCGCAAAGCTCCCAGAAACTCGCGCGACCCACACCATTGGCGAACCGCGGCAATTCCACCTCGCGCCCGTTCACCGGCAGGCGCAGGGGCGCGCCCTTGTCGCCACCTGTCAGATCGGACCAGATCGCCTCTATTGCCCCGCGCGCCTTGCCGGCGGGGTGGAAATAGACCTGCGCCCCTTGCAGGCGGTGCTGGCGATAATCGTTGGGGCTTTCCAGCTCCATCACCTCCAGCCGGTCACGAAGGATGGCGATGAACGGCAGGAATAGCGCCCGGTTTAGTCCGTTCTTGTAAAGGTCTTCCGGCGGCCGGTTCGAGGTGGTGACGATCACCACCCCCGCCGCCAGCAGTTTTTCAAACAACCGCCCGACGATCATCGCATCGGTGATGTCAGTGATCTGCATCTCGTCAAAAGCCAGCAGCCGCACATCGCGTACGATCGCCTCGGCCACCGGGGCCAGTGCATCCTCGACCCCGGTCTTGCGCGCCTCGTGCAAGGCATGCTGGATTTCCTGCATGAAGGCATGGAAATGCACGCGGCGCTTGGCCGTAATCGCTGTCGCCTCGCAGAACATATCCATAAGCATGGATTTGCCGCGCCCGACCCCACCCCACAGATACAGCCCCTTGGGAGCTACCACAGGGCGCGCGAACAGCCCGGCAAACAGCCCCGTCCGCCGCCCGGCGTTGGTTTCCAGCCACAGGCGCAGGCTTTCCAGCGCGGGCAGAACGGCCTGTTGGGCCGGATCGGGATGCAGGGTGCCCGCTGCGATGCGGGCCTGGTAAAGGTCGGTCAGGGTCTGTCGCATCGGGCAAATCTAGCTTGCCGCGTCGCAGAACGAAAGGTGCCGCGGCGGGGCAAAGGCACCGGCAGAAACGTCGCCCGGCCCCTTCTGTCGCAAAAGCGTGCGGTCTTTGCCCTAATCAGGCCAAATCACAAATAAATTGATTGAGGCCCGGGTCGCCCTTAACGTGCAGCCCACAAGCTGCTTTCACCCTGCCGCGCGTCAGGAAAAATATTATGAACAAATGCCCACAGACCCGCATCCGGCTGCTTGCCACGACAGCAATTGTCTTGGCATTCCTGCTTCCCTCCGCATCTGCCGAAGCGCAGACATTCGACAATGGCGCTGGCACCAATCTATGGGGCACCGGCCAGAACTGGAACCCCAACCAGGTGCCGAACGGCAATAACGCCGATGCGGTCATCAGCAGCGCGGTCAGCACCGCAGTGGGCCTTGGCGGCAACAGCTATACCGTCAACACCCTGACCTTGCACGGCACGGGCCTGACGCTGAGCGATGGCACCATCGTGATGGCGGGCAGTGGTGCCAAGATCACGATGGGCGACACCCCAACAGACACCAATTTCATCGGAACGGCCCTGACCTTCAACACCGCGACGGTGATCGAGGTCAACACTGATACCGCAGGGCACGGACTGGCCCTGACTGGCGCAACGGGCGGGTCTGGAGCCATCACCAAAACCGGCAGCGGCATTCTGCAATTCGGAGGAACGACAACCCACACCGGCGGCATAAATGTTCAGGCGGGCGTTGTGATCGTTGCCAATGGCGGCGCCGCAGACGCGCTGAACGCTTCTGGCGGCACCGCGCAGATTGATGCAGGCGGCACCGCCGCTTCCTTGACCGTGTCAAGCGGCAGCGGAACGAACAATGGCCAGGTTACCGGCGCATTGAGCGTTACTGGCGGCACGATGACCAACGCTGGAACTGTGGGAGGCAGCACGACCGTAAGCGGTGGCACACTGCACCTGAACACCGGCAGCAACCTGTCTGACACCAACGCCCTCACGGTCAACGGCGGTGCTGTGAACGTGAATGCCAGCGACACGGCAGGGTCGCTCTCCGGCACAGGCGGGGTGATCACCCTGGCCAACGGGCAGACGCTGACGGTGGATCAGTCTGCGGCAGGCACCTTTGGCGGCACGTTCAGCGGCGCAGGCAGCCTGTCGAAAGGCGGGACCGAGACGCTGACGCTGACCGGCAACAGCAGCGGCCAGACCGGCACGATTGCCGTGACCGCCGGCGAACTGGCATATACGGGCAGCGGCGCCACAGCCGCCAGCGCCGCCGCGATCAGTGCAGGTGCCACTCTGTCGTCGGATGGCGGCGCCTTTGGTGCGGACGGCATTGCCCTGACCGGAACGGGCGACCTGGCACTGACCGGCAATGAGGCGGTGAACAACCTGACAGGGTTCACGGGCGACATCGCGCTGACCGGCGCGGACCTGACGCTGAACGGCAGCGCAACCTATACCGTTACTGGCGCGATCACCGGCGATGGCGGCGTGACGGTGGACGGCGCCGCTGTGACCTATGGCACCGATACGGCCTATACCGGCGATACCACGGTGTATTCCGGCAGCCTGTCGCTGGCGACCGGGGTCGGGCTGGCCTCGGGCGATCTGATCGTCAATGGCGGCACGCTGAACCTTGCCAACGGATCGTTGGGCGGCAGCACGGCGCTGGATGTGAACGGCGGTTCGGCGGTGGTTTCGGGCACCGTAGCGGTGGGCGGGGTAACGCTGGATGGCGGCACCCTGGGCGGCGGCGGCACCCTGACCACCAGCACCTTCGCGCAATCGGGCGGCGCGCTTTCGTTCGGCACAACGGTTTCGCATTCGGGCGCCGCCACGCTGAACGGTGGCACCATCGCGGGCACCCTGAGCGGGGCGGGCAGCACAACGGTGCAGACCGGAACAACCACGGTTTCCGGCCTGATCGATGGCGATGTCACGGTGGCCTCGGGCGGCAAGCTGCGGATCGAGAACAGCAATGCCATCGCGGGCACCATCACCACGACCGGCTCGGTTGTCAGCTATGCCAACGGGGTGAACGAAGGCTCGGCAATCGTGCTGAACTCCAACACCACCCAGCTAGAGGTGCTGTCAGGCGACGTGGCGGAGCAATCCGGCGCGATCAGCGAGACCGGCGGCAGCCGCCCGCTGGAAAAGATCGGCGCGGGGACGCTGACGCTTTCAGGCGCGAATACCTATAGTGGCACCACCACGGTTTCGGGCGGCACCCTGGCCTTGTCGGGTGGCGCGGCAATTGCCGATACAGCGGGGGTGCAAACCAGCTCTGGCACAACGCTGCGGATCGACACGGCAGAAACCATCGGTTCGCTGGCCGGTCTGGGCAGCGTGGTGCTGAACGCCGGGCTGACCACGGGCGGCAATGATGCCAGCACGACTGTGGGTGGCGTGATCTCGGGCGCGGGCGGGCTGACCAAGGAAGGCACCGGCACGATGACGCTGACCGGGGCCAACAGCTACAGCGGCGCAACCACGGTGAACGGCGGCACATTGGCGGTAACGGGTTCGGGCACGCTGAGTTCGACCAGCCTGACGATTGCCACTCTGGGTGCCCTGTCC
This sequence comes from Rhodobacteraceae bacterium UBA1943, assembly GCA_002336845.1. Classification (GTDB taxonomy): domain Bacteria; phylum Pseudomonadota; class Alphaproteobacteria; order Rhodobacterales; family Rhodobacteraceae; genus Fuscibacter. The sequence continues at coordinate 11,872 of DDEX01000012.1, forward strand.
ACCGACGGCGGGGCGCTGGCCTCGACCCTTGCGATCAGCAACAACGGGGTCATGGCGCTGACCGGCGGCGGCGATGAAAGTATCGCCGAGGTGGATGGCGGCGGAATCATTCAGCTTTCGTCGGGCTCTGTCCTGACGCTGAATTCCGGCACGTCGGATATTGACGGCACGGTCTCTGGCGCTGGTGGGATAGACATTGCGGGCGGCACGACCAACCTGAACGGCACCAACACCTTTACCGGCACTGCAACAGTGTCGGGCGGCACGCTGAACCTGAACAATGGTGCGGCGATTGCCGATGGCGCGGGCGTTGTGGTCAATTCCGGCACGCTGAACGTCAACGCAGCAGAAACCATTGGCACCTTGTCTGGCAGTGGTGGCACGGTGAGCCTGACTTTCGGGCTGACGGTGGCGGGTCCGGGCACCGGCACCTACGCGGGCGTGATTGCAGGGGCGGGCGGGCTGACACGCAGCGGATCGGGCACGACGACGCTTTCGGGCACGAATACCTACACCGGCACAACGACGGTTTCGGGCGGCACCCTGGCCCTGTCGGGTGGCGCGGCAATTGCCGACACGGGTGCGGTGATGGTGAACGGCGGCACGCTGGACGTGAACAACGCCGAAACCTTCGCCAGTCTGTCGGGCAGCGGCGGGTCGGTAAACCTGGACGGCGACCTGACAGTAGGCGATGCCACCAGCACCAGCTATGCCGGGTCGATCACCGGCACGGCAACGCTGAACAAGACCGGCACCGGCACGCTGACCCTTTCTGGCGTGTCCTCCCACACCGGCGCAATTGATGTCGAGCAGGGCACGCTGCTTTTGACCGGCGCGATTTCCTCCACCGATCTGGAGACCTTTGCCGGTGCCGTGCTGGAAACCGATGGCGGCGTGCTGAGCGATCAGGCCGACATCACCAACGCGGGCACCTTCCGCATCACAGCCGGATCGGAAACCGTCTCCAGCGTCAGCGGGACGGGCTCTCTGGAGCTGAACACCGGCTCCCTTGTGCTGTCGGGGGGAACCTCTGCCCTTGGGGGCACCATTTCTGGCACCGGCACACTCACCATCGACGACGGGGCAACCGCCACCGTCAGCGCAAATAGCTCTGGCTACACCGCGCAGGTCACGGTGACCGATGGCACCTTGCGGGTCGTCTCGACCGGGGCCCTGGGCGGGCCGATCAGCGTGGGCAGCGCGGGCCTGCTGCAATTGCAGGGCGGCACCCTGGGCGGCGCGATCACAAACAGCGGCGATGTCGAGGCGGCCGGGACCATCAACGGCGCGGTCACCAACAATTCCAGCGGCAGCTTTGCCACAACCGCCGCACTGGCCTTTGGTGGAACTACGTTCCAGAACGCGGGCGATGTGACCGTTGCCTTGGGCGACATGACTGGACTTGCCAGCTTTACCAACCTGTCGGGCGGGTCCACCACGGTGAACGGGCGCACGCTGGGCACGCTGAGCTACTCCAACAACGCCGGGGCGACGCTGGCGCTGATCGGCGGCACGGTCAGCGGCAATGTCACCAATGCGGGCACGCTGACGGTGGATGGCGCCTCGATCATCACCGGATCGCTGGCCAATACGGGCACGGTCGATCTGGCCGATGGCACGACAGGCGACACGCTGACAGCCAATGCCATCAGCGGGACAGGCAGCTATCAGCTTGATCTGAACCTGTCGGACGGAACCAGCGACCGGATCATCTCGACCACTGCGACGGCCAGCACCATCAACCTGGCCTTCAGCGTCACCGGATCGGGCTATACCAGCCCCGTAACGGTGTTCAGCGGCGCGGCGGCAGGGGCCACGGTGACCGGCGGCGGGGCGCTGCCGGTGGGCGGGCCGGTGCAATACGCGCTGATCCAGAACGGGTCTGAAATTCAGGTTGTGGGCGGCGCCAACCCCGGCATCGGCGGCGTGGCGGCCAGCGCGGCGATGACCCAATCGCTGATCGGCACCATCGTGAACCGGCCGACCAGCCCCTTCGTCTCGGGCCTTGCGGCCGAGGAAAGCTGCTCGCACGGCGGCTATATCCGGGCGACGGGCGGCAAGGCGGATGTGCATGGCGAAAGCACCTCGAACGGGCTGACCACGGGCAGCGACATCAGCTCGACCTTCTGGGGCGTGCAGGGCGGCTATGATTTCGGTTGCTTTGACGGGCGCTTCTTTAACGGTTGGGATGGCGCGGGCGGCCTGATGCTTGGGCACAACTCCGGTTCGACCGACCAGCTCTTGTTCTCGGATACCTCATCGCTGGCTACCGTGACCGGCGCTTTGGGCACCGAGTTCAGCCAGGATTACATTGGCCTGTATCTGGCTGGCGCCAAGGACCGACTGTCGGCAGACCTGCAACTGCGTTACGATCAGACCAAGTTCGATCTGTCAGAGCAGACCTATTCCGGCACGCCTATTGGGTTTGACGGCCTCAGCTATTCGACCAAGGCCACCACACTGGGCGCACGGGTCAATTACCGCTTTGACCTGAACGAGGAAAAGGGCCTGAACATCATCCCGACCGCGGGCGTCAACCTGACCACGGTCAGCGGCAACAGCCTGACGCTGGCAGGGGGCGACGTGTTGGAGATTGACGGCTATACCTCTGTCGTGGGCTTTGTCGGCGCGACGGTGACCAAGACCATGATCGCCGAGGATGGGGCGACGGCCAAAGTCGCCTTTGTATCGGCCAACTATTATCAGGATTTCGGCGGTGACCGCACGGCCACGCTGTTTTCGGGTGCCGATACGCTGCCGGTGGACGTAACCTCGATAGGCGGGTTTGGCGAGGTGTCGATCGGGCTGAACTATGTCAAGATACTGGACCCGGGAACCTTTGGTCCTGCGAAACAGTTCAACGCCTCGATCCGGGCCGATGCGCGGCTTGGGGCCAATGTCAGCAGCGCCTACAGCGTGACGGCGCAGGTGCGGTTGTCGTTCTAGGTCGCGGGTAGGGTGGCAGGTCCGGTGGTCTTAAAACCGCACTTGATCCGGGGCGGCGCAGGCCGCAGGATGAAGGGCGCGGCCAAGAAATTGCCCGTTTTGTTTTGTTGATTGGGTTTGTGATTTCGGGCCTTTGGCCAATTGTCGAAGATTGAGGGCATAATGTCGTGGTTCAGCAAGGTCGCGTGGAAGGAGGGGCTGTTTTTGCAGCCCCACCATCTGCAACAGAACGACCGCTATCTTGAAAAGCTGGTCGAGGCGCGGTCGCGGCATGTCTCCCCCTACCCTTGGGGGATCGAGGAGATGCGGCTGAACCGGGACCGGCTGCAACAAGGCCGGATTGAACTGGCGCTGGTGGCGGGCATTTTCCCAGACGGGCTGCCTTTCGATGCCCCCGCCGTCAGCCCCCTGCCCCGCGCGATCGAGGTGCCAGAGGGGTCGGACGGCCAGTTCCTGTGGCTGACCCTGCCCGATCAGGTGATGAACGGGCGCGAGGTGGCGATGGATGCCGAGGCGGATGCGGCAACGCGTTTCGTGCTGTCGGCCGAAACCGTGGCCGATGCCGCCAGCGCCATGCGGATCGAGCAGCAGATCGAAATCGCCGTGCCAAGGCTGGAACTGGACATCCGCCAGACGCCCAAGCCCGGCTATCAATGCCTGAAGATCGGCCGGATCATCGAGGTGCGCGACAATGTCGTCATCATGGATGACGCCTTCCCACCTCCCCTGTTGACCATCACCGGCCATTCGGTGGCGCTGGGCTGGCTGGACCGGGTGATCGGCTGGGTGGAAACCAAGCTGGAAAGCCTTGCCCGTTACGCCGCCGACCCTTCGGCGGCGGGCGGGCTTCAGGCGACCGATTACTTCATGCTCTTGGCGTTGAATCGTGAAATCAACGTGCTGCGCCACCTGCGCGCCAGCCGCTATGTTCACCCGGAACGGCTGTATGAAGAATTGCTGCGCTTTTCGGGTGAGTTGTGGACCTTTGACCACGACAAACGGCTGGCCCCGCAATATCCGCCCTATGACCATGCCGACCTGAAAGGGTCGGTTGAACCAGTGGTGCGCGACATCCAGCGGCTTCTGTCGCGCGATGTAGGCCGGGCAACGCGGCTGGAACTCGTGCAGGTGCGGCAGAATTCCTATCTGGCGCAGGTGCCCGACCGCAACCTGTTCCGCGATGCAACCTTTGTGATCGAGGTCGAAAGCAGCCGCAACCTGACCGTGGTGGCCCAGCAATTCCCCTTGCTGTGCAAGGTTGGCCCCAACACCCGCATGGCCGAGATTGTGAACAACAACCTGCCGGGGATCGAGCTGATCCACGCGCCGACCCCGCCGCGCCAGATCAGGGCGGTGTCACGCAACGTCTATTTCATCATCGAGAAGAACTCTCCGCTGTGGCGGGAATTTTCCAATGCCCCGGCCATCGGGATGCACTTTGCCGGGGATTGGCCCGACCTGAAACTGGAGCTTTGGGCCATCGTCGAGACGCGGGCATAAGGGGCCTGTCATGAGCGACAACGACAAGGACAAGACGGTGATCGGCGGGGCGCTTCCGGGCGGCATGTCGCCTATGCCGGGGGCAGGCAAACCGCAGCCCTCGCCCAATCAGCAAACGGTCATCGGTAGACCCTTGCCCGGCGCGGGAGGTCAGGGGGGCGGCTTTGGGGCGCAGCCCGTCGGCTTTGGCGGGCAACCAGGGTTCGGCGCGCAACCCGGTGGCTTTGGCGCGCCCCAGCCCGGCTATGGTGCCGATCAGAACGACCCTTGGGGCGGCGGAACCGGTGGGCTTGGCACGCCTGCGCCGCAACCGGGCTTCGGCCCCGGACCGGGCCAGCAGCAGCAACCCGGCGGCTTTGGCGGCGGTTACGCCCCCGGTGTGGGCCAGGGCAGCCCCGGGTTCGGGGCGGGCGGCGATGCCTTTGGCCAGCAGGCCACGAACCAGCGCACCATCATCGGCGGACCGTTTGCCCCGCAGGACAGCTTTTTTCCCAGCCCCTCGACCGCGCAGCCCACCAATTATGCCGCGCAAGGCCCCAAGATCGACCTGCGGGTTGCGCTGTCGGCCAAGGGGCTTGGCGCGGGCGGGCCGAAATCGCCCATGCTGGCCGCCGCCGCCAACCTGATGATCCTGTTCGGCCGTCTTCGCACCCAGATGGTCGATATGGATGCGCGCCCTCTGATGGAGCATGTCACGCGCGAGATCGAGGTGTTCGAGGAGAATTGCCTGAAGGCGGGCATCGACGCGCATGAAACGCAGGTGGCGAAATACCTGCTCTGCTCGACCGCCGACGACATCGTGCAGAATATTCCCGGCAATGACCGGCATGTCTGGATTCAGTACTCCATGACGGTGCGGTTCTTCAATCGCCGCACCTCGGGCGTGGGTTTTTTCCAGGAGGTGGAAAAGGCCCTGCAAGCGCCAGCCCAGCGCTATCAGCTTCTGGAACTGGCGATGGTCTGCCTGTCCTTGGGGTTCGAGGGCCAGTACCGTACCGCCCCCAATGGCGCGGTGGAACTGGGCCGTATCCGCACCATGATTTACGAAAGCCTGCGTCGGGTGAACCCGCGCCCCGATGACGACCTGTCGCCGCGCTGGCAGCCGGTGGACGTCGGTCGCAGGCGGCGCTTTGGCGGCACGCCTTTGTGGGTGATTGGTTCGGTTCTGGGGCTGGGGCTGATGGGGGCCTATTTCGGCCTGTCGATGCTGATCTCCGATGAGGGCAGCGTGGTCACCCAGCGCCTGTTGTCGATGCACCCGGTGGGCGAGGTGGGGCTTGTGCGCCCCGCCACGGTGGATTTCGCGCCGCTGGTGGTCGATCAGGCCTCGGTCGTGGACCCGACACAGCTGGAGCGGCTGCGCGCCGCGATGAAGGCCGACATCGACGCAGGCACCGTGGTGGTGGACATGAAGGGCGACTTCATCTTCGTCCGCGTGAATAACGCGCTGCTGTTCGCCACCGGCAAGGCTGATACCAAGCCCGAATTCGCCGAACTGGCCGGTCGCATCGCCGATGCGCTGAACAAGGAACCGGGGCCGGTGTTCGTCTATGGCTATACCGACAATGTTCCGATGAGCGGACGGGGAAGGTTCAAGAACAACCACGACCTGTCCCAGGCACGGGCGGATTCGGTCAAGGCGGCGTTGGAGGCGAAGATCGACGACAAAAGCCGCTTTGTGGTGGAAGGCAAGGCTGAGGCCGACCCGATCGGCGACAATGCCACCAAGGACGGGCAGGCGCAGAACCGGCGCGTGGAAATCATGATCAAGCGGCAGGAAACGCTGGCGGCGGTGCAAACCGCCCCGGCCCCTGCCGAAGCTGCCGATGCCAAGCCTGTTGATAACGGGCAGGCAGACGGCGGGCAGGCGGACTAGGGGCGGCGCGATGGGTTGGGTGAAACTGGTTCTGGTGCTGATCGGATTTCTGGCGTTCTCCGCCGTGGTGTTCTTTGCCGGCCCGCTGATCGGCTTTGGCGAGGCGCGCCCGTTCGATCCTCTGTGGGTCCGGCTGACCATAATCGGAATTCTCGCACTTATCCTTCTGGTCTGGGGGCTTCTGAAGCTGCTGCGCCGCAACAAGGGGCAAAAGGCGCTGGAAAAGGCGCTGGTCGCCGATGCGCCGCCCACCGGCGACGGGCGCGAACTGGCGATGCGGATGACCGACGCCTTGGGTACGCTGAAGAAAACCGGGGGCAAGCACTACCTTTATGACCTGCCGTGGTATGTGATCATCGGGCCGCCGGGGTCGGGCAAGACGACGGCGCTGGTGAATTCCGAGATCAAGTTTCCCGTGGCTGGCAACGCGCAAGGTGGCCTGCAAGGCTTTGGCGGCACTCGCTATTGCGACTGGTGGTTTGCCGAGGATGCCGTGCTGATCGACACCGCAGGCCGCTACACCACGCAAGACAGCGACCAGGGCAATGACAAGGCAAGCTGGACCTCTTTCCTGAACCTGCTCAAGAAAAACCGGCCCAAGCAGCCAATCAACGGAGTCATCCTTGCGTTTTCGGTCGCCGATCTGATGCGCGCCGACCCCGACGCCATCCAGAAACACGCCGAAACCGTGCGGGCGCGTCTGGGGGAAATTCACGAGGCGCTGAAGGTGGATTTCCCGGTCTATGTGATGTTCACCAAGGCCGACCTGATCGCAGGCTTCCGCGAATATTTCGCCAGTTTCGCTGCCGGCCGACGCAAAAAGGTCTGGGGCACCACGTTCCAGACCAAATCGCTGCGCGAACAGACATGGGACCGGGTTCCTGCGGAATATGACGCGCTGGTCAGCCGGTTGTCCGAAGAAGTCATCGACCGCATGTCCGAAGAGCCGGACGGCGTGAACCGTATCGCGATTTTCGGCCTGCCGGGCCAGTTGGCCGAAATGAAGGACGAGGTGGCGCTGTTCCTGCGTCTGGTCTTTGAGCCTACGCGCTATGCCAGTTCGGCCATTCTGCGCGGGTTCTACTTTACCTCTGGCACGCAAGAAGGCACCCCGATTGATCAGGTGCTGGGCGCCATGACCCGCAGCTTTGGCGGGCAGGCCCCCGGTCAGGCAAGCGGCCTGATGTCGGGCAAGGGCAAGTCATTCTTTCTGCACGATCTTTTGACAAAGGTGATCTTTGCCGAACAGGGCTGGGTCAGCTATGACCGCAAGGCGGTGCGGCGCAGCTCGGTGCTGCGGATGGTTGCAACGGCGGGGATGGTTCTGGCCTCGTTTGGCCTGCTGGGCGCCTGGGGGTGGAGTTATTATAACAATCGTCAGCTTGTCGCTTCGGCTGAGGCGGCAATGTCGGATTATGAGCTGGCCGCCGATGCCGACCTGAAAGCGGCAGAGGTTTCCGATACCGACCTTTTGCGCGTCGGCAATGAATTGCAGATCCTGCGCACCATGCCCTCGGGCTATGACAGCGCCGAGATCGACGAAAGCGGCTGGGATCTGGGCTTTGGCCTGTCGCAGCAAGGGGCCATCCGGCAAGCCGCGCGCGATGCCTATGCCCAAGGGCTGGAGCGACTGTTCCGCCCGCGTCTGGTGCTGCGGGTCGAAGAACGGCTGCAAACCCTGATCGCGGGGAACGAGACCTTGGGGATTTACGAGACCCTCAAGGTTTACAAGGCCCTGGGCGGGGCCGCGCCAGTGCCGCAAGATGAATTCGTGCAGAACTGGTTCAAGGATGACTGGGCGCAGATCAGCTATCCCGGCATCAACAACGAAGATGCCCGCAAGATGTTGGCCGGCCATCTGACCGCGATGCTGGATCTGGACGACACCACCACCCCCGCCGTCACCCTGAACGGCGATCTGGTGGAAAAGGCCGAGATCATTCTGGGCCGGATGAGCGTGGAAGAGCAGGCCTATTCCCTGATCAAGGCCAGCGCGCCCTATTCCGGTGTGCCCGATTTCAACCTTGTCGAACGGCTTGGCCCCGATGCACGGCTGGTCTTTGAAACGGTGGACGGCAGTGACCTTTCGGTGCTGGGGGTGCCCGCACTTTATACCTATAACGGGTTCCATGACTTCTTCCTCGACCAGTTGGCGGCGGTGGCGCAAAAGATCGAGTCGGAACAATGGGTGATGGGCAAACAGGCCGAGGTGGCCAATATCGACGCACAACTGACCGCGCTTGGCCCCACCCTCCTGCGCCGCTATCGCGAAGATTACATCGCCGCCTGGGAGGGGATGCTGGACAACCTGAAACTTGCTCCCCTTGTGGCCGACAAGCCGACCTATCAGGCGCTGTCAGCGATTTCGTCTTCCGCCACCTCGCCGCTGCTGAAGCTGGTCGAGGCGGTGTCGGGCGAAACCAAGCTGACCGCCGAACCTGCGGCGCCCACCGATGCTGCGGGCAAGGTGGGGGCCGCCATTGCCAGCAACACCGAAGCCCTGAGCGATGCCCAGGGCGCGATTGAGGGGATGGTGGCCAGCCGGGTTTCCGGGCTGCAACGCATCGGGCTGGATCTGGCGCTGGCGGCGGGCAAGTCGCAGGCCCGCGCCGGTGCCTCTGGTGGGGGCGGCCCCATGGTGCCCGGGCAAGACATTGAGGTTAACTTTCAGGACTATCAGCAACTTCTGGATGGAACCCCGGGCAGCCGCCCGATTGACGCGCTGCTGAAATCGTTCGACGGGATCTATCAGGCGCTGATCGTGGCTGCCTCGGGTGGGCAGGCACAGGTCGATGCAGCGATGCCGCGCCTGATGGGGGAATTGAAGGCCACCGTCTCGCGCCTGCCCACACCGTTGCAGACCATGATCAACAAGGCGGTGGAGGATATTGAGGGCTCGAACACCTCCTCGACCATCTCGCAGATCAATGAGGCGATGAACAATCAGGTGGTGCCCGCCTGCAAGGCCGTTGTCGAGGGGCGCTATCCTTTCTCGAACAATCCGTCGCGGCAGGTGCCCTTGTCAGAGTTCGCGCAGGTCTTTGCGCCGGGCGGCGTGCTGGACAACTTCTTCAACACCAACCTGGCGGTTCACGCCAATATGGGTGCGGGCGACTGGACGTGGAACCCCGATGACCCGATTGCCGACAAGGCCAGCCTGCAAACCCTGCGCCAGTTCCAGCGCGCGGCGGAAATCCGCGATGCGTTCTTTCCGGGGCGCAACCCGACGGTCGCGCTGGATGTGACGGTAATCCAGACCCAGGCGCATGACCGGGTGCGCCAGTCGATCCTGAGCATTGATGGCCAGACCGTGCAGATGCGCCAGAAAGGGAACACACCGCAAACCGTGAAATGGCCGGGTGGGGCGGGAGCGACGGTGCTGCAACTGCTGCCAGAGCTTGGCAACCGCGAAAGCGCCAAGCAGTGGCAGGGCCCGTGGTCGTTCATGCAGTTCATCCGCGAGGGTAGCCCGCGTCAGGTGGGCGACATCCTGCAAGTCACCCACATCATAGGCGGGCGCAACATCAGCTATGACATCCGGGTAAATGCCCTGAAAAACCCGTTCAACCTTGCGGCCTTGCGGGAATTCCGCTGCCCGTCCGGGCTGTGACCATGGCTTTCGGGGTTTACGGCAAACACCCTGCCAAGGGCGATTTTCTGGGACACGGTCTGCCCCCTGCCTTGCAGGCAAAGCTGGAGGGCTGGCTGGATACGGTATTGGCCGAGGCGCGCGAGGCTATGGGGGCCGATTGGCAGGCGGTCTGGCCCGTGGCGCCCCATCTGCATTTCTGGCTGGGCGAGGCGATCTGGGGAGAGCCTGTGGCGGGCCTGTTGGCGCCCACGCAAGACAGGGTGGGCCGCCGCTTCCCACTCGTTTACCTTGCCACCGGAGCCGAAGCGCCGCCACCGCCCGTCACGGATGCCGGGCAAGACTGGCGCCGCGCCCTGTCGGCCCATGCGGCGGCAGTTCTGGCGCGCACCGACCTTGACCAGCCCGCCGATCTGCTGGCGGGGGCCCCACGACCTGACATGGCCGAAGGCGTGGCGACCATGGTTGCGGCAGAGTTCTGGGCCGCAAGACCGGGGCCAGAGGTGGGCGCCTTGTGGCAGGATGTGGCACAAGCCGATCACAGACGCGCCGCGGCCACCCGCAGCTACTGGTGGACCGAGGGCGAGGAGGCGACCGCGCGCCCGGATCTGCCGCTGGCAGAGCTGGAACCGCCCGTATCGGCCGAGATCGAAATTGCAACCGCCGCCGCCCCGATGGAACAGGATGTCTGGGCCTTGGCCGGGGTCATTGTGGATGATGAGGATTCGCCCTTTTCGGGCGCGGCCCCCGGCCTGTTCGCGCCACCCAGCCCGGCTGAAACCATGACGGCAGAGCCGGCCATGGTCGCTGCAATCGCTGAACCCGTGCCCCTGCCCCCCCCTGCGCCACGCCCGGCACAAGTGTGGGCCGGACAGGGTTTGCCACCCGGCGCGGTGCTTGCGTGGTTTTTCAAGGGACATGCAGTCGGGGACCAAAGAGATGTGGGCTAGGCAGATGCAACGCTTTGCGCCTAATCTTGGCCGCAAGACCCAGGCTTGGGAGGTGGGATGATCGAGGCTCCTTTCGCGTTCGAAACCGGCGCTGCCTCGGATACCGGCCGGGTTCGCAACCATAACGAAGACAGCTATCTGACCCAGCCCGACAGCGGCGTCTGGCTGGTGGCCGATGGCATGGGCGGGCATCAGGCGGGCGATTTCGCCAGCCGCACCATCGCCGAGGCCATCGCTTCGGTCGGAATGCCGGTTTCGGCCCCCGACCTTCAGGCCCGGTTCATGGACCGGCTGGCCCGGGCGCACGCCACGATTCAAGACCAGTCGCGGCGGCTGAACGGGGCAACGGTGGGGGCGACGCTGGTCGCGCTGCTGACCTTTGATCGTCATTTTGCCTGCGTCTGGTCAGGCGACAGCCGGATTTATCTGTTGCGCGGCGGTCAGTTCCAGCAGGTCACGACCGACCATAACGAGGTGAACGAACTGCTGCGGCAGGGTGCCATCACCCCCGAACAGGCCGCTACATGGCCACGGCGCAACGTGATCACCCGCGCGATCGGCGTGCATGACCGCCCGATGACCGACGAGATCGCGGGCGCGCTGGCCCCCGGCGATACGTTCCTTCTGTGTTCGGACGGACTGACGGAGCATGTTCAGGACCATGAAATGGCCGAAGCCTTAAGCCGCCTGTCCGCGCAGGCCGCCTGCGATGCACTGGTCGCCACAACGCTGGAACGCGGTGCGAAAGACAATGTGACGGTGGTGGTGGTGCGCGCCCATGACCGTCGCGCGCAGAACTGGCAGGCACAGGCGCAACCCGCAATGGCCCGGCCCGCCCAGCCGCGCCAGAAAACCATTACCCCGACCGCCGGTCGCGCGGACAACCGCGACGAATGGCATGTGGATAGCTGACAATGACCGACGAAACGCCCACGACACCCCCCGACAGCCAGCCGCCCAAAAAGCAGGCCACCACCGTGACGGCGGGCACGCTGATCATGGGGACGTACGAGATTGAGCAACTGATCAACTCGGGCGGTATGGGCGAGGTTTACCGCGGCCGCAATATCCATAACGGCGAGCCGGTGGCGATCAAGATCGTGCTGCCCGCGTTGGCGCACGACCCCAAGATCGTCGCACTGTTCCAGAAGGAATCGACCGTCCTGTCGCGTTTGGCGCATGAAGCCATCGTGCGTTATCACGTCTTCACCAATGACCCGACCATCGGCCGCCCCTGCATGGTGATGGAGTTCGTGTCCGGCCAGGCGCTGGCCGAACGGATCGAGCAGGGGCCGATGCCCTTGGAAGACGTGAAGACCATGCTGCGCCGCGTCGCATCCGGTCTGGACAAGGCGCATCGGGCGGGCGTGGTTCACCGCGACCTGTCGCCAGACAATGTGATCCTGGAAGAAGGCTCGGTCGAACATGCGAAGCTGATCGACTTCGGCATTGCGAAATCATCCAACTTCGGCTCGGGCACGCTGTTGCAGGGCCAGTTCGCGGGCAAGTTCAACTGGGTCTCGCCCGAGCAGCTTGGCGCCTATGGCGGGCAGGTCGATGGCCGGTCCGACATCTATTCGCTGGCACTGATCACGGCGGCGGCCAGCAAGGGCGAGGTGCTGCCGATGGGCGCCTCGATCGTCGATGCCGTCTCCAAGCGGTCCTCGGTGCCCGATCTGTCTGGGGTGGACCCGGCGCTGGTGCCGCTGCTGGCGTGGATGCTGCAACCCGATCCGGGCCAGCGCGCCGAAAGCATGGCAAAGGTGATTGCCGCGCTGGACAATCCCGCGCTGCTGCCACAGCCCACTGCCCCTGCCACGGCAGTACCCGACCCCAACCGCACGGTGATTGAACCCCTGCCGGTGGCAACCACGCCGCCGCCCATTTCGTCACCACCTGTGCAGACAGCCCCGCCACCGGCCACAAGCTGGCAGGCGCGGCCCCAGACCACCCCGCCCGAGGGCGCGACCNNCGCGACCATCATCGCGCCGCAGCCCGTGGCCCCGGCCGAAGACGAGATGGCCAGCCCCTTCGGCGCGCCCCCTGCCGCCGCCAAACCCGCCGCGAAACCGGCGTCCGCCCATGTGGACCCGGTTTTGCCAGCGAAAGGCGGCAAGGGCGGCCTGCTTGCCGCAGTGGCGGTGCTGGCCTTGTTGGGCGGTGGGGCCGGAGCTTGGTATGGCGGGCTGATCGGGCCGCAGAAACAGGCGGACACCACGGTCGCAACCAACGCTCCGCCGAAGGTGGAGACCCCGCCCAAGACCGAAACCGCCGCGCCAGATCCCGCCGCAACCGAAAAGGCCAACGCTGACAAGGCTGCGTCCGACAAGGCTGCCGCCGAAAAGATTGCGGCAGAAAAGGCCGCCGCCGAAAAAGCCGCCGCCGAGGCAAAAGCCGCCGCCGACAAGGCCGCCCAGCAAAAGGCCGAGGCCGAAAAGGCGGCACAGGAACAGGCCGCTGCCGAAAAGGCTGCGGCAGATGCCAGGGCAGCCGAAGAAAAAGCCGCGCAGGAAAAAGCCGAGGCCGAGGCAAAGGCCGCGACCGAAGCCGCGGCCGCACAGGCCGCACAAGCCGCGCAATCCAGTGCAGAGGCGGCAACCGCAACGCTGGGCATTGCCCAGAACGCGCGCGAGGAAGCCGAGGGCGCGGCCAAGGACGTGGCGGCCGTCCAGGACAGCGCCACAGCCGTTCCTCTGGCGGCAAAGGCCGCGGCAGCGGCAACCCGCGCCGAAACTGCCCGCGCAGCCATTGAATCCGCCCTGGCCGATATTGCCAATCAGACAGCGGCGGTGAAAACCAACCCTGAACTGGCCAAGTCGGTCGCCGATCAGCTTGCCTCTGCCGAGCAGGTTCTGAAACAGGCGACCGAGGCCGCCAAAGGCGCCGCCGATGCCAGCACCAAGGCAGCCGCCGGGCTGAAGGCGCTGGCGGATGCCGAAACGGCCAAGGCGGCAGAAGAAAAGGCCAAGGCCGATGCCCTTGCCGCCGACCCGCTGGCCAGCCAGCAGGCGTGGCTTGACGGGCTGACGCTACCCGCCTGCACCTACCTGTCAGTGGACGAGGCGGCCAAGACAGGCTTCCGCCTGACCGGCTTTGCCGTTGATACCGCCCCGCTGGAAAAGATCGCCGCCGACTGGCAGGCGGCGACCAAGGTCAAGCCTGACATCACAACCAACCTGATCAACGAAGAGCAATGCGCCGTGCTGGATTTTGTGGCCGCAAACCGCGCCAGCGCCTCGATCAGGGTTGAGATGGCAGGCAACAGCGTGATCAAAAGCGGAGCGCCGGTGGAAGGCACCATCACCGGCATCGAGGGCAGGCCCTTCTCGGTCTTTCTGGTCAATGGCTCGGGCGGCGCGACCAATATCGCGAAATGGGTGACCACCGATGCCACAGGAAAAACCACGTTCAAATTCGCCCCCCGGCTGAAGGAAGGGGCCCCGCCCTCACCACAACTGCTCATGGTGGTGATCGGCGATGAGGCGCTGGGTCAGGCGCTGGCGGGGGTGAAGCCCAATGTCATCGTGCGCCAGCTTGTCAGCTTTATCGACGGGCGGCTGAAGGACAGCGGAGGCACAAAGGCGCTGGGCCTGTCGTGGTTCCGGCTGGAGAACTAGGCGATGGGGCGCGACTGGTCAGAATTCCGACCTGCCGCGCGGCCCGCATGGTCCATCGCCGTGTTGCGCGACGCAAAGGAGACGGGTAACCTTGCGATCATTGCGGGGCGGTTTGCCCCGGCCCCAGGCTTTTTGATCCCATTGTTCTTGAAAGCGGTAATGTGATGCCGGCGGCAAATTCGCAGGAACAGCGCCCGAACCAGGTGACGCTTGGCAGCAAGAAGGACGAGCTGGTCCTTCTGGATCTGTCCGGCACCGAATATGTCAACGACCTTAACCAGTTTCTGGTGCGCGGCCTGTCTCAGGCCCCTGTCAAGATGGACAGTCTTCTGGGCACCGAGGCTGCCGTCTCGATCGAGGTGGCGCCCGGCAAGACCCGGACCTTTCACCAGATCGTCGCCTCGGTCCGCTATGGCGGCAACGAACAGGGCGGCCATGCCTATGAATTCGAGCTGCGGCCCTGGTTGTGGCTGTTGGGTCACCGGGTGAATTCACGCATTTTCCACGAGCAGACGGTGCAAGACATCATACGGCAGGTCTGCACCGACTCGCTGGGGTCGCTGGCGCGGATCAAGTTTGACACCGGGCTTGGCACCACGGTGCGCGAATATACGGTTCAGTATAACGAAAGCGATCTGGCCTTTGTCCGCCGCCTGCTGGAGGAGGAGGGCATCAACTTTCACTTCGACATGAAGGCTGGCCAGCATGAACTGGTGCTGACCGACAGCGCCGGATCTTTCCCGATGGCCGCGGTGTCTTCGGTCGAATACAATCCGACAGATCAGGGCGGCATCAAGGGCGCGCACAGCTTTGCCATGGTCTCCGACCAGAGACAGGTCACGCCCGGCGCCTTCCGCACCTCGGATTACGACTTCAAGGCCCCGACGGCAGGCATGGAAAAGACCGCCGAGCATGGCCGCGGGTATGAGCATTCCACCTTCGAAGTCTATCGCTATCCCGGCAACTATGCCGAAGGCGGGCCGGGCCAGTCTGTCGCCAACCGCCGTCGCGACGCCCTGCGCACCAAGGACAGTCTCGTCATGGCGCAGGGCTTTGCCCCGAGCCTGACTGCCGGAAGCCGCTTCAGCCTGTCGAAGGCCTCTGACAGCGGGCTGAACGGCAGCTATGCCGTGTTGCAGGCGCGGCACGAATTTTCGGCCAACACCTATCGCAGCGGTGCAGGCGGCGGACGGCGCAGCGCGCCCTATCAGGGCAGCTATATCCTGACCAAGGAATCGAACCCGATCGCGCCCGAGCCTCTTACACCCAAACCACGGGTGTTTGGCCCGCAGACTGCCGTGGTGGTGGACGGTGCTGATTCCAGCAGCGACGAGTACAGCCGCATCAAGGTAAAGTTCTTCTGGGACCAGAACGACCAGTCGATGTTTTGCCGCGTGGCGCAGATGTGGGCGGGCAAGAACTGGGGCACCGTCTTTGTGCCGCGGGTAGATATGGAGGTGGTGGTCGATTTCCTGCACGGTGACATCGATCAGCCCATCGTCACCGGCTGCGTGTACAACGCCCGCAATCCTGCCCCCTGGGATCTGGCCTCCGACCGCACGATCAGCGGCGTCAAGACCGAGACCATGGGCGGCGGCGGCTATAACGAGTTGTCGTTCGACGACAAGTCCGGCGCGGAGAAGATTCATATCCACGCCCAGCAGGATTACATCGCCGACATCGAGAACGATTCAACCAAGACAATCGGCGGCAATTACAAGACCGACATCACCGGCACGCGCACCATTACGGTTCAGGGGGATTCGTCGCTGAAATCCATGGCCTCGGTCAAGATCGAGGCGACCAGCAGCATCGAATTGGTCTGCGGCACGTCGAAGATCACCATGGACCCCGGCGGCATCAAGATTTCTGCCTTGAACATCGAGGTTTCTGCCACCGCCCAGTTGAAGACCACCGGACTTCAGGCGCAACATGGTGCCTCGGTTGATCTCTCCATTCAGTCCGCAATCGTGCGCATCAATTCCTGATCATGGCCACCGCGACCAACACGACACCGCACCCAGCTAACGCACCCGCTCCGGGACTGCGGATGCAGGTCGCGACCGAGGTGTTTCAGGCCTTGCCCCCACTGGGCGGCCTGGTGCTGGGTCGCCCGTTGCCCGAACAGCATTGCCTTGATTTCCTGCGCCAGTTGCTGACCGGACAAACCCCGGAGGAGGCATTGACCTTCATGGCCTTTGCACTGCCCGCCCGCCATGGCGTGTGGTGGGGGCATGAATGCCTCAAGGCGCTGCCCGACAGCCTGACGGCACAGGATCAGCAGATGATGGCGCTGATCGCCACCTGGGTCGCCGAGCAGAATGACGACAGCCGCTATGCCGCGCTTGAGGCGGGCCTGCGCGCTGATGTGCATGGACCGGGCGTCTGGCTGGCGCTTGGGGCCGGTTGGTCGGGCGGGTCGATCTCTGGCAAGGGCCTGCCTCCGGTCGCTCCGCCGGTGGGCGCCACCGGGCAAGCGCTGAATGCGGCGATCAATTCCGCCCTAGCGCGGGTTGCGCTGGACAAGCGGCGGCGCACGATTGACCATTTCGCCTCGATGGCCGAGGTTCTTGCGAAGACTCCATGATTGCGCCACGATCTGACGGCAAGGATGCAGCGCGAGCGGGGGTCTGTCGCGCGGCATTCGGCCGTGCAGGCCCGCCACGCGGCAAGACGGATCAGCGGAAACAGGCGCGATGAAGATTACCCTGCGGATCGAAAACTATGACAGCCTGCCCGATGGCGGGCCACTGGAATTCACCGCAACCGAACGCGGGTTCGAGGCGGGTCGTGGCAGCGAGATGGACTGGACCCTGCCTGACCCGAACCGGCGCATTTCGTCACGCCATTTCGAGGTGGCCCTGCGTGACCGTCAGTTCTGGCTGAACGATCTGTCGGCCAATGGCACCTTTCTTTACGGGCAGAATCTGCGCATCTCGTCGCCGCATCTGCTGTCGCACAATGACCGGCTTCAGATCGGTCATTACATCATCCGTGTGATGATCGAAAACCCGGCACCGGCAGCCAGCCCCTTTGCCGCGATGCCCGCGATGGGCAGTATCTCTGCCGCAGGATATGCCGGCGGCGCTTCGGGCAGCCCGTTTGACGCCCCAGCCCCACCGCCCGCCCCGGCGGGGGATCCGTGGAGCATGTTGCCAAACCCTGCCCCGATGCCCACGCCCATGCCTGCCCCGAACCGCGCGCCGATGCCGCTTGCCGGGCAATTCGGCGACAGTTTTGTGCAGGCCGCGCCCCCGGCCGCCCCCGCAACCGCGCAGCCGACGACCACGCCCCCCGCGGGCATGGGAGGGGTCGCTTCATCCCCGCAACCTCCGATGCCTGCGGCCGAACCTTTCGCCTTGCGTCAACCCGCGGTGGCGACGCCCCTGCCGCCGGAGACGACCGCCGCCACGGCCAGCGCCGATGGCGCGGCGCTGCTTGATGCGATCTGCCGGGGTGCAGGCCTGCCCGAAGGCAGCCTGGCCGCTGCCGATCCGCTGCGCCTGGGTGAAGAGATCGGCAAATGCCTGCGTATCGCCACCGAAGAGCTGATGGCCCTGCTGGGCGCGCGGGCAGCGGCCAAGCAGTTCGTCAAATCCTCCAGCCGGACCATGATCGGCGGGCTGAACAACAGCCCGCTGAAGTTCAAGCCCAACCCGGCCGAGGCGATGAAGACGATGTTCGTCCAGAAATCGGACAGCTATCTGAATTCGACCGCCAGCTTCCAACAAGGTTTTGACGACATCAAACGGCACCAGACAGCGGTCTATGCTGCGATGCAACCTGCGCTTGCGCGGCTGCTGGAAGACCTGTCGCCGGAATCGATCGAAGAGCGCGCTTCGGGTGGCCTGATGTCGTCGAAAAAGGCCAGTGCCTGGGATCTGTTCGTGGCGCGCTGGGATGCCAAGACCCATCCTTATGAAAACGGAATGCTGGACGTGTTTCTGGCCTATTTCTCGGATGCTTACGACGATGCCGTAAAGAAGACGGGGGGCTAGGGTATGGAAAGCCTTCCCCCTGCTTGCGGCCAGATTGACCGACCCGAAAGGCAGGGCTAGCATCATGGCCAAGTTATTTCGATTGAGGTGTTCCATGTTCTGCCCGCTGCCACCCGATCAGGGGGGGCTGTCTTCCCCGTTGGGGGCTGCGCCGACGAAAAACTGCCCCTGCCGGGGGCTGGGTGGTCGGGCATGAAACTGGACGATCTGCTGGCCCCCATCTCTGACGACCTTCCTTGCGGCGAGGATCTGCTGGCCGCCGACGACCCCGATTTCGTCGATTATTATTTCAACGTCGAAGACCGGCTGCCCACCAGCTATTTCAACCTGACCTCGGGTACGCTGTTCGACCCGCGCTCGGTGGATCACAAGGGCGAAACCGCACAGATCGATGCTTTGCTGAAACGCAGCCGCGACCTGCGGCTGTTGGGGATCGAAGCCAAGTTCCAGATTCTGGCCGGTCGGTTCAAGGGGTGGTCCGACGCCGTTCTGGCGATGATCGAACTGGTGCGCACCTATCCCGAACAGGTGCACCCCACTGACCCGATGGAACGTCAGAACGCGCTGGAAGAGTTGAACGCGATGGCGACAATCGTCGCGCCGCTGGATCACGCCGCGCTGATCACTGACAAACGATCGGGCGATATCATCTATCGCACCTATGGCACCGGAAGCGGCAAGCTGACGCTGCGCGAGGGCGAAGAGGCGGGTGATGCCGGGCTGAACATCGCGGCCCTCGGGTCATCCGAAAACATCGCGGCGGTGGATGCGCTTTATGCCACGCTGACCGCCATTCGAGACGGGCTGAAATCGGTCTCCAGCATCAGCCAGTCGGGCGCAAAACCGTTCCTGCCGCGCTTTGATCGGCTGTCAGAGCGGATCAGCGGCATGATCGCCATGGTCGAGGCCGCGCGCGCCGATCTGGCGGACGGCCCCGCGCTGGAAGAGATAGCAGAGGGAGAGCCCGGCTTCGACGGCGAAACCTCAACGCCCGGCGCTGCAAACCAGACCTTCACCGTCGCCGCCCCGGTCGGCGACATCGCCGATCATCGCGCCGCCTATCGCACACTCAGGGCGCTGGAAGCCTATTTCGTGGCGCAAGAGCCGTCCTCGCTGGCGCTGATTTTGCTTACCCAGTCGCGAATGCTGATCGGTCGGCCACTGGTCGAGGCGATCGACGCCCTTCTGGAAAACAATTCCAATTATGCTACGCTGACCTTCGGGACCGAACAGGGGTTTTCCTTGTCCATGCACCGGATGCGCGAATTGGCCAATCAGGCGGGCCTTCCGATGAACGAAAGTCTGGGGGAGTGGCAAGAGGGAGATGCCGATCCGCCCGAAGTGCTTTCGCGCGACCACGCGGGGGCACTGCTGAAGCAACTTGAAGAATTTTTCCGTCAGCGAGAGCCGGCAAGCCCGATTCCGATCTTGCTGTTCAAAGCCCGCAACTTTTTGACAAAAGATTTCCATTCTTTGGTCCGAGAATTGTTGCCACCAAGTACTTCTTAACGGCGGCATACCCGCCATTGTGACCTGTTTGTTCGTTTGCCGTGTATCGGCTCTCATCATGGAACAAGACCCAGGGAGATATTTTTATGGCCAGTTCAGATTCAGCAACCGGGTTCATCAAGCGCAACCGCCCCCCGCGCGTGCAGATTTCCTATGCCGACCCCATCGACGCCAACCGCCAGGTCGAATTGCCCTTTGTGATGGGCGTGATGTCTGACTTGTCGGGCAATGCCTCGAAGGTGGAAAAGCCCCCCGTGGGCGAGCGTGAGTTTACGCAAGTCAGTCAGGACACACTGGATGACTATATGGCCAGCGTGCAGCCGGGCCTCGCGCTGAACGTCACCAATACGCTGGACCCAGAAGCAGGCGGCAAGCTGTCAGTTGATCTCAACTTCAAGAAAATGGCCGATCTGTCGCCGGGCGAGGTTGCCCGCCAGGTTCCCGCCCTTGCCACCCTTCTGGAGGCGCGTCAGCAACTGGCGAACCTGCAACGCTATATGAACGGCAAGGCGGCGGCGCAGGACCAGCTCAAGGCGCTGCTGAACGACCCCAAGCTGATGGCCGCGCTGAACGAACGCCGCGCCAAGGGCGGCGACGCCGAAGAATGATTTTCGAACGCGCCGGGCGCCCGTTGCCCGGCGTGCGGTTCTGACCCACTCATATTCGGACATGACACATGGCAACTGAACTTGAAAAAGGCACCGGCGGCGCAGGCGCTCTGGCCGAGTTGGACGAGTTCTCCTCGATCCTGAAGCAGAACTTCAAACCGCGCACCGATACGGCCGCAAAAGAGGTGGAAAACGCGGTTTCCACCCTAGTGAAAGAGGCGCTGGCCGATGACAGCCTGATCGCCGAAGACATCCTGGATACGATCGACGCGATGATCGCCAAGCTGGACGAAAAACTGTCGGCACAGGTGAACGAGATCATCCACCACCCCGAATACCAAAAGCTGGAAAGCAGTTGGCGGGGCCTCGCCTATACCGTGAACAACACCGAAAGCGATGCGACGCTGAAGGTGAAGGTCATGAACATTTCCAAGTCGGAACTTGATCGCGAATTGCGCATGTTCCCCGGCGCGAAATGGGATCAGAGCCCGGTCTTCAAGAAGGTGTACGAGGCCGAGTTTGGCCAATTGGGCGGTCAGCCCTTTGGCGCGCTGATCGGCGACTTCTATTTCGACCACTCGTCCTCCGACGTGCGCCTGCTGCGCGATCTGGGCAAGATCGCCGCCGCCTCGCATGCGCCCTTCGTGTCATCGGCCGCCCCCACCCTCTTGGGCATGGATAGCTGGAACGAACTGGGCAACCCGCGCGACCTTTCGACCGTGTTCGACACGCCCGACTATGCTGGCTGGAACAGCCTGCGCGACAGCGAAAACTCGCGCTATCTGGCCATCACCCTGCCGCGCGTGCTGTCGCGCTCGCCCTATGGCCAAAATGGCGAGCCGGTGGATGAGTTCAACTTTGAAGAGGCGACCGACGGCCACGAAGGCAAGCATTATGCCTGGATGAATGCGGCCCATGCCATGGCCGTCAACATCAACCGCGCCCATAAGGAATATGGCTGGACGGTACAGATCCGCGGCGTGCAGTCGGGCGGCGAGGTGGCGAACCTGCCGGTCCACAATTTCGACACCGGCGACGGATCGACCGACATGAAATGCCCGACGGAATATGCGATTTCCGACCGCCGGGAAGGTGAGCTTTCGAAATCGGGCCTGATCAGCCTGGTTCACCGCAAGAACACCGACCGCGCCGCCTTTATCGGCGCACAGACCCTTTATCGCCCGAAGAAATATCAGGACGAACAGGCCACCGCCTCGGATAATATCTCGTCCCGCCTGCCCTATATCTTCGCCGTGTCACGCTTCAGCCATTACCTGAAATGTATGGTGCGCGACATGATCGGGTCGAACAAGGAACGCGACCAGTTGCAGCGCGAATTGCAGAACTGGGTCAGCGGCTATGTTCACGGCTCTCCGGCCAATGCGTCGGAGCGTGACAAGGCACTTCTGCCCCTGGCAGCCGCCAAGGTCGAAGTGATCGCGGACGAAGAGAACCCCGGCTATTACGTCGGCAAGTTCTTCCTGCGCCCGCACTTCCAGTTGGAAGGGATGGATATCGGCATGTCGCTGGTTTCCAAACTTCCGGGCGCGAAATGACTTAACCCCCCCACCGGGTTTCCCGGTGGCAAATTGATTGGAAAAGGAGTCTCAAAATGGCCGTGGAAATCTTCCTGGAACTTGACCAGGTCGAAGGTGAATCGCAGAAATCCGGCTTTGCCGGCAAGATCGACCTGCTCAGCTATAGCTGGGCCTCGTCGCAATCCGCCACCCGCCAGTCGGGCACCGGCGGCGGCTCGGGTCAGGCGAATGTCGGCGACATTGCCTTTTCCAAATACATGGATAAGGCGACGCCCGTCCTCTACAAGGCGTTGTTGGACGGCAAGCACTTTGACAAGGGCAAAATCACCGTTCGCAAGGTGACCGGCGGCAAGCCGTTGGACTACCTGACGATCGAGATGGAAGAGGTGATCATCTCGTCCTACCAGACCGGCGGCGGCAATGCCTCGGACGACCGCATCTATGAGAACATGTCCTTGAACTTCAAGAAGTTCAAAATGACCTATGTGGTGCAAAGCGGTCAGGGCGCCGGGTCGGCCAAAGTGCCGGTCGAATACGATATCTCGGTTGGCCCGACCGGCTGATCTGATTGCAACGGAATGCCGGGCGCAGATGTGCCCGGCATTCGCCCTTGAAGACGCATGGTCCCGATGAAAGAACGCGGCGAAGGCCATTTCCAGATTTCGCTGATGAACGTCTTTCGCAACGCCGCGCGCGAGCGGGATGCGAAGAAAACGGATGATCAGGTCACCGAAGATGGCCGCGTGCTGTCGCTGCGCAGCATGGAGCGGCGCGAAGGTGCCGGCCAGGCAACCTTGCGCAACAACCTGGCGATCGACCTCTCCAGCCTGTTGGGCACCATCAATCTTGAGGCGACCGAGGATCTGACCGGGCTGGACCGGGTGCGCAACTCGGTGCTGAATTACGGCATGGCCGACCTGAGCCGGTTCACGCTGGATGATGTGCGCCGCCACAAGCTGGCCAACGACCTGAAAGCCGCGCTCTTGGCGCATGAGCCGCGGCTGGTGGCCGAGACGCTGGTGGTCAAGCTGAAGGGCGGCAACACGACCAACCAACATATCGCTTTTGACATTACCGCCGAAATGGCGGCAAAGCCCGTGGATGTGCCCTTGGAATTCATCGCGGAAATCGATACCAGCGTCGGCAAGGTGGCGCTGTCGAACCTGACGGTGCGTGGATGAACCGCGCCTTTCTGGAATCCTATAACCGCGAACTGGCGCTGCTGTATGAAGGTGCCAAGGAATTCGCCGAGGACTACCCCGGTATCGCCGAACGTCTGGGCGGGCTGACGCAGGACAACCTTGACCCCGCCATCGCAGGTCTGCTGGAAGGCGCCGCCTTCATGGCCGCGCGGGTTCAGTTGAAACTGGATACCGAGTTCGAGACCTTTACCAACGAACTGCTGGATCAGCTTCTGCCCAATTTCATGGCCCCTACCCCTTCGGCGGTGATGGTGCAGGCCGATCCGAACTTTGCGGATGATGAGCTGGAAAAGGGCAAGTCCTACGCCCCCGGCAGCTATATCGACGCCCGCTATGTTGACCGAGATCAGCGCATTTCATGCCGGTTCCGCTTGTCTTCGGCGCTGCATCTGTGGCCTTTGCAACTGACGCAGGCGCGGGTGGTGACGGGGGCTACGGCCTTTCAGGCCATGGGCCTTGATGTGGCACCCGGAACGGGGGGTGGGGTGATCCTGAACCTGCAACGCCCCGGGGGCGGCAAGGCGGGCAAGCCGAAACTGGTTTCTGCCATTCAGGCCGACAGCCTGCCTTTCCACCTGGTTGGCGACATGGCCGAGATGGTGGCGCTTTATGAACAGATGTTCGCCAACGTCACCCGCGTCACCCTGCGTTACCTGGATGCGCGCGGCGATCCGGTCTTTGTGCCGCTGCCCTTGACCTGCATCGAACAGATCGGCTTTGACGAGGATGAGGCGATCTTTGCCGAAGACACGCGCACCTTTCGCGGCTTTACCCTGCTGCGAGAGTTTTTCCTGTTCCCGCAGAAATTCCTGGGCTTCCGCCTGACCGGCCTGTCCCAAGTGCTGCCACGCGTGCAAGCCCCGGGCTTCGATCTGCTGATTGAAATGTCGCAGGTGCGCCCCGCCCTGCCGCCGCGCATCACGGCCGAGAATTTCCGCCTGTTCACCGCGCCCGCCGTGAACCTGTTCGAAGAAAACTGCTCGACCACCCGCAGCGATACCTTACGCCACGAATATCTGGTGCAGGCCGACAGCAGCCCCTCGTCGCACTATGAGGTGCATCGCGTGCGTGAGGTGTTTGCCTTTTTCACCGATGTGAAAACCAAGGTGCCGGTGCATCCGCTGTACGGCCTGCCCAGCGATGCCCTGCAACCGCGAGAGGCGTTGTATTACACCACCCGTCAGCGTCCCCGCCGCCTGAACGCCAAGGAACGCCGCTTTGGCAAGGCCCAAGGGTACACCGGCACCGAAACCTTCATTTCCATCTACGAACCCGGGCATCTGGACAGTGAAGAGCGCGTCAAGCGCTTGCAGGTAAAGCTGCTGTGTTCCAACCGCCACCTGCCGCAGTTCCTGCCCATCGCGCAGGGCGGCACCGATTTCCGCATGAACGACGATACGGCCCTGCCCTTGCGTTGCATCGCCGGGCCGACCGCACCGCGCGAAAGCGTGACCGAGCTGGACAAGAACGCAGCGCATCGCGCGACCACCGGCCCTGTCGGCTGGCGCATTCTGTCCTATCTGTCACTCAGCTATCTTGGGTTGGACAACCGGGGCGCCAAGGATCAGGGGGCTGCGCTGCGCGAGATGCTGGCGCTGTTCGCCGATCTGTCGGCGCAGGTAACGGAGCGCCAGTTGCAGGGGCTGAAGGCGGTCACTTCGCGGCCCGTCACCCGCACCATCCGCCGGGGCGGGGGCTATCACGCCGCGCGGGGCACCGAAGTGACCATCACCTTCGATGAAAAGGCGTTTGAAGGCTCGGGCATCTTCCTGTTGGGCGCGGTGCTTGATCGGTTCATCTCGGAATATGCCTCGATCAACAGCTTTACCCAGGTGGCGATCCGGTCAGAAAGCAGGGGGCTGATCAAGGTCTGGCCGCCTCGCACCGGGCAGGGGCCGCTGCTATGACCGACCGACGCCGCGCCCTGCTGGACGACCCGACTCAGTTCGGCTTTCTGTCCCTGATGCGTGAGGTTGAGCGGGCGAACCCCGCCCTGCCCCGCATCGGCCGCAACCGGACGCTCAAGGAAGAGGCGGTGCGGCTGGGTCAGGAACCGTTTCAGGCCTTTCCGGCGCAGAACGTCAGCCAGGTGCAGGACCGGGGCGATGGTCGCTTACGGGTACGGTCGAACTTTCTTGGCTATTTCGGCCCGCAAGGTGCCCTGCCGCTGAACATCACCGCCGAGGTGCAGCAGTGGTATATGTTTGGCGATGATGCCTTCGTGCGTCTGACCGATATTTTCACCAACCGCTTCCAGCAGCTTTTCTTCCGCGCCTGGTCGGATGCCCGCGGCATCACCCAGTTCGACCGCCCCGATGACGACCGTTTTCAAACCTACGTCGGGGCCGCCCTTGGCCATGCCGCCCCCAGCTTGCGCCAGCGGGGCCGGGTGTCGGAAACCGCCTGGCTGCCCTTTGCCGGGATCGCGATGGGCCGTGTCAAATCTGCGGTGCGGTTGGGTCAGGTGCTACAATCGCTATGCCGCGTGGAAATCACCATTGAGGAAAACATCCCCTCCTGGCTGATGTTCGAACCCGGCGACCGGACGCAGATGGGCCGGTCAGGGGCCACCCTTGGCATGGATTGCCGCCTTGGCGCACGGGTGCAAAGTGTGAACGACAAGATCCGCGTCGCCGTTCGCACCGAAAGCCTGCCGGAATATGAAAGTTTCCTGCCCGGCGGCCCCAATTTTGCCCGACTGACCGAGATGATCTTCTGGTATCTTGGCCATGAGGTCGAGGTCGAGATTGCCCCCGCCCTGCCCGCCGATCAGGTGCGCGGCATGACGCTTGGCAAGTCGGGGGCGCTGGGCTGGACGGGCTGGATGGCCCCACCGGCGGGGCAGCCAGGCAGTTACCGCAGCGATGCGGTGTTTTCGTCCGAACACCGGACGGCGTGATTGGTGAACAGGTATTTATATTTATGCAAAGGAATAGAAAATGGCCGACATCAGTCTGGAGACCGTCGCCGGTAAATTGAACCGGGTTGGATATGATGCCTTTCTGCAATCGCTGCGCCACGCCCGCAGCGAGGGCAACCGCAACGTGGAACTGTCGCACTGGCTGTTTCACATCCTGCAAAATCCGAAATCCGATATTTCGGTGACGCTCGCCCATTTCAAACTGGATACGGCCAAGGCCCAGAAAGACCTTGGCGCGGTGATTGACGGGTTGCGCAAGAACGCAACCGAAATGCCCCAGATCAGCGAGCAGTTGACCGACGTGCTGGACCGCGGCTGGCACTATGCCACCCTGATGTTCGGCGAGGCGATGATCCGCACTGGCCATATTCTGGTTGCCGCGCTGAAGAACACCACCCTGCGCCGTGACCTTCTGCAGATGTCAAAGGTCTTCGGCGAAATCAACGTCGATACGCTGGCGAATGAGGCGCGCACCGCCTGGGCCGACAGTGACGAAGATGACATGCGGCCGATGGACGGCTCTGGCATCGGCCAGACCTCGGGGGCTGCGGCTGCACCCGGTCAGGGCAGCACGGCGCTGGGGCGGTTCGCCGTGGACATGACGGCGCAGGCCAGCGGCGGCAAGATGGACCCGATCGTTGGCCGTGACGATGAAATCCGCCAGATCATCGACATCCTGTTGCGCCGCCGCCAGAACAACCCGATCCTCACGGGCGAGGCCGGGGTGGGCAAAACCGCCGTGGTCGAAGGCTTTGCCCAGCGTCTGGCGGCCAATGAGGTTCCGCCCAAGCTGCAAGGCACCAAGCTGTTCATGCTGGACCTTGGGCTGATGCAGGCAGGGGCCTCGATGAAGGGCGAGTTTGAACAGCGCCTGCGCAGCGTGATTGACGAGGTGCAGAATTCGCCCACGCCGATCATCCTGTTCATTGACGAGATTCATACCCTGATGGGTGCGGGCGGGGCGGCGGGCACCGGCGATGCCGCGAACCTTTTGAAACCGGCCTTGGCACGCGGCACCCTGCGCACCATCGGCGCGACGACATGGATGGAATACGCCAAGTATTTTGAAAAAGACCCGGCGATGACCCGGCGCTTTCAGCCGGTGATGGTGGACGAACCCACCATCGACCGCGCCTGCTACATGCTGCGCGGCATTCTGGGCCCGATGGAGGCGCATCACGGCATCCGCATCTCGGATGAGGCGGTGGTGGCGGCGGTGAACCTGTCGGCGCGCTATCTGCCCTCGCGCCAATTGCCGGACAAGGCGGTGAGCCTTTTGGATACCGCCTGCGCGCGGGTGGCGATCAGCCAGTCCACGGTTCCGGCCTCGATTCAGGACAGCAAAGCCAAGATTGCTGGCCTTGAAACCGAACTGGCCGCCAAGGAACGGCAGGCCGATCTGGGCGAGGATGCCGGGCCGCGCGTGGCCGAAATCCACGATCTTCTGGCCAAGGAACGCGAGACACTGGCCAAGCTGGAAGCCGATTACAACGAGGAAAAGGCGCTGGTCGATCAGTTGCTGGACCTGTGGAAGCAGATCGGGTTGGGCGGCAAGGCCGAAGGTGCGGTGACGCCCGATCAGGTGGAAGGCGAGGCGGAAAACCTGCGCCCGCAGGCGATGGAAAGCGTGAAACGCCTGCAAGCGCGCAAACCCGATGACCGCAAGATCTATGCCCATGTCGATGCTCAGGCCGTGGCGGCGGTGATCTCGGACTGGACCGGGATTCCGGCGGGCAAGATGGTGTCGGACGAATTGCAGGCCATCCTGACCCTTGCCGACCGGCTGAAGGAACGGGTGATCGGGCAGGATCACGGGCTGGAAATGATCGCGACGCGGGTGCAAACCGCCAGCGCAAAACTGGCCAACCCAAACAAGCCGATCGGCGTTTTCATGCTGTGCGGCCCGTCGGGCGTGGGCAAGACCGAAACCGCG
>DDEX01000012.1:40074-46850 GCA_002336845.1 Rhodobacteraceae bacterium UBA1943
ATCACCATCAACATGAGCGAGTTTCAGGAGGCGCATACGGTCAGCCTGCTGAAAGGCGCGCCCCCCGGCTATGTCGGCTATGGGGAAGGCGGGCGACTGACCGAGGCGGTGCGCCGCAAGCCCTATTCCGTCGTCCTGCTGGACGAGGTGGAAAAGGCCCACAGCGATGTGCATGAGCTGTTCTTTCAGGTCTTCGACAAGGGCATCATGGAGGATGGCTCGGGTCGCCAGATCAACTTCAAGAACACGCTGATCCTGCTCACCTCGAATGTCGGCACCGATGCCATCATGGATATGGCCGACAAGGGGGAGACCAAACCCGATGTCGAGGTGCTGGAAGAGGCGCTGAAGCCGCACCTTCTGCGTGTCTTTCCGCCCGCCCTGCTGGGCCGGATCGTCACGATCCCCTATTTCCCGCTGTCCGCCGAGGTTCTGGGCGGCATCACCAAGCTGAAGCTGGGGGCTATCGTCAAGCGGATGAAGGAAAACCATGGCGCGGCGATGAGTGTCTCGCCCGAGGTGACCGCCCATATCGTCGAACAATGCCGCGACCCGGATTCCGGCGGGCGGATGGTGGACAACATCATCTCGAACACCATCCTGCCGGCGCTGTCGCGCGAGGTGCTGGACCGCATGGTCAAGCAGACGCCGATGGCGCGGGTGGAACTGGTGATGAAAGATGGCGAAATCGGGTATGAGTTCAGCTAAACCAACAAACGGATGAATGAATGGCAAGTATCGAGTGGCTTGGCATCAGCCAATACAGCAAACTGATCGGTGCCGTCGGCATCATCGACAGACACGCCTGTATCGTGGTTTCTTTCTACGAAGATCAAGATGGCAATCAGGATGGCACCGTAAGCGCAGGTGAATGGCTGGCATCCAAACTGTCGCCGATCTCGATTGAAGGCCATGCGACCTTACAGGTTGCAATGGCAGCAAAGTATAATCTGCGCCTTTTGGAAAAAGACGCAGATTTCGCAAGATGGGCAGATCAGCAGTTTCTTAAATTTGCCAGCGGCCTTGTCATGGATGGCATATATGCGGCCTATTTCTCTCGTGGGGTGTCTTTGATCGGGGGTGGGATGGCCAGGATGATCACCAGCGGCATGGTGAAAGAATTCATCGTGAAGAAAGGCTTCGAAACCGTGGTTAAAGAGGCTTTTCAGGCTGCGGTCGGACGATAGACCCATCAACTCATCAATCATGTCACGCCGCCGCCAGCAGCACCTCGATCACCTTTTGATAGGCCAGAACTTCGGGCGGCAGCGGTGGGGCAACGGCCACTGCGCCGCCCTTTCCGCTCATCTTAAGCTCTGCCCATTCCTTGACATAGGCGATGGTGCGCCCCTTCAGGAATGGGTTGGCGTTAACCACGCCCGCCCCCATCACATCGGCCACCAATTGGTCATCCTGCGCCGACAGCACCACATCGGCCCCGCCCGCGCCAAGGAAGTGGCACAGATATAGCCGCCCCGCCGTGATCTGGTGGCCGCGGTTGCGCAAGTACGCCTCGCCCTCTCGGGCAAGGTTGGTGACCATTTCGCGGCTAAGGGTCGGGTCGGTGCGCAAGGCCAGCAGGTCTTCGCGGCTCATCGTGCTGGCAAGGTCGGGGCGGTATTGGTTCATCATGCGGATCCAGGTGCTTTCGATGAACTGGCCCAGACCCACAGCGGTGGACAGGGGGTTCGCCGCATCGGCCTTGCCGCCGGATTCGACGCGGATGATCTGATCGACCATGGTTTCCACCGCCGATCCCGCGCCGCCCGCCGCCACCACGGCATCGGGTGCAAAGGGGTCAATCGCCTCACCTCCTGCATAAAGCTCGAAATGCAGATGCGGGCCGGTGGATTGGCCGGTGGTGCCGACATAGCCGATCAACTGCCCTGCGGTCACCTGCTGCCCGGCCTTCAGCCCGTCGGCAAACCGCGACAGGTGGGCATAGCGCGTCTCGGTTCCATCGGCATCGGTGATCTTGACCAGATTGCCATAGGTGCCGCCGTCGCTGGCAAAATTCACCGTTCCTGCAAAAGCCGCCACCACTGGCGTTCCCACAGGTGCCGCCCAGTCGGTTCCCTTGTGCAGTTTCACGACATGCAGAATGGGGTGCATCCGCGGCCCAAAACGCGATGTCATTACCCCCGCCGTCGGCGTCACCATGCCCGCGCGGGTGGTGCCGCCGCCTGCACCTCCGCTGCCCTTGCCGAAACAGGCATAGTCCTGCGCCCCAACCGGGCGATAGACGCTGCATTGCAGATCACGCCCCTCACCCTTGATCGCGGCATAGAGCACCTGTCCCGGCCCCGGCCCCTCTCCTCCCGCATCGGGGGCATAGAGCAGCGTCATCTGGTCGCCCGGCGCCGCGAAACTCTCCATGTCCCACGACTGGCTGAGCATCACGATGGTTTCGGCCACCACGGCCGAAGGCACGCCGTTACGGATTGCCGCCGAATAGAACGCATCCAGCAGGCGGTATTTGCGGCCAATGTCGGCGCTGGCCACCGCATCTTCGCCTGCAAAACTGAACAGGTCTTCGTCCACCCATGGGTCTGCCGCCTCGACCACATGGCCATCATCGCCAAGTCCCAGGCTGCCTGCATAGCTGTCACGCGTATAAAGCGATAGTTGCACCGGCACCTTCACCCCGCCCCGTGTGGTCAGCCGGAACGCAAGGATATGCCCCGGCTGAAGGGTTGCAATATCGGGCACAGCCGCCTTGCCCTCCTCGACAAAGCGGTTGGCCGCGGCCTTGTCGGCACCGTGATCCACCATCAACTGGGCCAGGTCTCCAGGCTCTTTCAGCCGCAGGATCACATCTTCAAATGCCGCCGCGCGGGTCTTTTCGGGCTGGATATAGACGACGCTTGTGGTGTCCTCTATCCGGGTGCGGGTAAAGGTATCGGGCTGGCCCGCGCTGGAGACACCGGCAATATCCTCTCCCCAACTGGCGTCTTCGCCTGCCTTTACCACCTCGGTCTGCACCGGGGCCGCCGCGTCCACCTGTGGCGCGGGCGCCAGAACCGGAGCAGGGGCTACCGGGGCCTGCGCCTTCACCTCGCGCTGCGCGTTGAAGAACGCAAAATCCTCACGGCTTGACGGCAGGGTGGTGATCAGCCGCTCTTCGGTGGTGATCATCGCATCGTTCAGCAAGATCAGCTTGCCCCCGGCGCGGTCGGGCGGCACCTCGGGCGGGCGCGGCATTTCCTTACGGTGGTCGCCCGCGCCCGAGGTATCGAAATGCAGCGTCATCGGATCGCCGGGCAGATCGATGAAGGCCGAGGTATAGGCGGCGGCGGCATCCATCACCACGCCTTCGTCCTGCACCCCGTCGTTATCGGCGACCTCTTGCGCCGTCGGATGGCCGAATCGCAAGATACCGCCGAAATACAGCCCCGTTCCCAGCCCCGCCACCCCCAGGGCAACCCCGCCCCACAGGATCAGCGGCACCAGCCATGTGTTGCGTCTGCGGCGTTGCGCCTGCTGGCGGGCGGCCTTGAAACGGGGGTCAATCTCCATGACCGCGGCCCCGCACGATCAGAACGATCCGGTGATGCCGATGGTGCCCTTGGTGATCCGGGTCTTTGCGGTTTCCTGTTTTTTCCCGGTTTTCACATTGGACTTGACCGAGGCCTTGGCAACCGGCGCGGTTTCCACCTGCGCGCGCTTGCCGGTCTTGACGGCGGAAGAAGCGACCCGCGCCTCGCACACCACCTTGGTTTCACCCGACAGGGTCGTGAACAGGTCGGCAGAAGGTTCAAGGCTGGTCGGCACAACATGCTTGGCCAGGTAATAAGAGGTCAGCGCCGTGCGCGATCCCTTGCCCCAGTTGCCATCCACCGCCATGCGGTAGCAGCCCACCCGCAACAACTCTCCCTGAACCGCCTTGGCCAGATCTGCGGGCAGGGCGGTTGACTGGTCCAGCAGGCGCGGGTCGATTGCGGCCAGCAGATCACGCCCTTCTGGGGTATCGGCCGTCACCTCGCGGCCCTGCAACCGCGCCGGCCCACCCAAGTCGATCTTGCGGCTGTCCCAGTCCAGGGCAGCCAGCCGGATCGTGGCCTTGCCATCGGTCTCTTCCGGCTTCAGCGCGGGGCCCAGGGCGGCAATCGCCGTGTCATCGGGCAAGGGCGCATCACCAATCGCCACGCTTTCGTCGGCGACCTGCAAATCCTCCAGCGACACCAGGGCGTCGGGTGCCGGTGCGGTTTTGCCCGCGTCTTTGCCCAAGTCTTCTGACCCGCCCTCGGCCACCTCTGCTGCGGCTGGCGCAGGCGTATCGACCGCCGGGCTGTCCAGAATGGTTGTTTCCTCGGCCACCTGTTCCAGATTGGCCTCGGCCAGGGCAATCTCTTCCTCGGCCAGCTTCAGGGACCCTTCGTCAAAGCCCGATTTGGCCAGCAGGGCCAAAAACTGCTCGCGATCTTCGGGCGCGAGCTGCGCCAGCAATTCGTAATCCGCCTCGCTCAGTTCCTGCTTGGCGGCGGCGTCGGGGGGCACGAAATAGAATTGTTCGCGCAAGCTGGATTGGTCCCACGGGACCTGTTTGCGCAGGGTGGCATTCTCGACGTCATTCCTGACCTCGATCATCATGTCCGAGACCGACTTGCCCTTTTCTGGCAAGTGTTTCAGCAGGGCCGTGGCAAAGGGGCTGTGGTCGGCCCCCGCCACCCCATCGGCAGAAACCGCCCCCGGCGCGGTGGCAAAGGCCACGAACGTGCCCACGCCCGCCTGTACCCGCGCCAGACCATCCGATGCCATGCCCGACCCGCGCACGCCCTGCGGCAAGGGATCGTTGCGGCAGGCATCCAGAAAGATCAGCGTCTGGCGGTTACGGCTTTGCAGCCGGGCGATCACGGCATCCAGGCTCCAGGTTTCGGCGGTCAGGCGCTCTCGGCTGTCCAGTGCAGCATCGACCGGCACCAGATAGTTCACTCCGCTTAGCTGGAACGCATGGCCAGCATAGTAGAATACGACGCTTTCCGCCCCTTCGGCCTTGGCAACAAAGCTGTCCAGGTCTTTCTGAAAGGCGGCTGTGCCGCTGTCTGTCAGCAGCGTGACCTTGAACCCCAGATCATTCAGGCCAGCCGCCACCGCCGTCGCATCACCGACCGGGTTCTTCAGATCGGGCGCAACCGTATAGTCGCCATTGCCAACCACCAGCGCAACACGTTCGGCCTGTGCCGGGCCAAAGCCCAGCCAAAAAGCCGCCGCGGCGGCGCATAGGCGCAACCCCTTGGCAATCCGGCCTGATATGGCTTCTGGCATCTCAAATCCACATGGCAATGCAAAGTAATCTACCTAGGGCAGAGCCGTCTGACCAGCCCACATATCGGAACCAATCCCTACCCCCCTGGGGGCGCTCCAAGAAACAATGTCCATCGCTGGGTCTTCTGGGTATCGACCTCGATGAACCCAGCCTCGATGTGACCCAGCTTCCAGCAATCGGCGATTCCGGGAATGACGAACTTGCGCGGCGCGATGCACATGCGTGTCGTGCCGTTCAGGATGGGCTGGCCGAACACGTCTTGCGCGTAAATATAGACATAGCGGCTGGTCAGCTCATCCCGGATGACGTTGGCGCATTGGTTGGGACCGATGGTCCACCAGCCCTCGGTCTGCATCTGGCCCTGCACATCCTGCCCCACGGCGACGTTCACCACGTCATAAGACTGGTTGCAGACCGCAAACTGCGCCTGCGCCAGACCGGGCAGGAACAGCCACAGCAGCACAGGCAGCAGGGCAAGGCGGATCAGGTGGGGCGGCGACATGCCCGCAATCATAGAGTCCGCAATGCCACAGGCAATCGAAAGCATGGGCGGCATCCTGCTGGAAAATCGCTTCGGCCTGTCTTTCGCCACATTTACCTGTAAGATTGACCGGATCGGCATAAGGCACATGCCGCACGGGAAGGTGTTGAAATGACATCACGCAAACGAATGGTGATCGGTTTCCTGCTGGCGGGTCTGGCTTGGGCACCCCTTGCCGCCACCGCCGAAACCCGCGGCAAGCCGCAGGCAGAAGAGGTGGCGCTGGTCGTCACTTGCGGCGATCTGCGCAGCGAGGTTGCAGCAACCCATCCCGAATGCCAGCCCCGTCGCGCCGCCAAGACCCAGCGGATGCAGATTGTTTCCGACCGTGACACCACCCCCACGCCGCGGCGCATCAAGGCGCTGCCCTGGTTTATCGGCGTCTATAACTGACCCACCTAAGGCGGCTGTTGACAGGCTGCATGGCCCTGCGCAACCTGCGCAAAAGCGCCCCCTTCGCCAAAGGATCAGCCCCGTGCCTGTCGGTCGTTTCCTTCCCGCCGCCCTGTGCCTTGCCACCGCGTTGGCCGGTAGCCCTGCCCTTGCCCAATCGGGCAATTTCGAGATTGAGCTGAACAGCGCCTCCGATGTCGCGGGGGCTTGCAGACTGACCTTCGTCGCCACCAACAACACCGGCACGGCGCTGACCCAAGCCGCCTATGAAGTGGCCACCTTCAACGCCGAAGGGGTCGTCTCGCAGCTTCTGGTGTTAGAGTTCGGCGCGCTGCCTACGGCCAAGACCCGCGTGGTGCAATTCGACCTGCCGGGCCTGGCCTGCGGCAGCGTCTCGCGCCTTCTGGTAAACGGGCAGGATAGTTGTCAGGCCGCGGACGGGCCGAAAGACATCTGCATGAAGTCGCTTTCCGCCTCATCCCGCATCCCCACCATGCCCTTCGGGCTGTAGGCGACCCCTCTCGACATTCTGGCAACCCATGTTCGGGCGGATCAGGAAACGCACTGCGTTTCCTC
>DDEX01000012.1:46910-71854 GCA_002336845.1 Rhodobacteraceae bacterium UBA1943
GCGGGGCGGGCGCTGGCCGGGCCTTTGAGGCCCGGCGGTTCTGATTGCCTCTGCACTGCATGGCAAAGCCGGTGGCCTTCGCCAAATCGCGCGGAGGACAGGGCGTCTGGCATCAGCCCAGATCAAACCCCTCCAACACCCGGAAGAACCCAAACCCGTTCGGCCCCAGTGTCACGCCGTTGCGGTCGAATCCGGCGGCCTGGCGCGGGCCGACCTGTTCCTCAATTCCCGCCTGGCCCAGCTTCACCGGCTTGGGCGAAAGGTTGAACAGGCACAGCACCGCGCCCTCACCCTCCCCCCGGACAAAGCCCAGCACCGGATCGGGCAAGGCCAGAAACCGCGTGTCCGCCGCGCCGTGCAGCACCGGCATCGCCCGACGGAAGGCAAGCATCGCGCGATAGGTTTCCAGCACCGACCCATCCACCCCGGCCTGCCCCGCCACATTCCGCGCCAGTTGCGGCGCCTTGACCGGCAGCCACGGTTTGCCAATGGTAAAACCACCCGCAGCCGAGCCGTCCCACACCATCGGCGTGCGGGTTCCATCGCGGCCCACCGGCTCTGGCCAGAAGGCGATGCCCTGCGGATCGGTCAGTTCCTCGAACGCCAGCGCCGTATCGGTCTGACCCAGTTCCTCGCCCTGCCACAGACAGATCGAGCCCTGGAAGGACAGCAGCAAGCATCCCGCTTGACGTGCCAGTGCCTCGGGACTGGCCCCGAATTCGGCCCAGCGGCTGACCTGCCGCATCACATCATGGTTCGACAGCGCCCACATCGGCCAGCCATCGGGGGCACCCTCAAAAAACGCCTCGATCCGCTTGCGGAAAAAACCGGGGGAATAGTCGGTCCCGAACATCTCGAAGCTATAGCACTGATGCAGGCGGCCGGGTGCCGTGTACTGCCCCATCATCGCAATCGCATGGTGGCTTTCGCCCACCTCGCCCACCGAGGTGGTGCCAGGGTATTCATCCAGCACGCGGCGGATGCGTTCCAGCCACAACAGGTTCTCGGGCTGGTTTTTTGAGAACAGGTGATACTGCATCTCATAGGGGTTGGCGTCGGGCTTGTCCTTCACCCGCCAATCCGCCGCATCGTTGCGCAGCCGTTTGTCGTGGAAGAAATAGTTCACCGTATCGAACCGGAACCCGTCCACCCCGCGGTCCAGCCAGAAGCGCAGGGTCTCCTCATGCCAGTCCAGAACCTCGGGGTTGTGAAAGTTCAGGTCGGGCTGGCTGGCCAGAAAGTTGTGGAAATAATACTGATGCCGCCGCGCATCCCAGGTCCAGGCCGATCCGCCAAAGACCGACAGCCAGTTGTTGGGCGGCGTGCCATCGGGGTTGGGGTCGGCCCAAACGTACCAATCGGCCTTGGGGTTCACCCGGTCCTTGCGACTTTCGGCAAAGGCGGGGTGCTGGTCTGACGAATGGTTCAACACCTGGTCGATGATTACCTTCAGGCCCAGGTCGTGCGCCGTGGCGATCAGCGTATCGAAATCGGCCAGCGTGCCGAACACCGGATCGATATCGCGGTAATCCGACACGTCATAGCCCATGTCGCGCATGGGCGAGGTGAAGAACGGCGACAGCCAGACCGCATCGCAGCCCAGGTCCGCAATATGCGGCAGGCGCCGGGTAATCCCCTTCAGGTCGCCCACCCCGTCACCGTTGTCATCCTGAAACGACCGGGGATAGACCTGATAGACCACCGCGCCACGCCACCATTCCTTCATACCCGTCCCCTCAATGCCGAAACCGCCTCATGGGCCGATTTCAGGCCGAAGGCTATGAAAACCACCCCCATGGCCCGGCCAATCAGGCCGGAATGGCGGTGATAGAATCGACGGATGCCTGAAAGCCCCGTCCAAAAGATGACAATCAGGTCGGCCAGAACGAACCCCAGCGTGCAGCCCGCCAAAAGCACCGCTGCCTGCGACACCCCCAGTCCTGCGGCATCGCGACCAAGAAGCGCGCCCAGCATCGCAAGGGCGAAGGGATAAGCCTTGGGGTTCGACAGTCCGAACAGCAGACCAGAGCGGACGGGACTCTCAACCACCGGCCCGCCCGCTTTTGGCTCCGTCGCGCGCAGGGCCTTCCAGCCCAGCCAGATCAGATAGGCGCCGCAAGCCAGCCCAAGCAGATCGAAAAGCCCCGGCCCCAGACGCGACACCCCGGCCAAGGCCAGCAGCGCCAGCACCGCCCAGACCACATCGCCCACCAGATGCGCCACCAAAAAGCAGGCTGCCACAGCCCGCCCGCGCGCCACAGACAACGACAGGGTTGCCAGCGTCGCTGGCCCCGGCACCAGAACATAGATCATGCCAGCCAGAACCGCTGCCCCGAAGCTGCCCGCATCCATCATGCCACCGACCTCCATGCCCCTACCTCGCCCGGCGACCGGCACAAAGGCAAGCGTCAGACCCGCCAAAGAAGAAATCGCCTTCTTGTATGCAATACAAAACAGCATTTGACCCTTCTGCGCACTCGGCGCAGGTTCGCCAGACGCGAACGGAGGAACCCAAATGACCAAATCGCCCCTTGTCACGCCCGTGCTGATCGCCGGGTGCCTGATCCTGATGCTGGGCTTCTCGATCCGGGCCAGCTTTGGTGTCTTCCAATTGCCCATCGCGACCGAATTTCACTGGGCGCGCGCCGATTTTTCCCTGGCCATCGCGATCCAGAATCTGGCCTGGGGTGTCGGGCAGCCGATCTTCGGCGCGCTGGCAGAAAAGTTCGGTGACCGCAGGGCCGTGATCCTTGGCGCGATCATGTATGCGGCAGGGTTGGTGGCTTCGTCCTTCGCGGTGACGCCGGGCCAGCACTGGCTCTTGGAAATCATCGTGGGCTTCGGCATCGCGGGCACCGGCTTTGGCGTGGTGCTGGCGGTTGTGGGGCGCGCCTCCTCGCCGGAAAACCGCAGTCTGGCGCTTGGCATCGCCACAGCCGCCGGCTCTGCGGGACAGGTCTTTGGCCCACCTCTGGCCGAAGGGCTGCTGTCGATCATGCCGTGGCAATCGGTGTTTCTGGTCTTTGCCGTCCTGATCCTGTGCACGTTGTTCGCCGTGCCCTTCCTGCGTTCGCCCCATGTTGCAACCCGGGCAGAGCTGGAAGAATCCATCGGCACCGTCGTGAAGCGGGCATTCAAGGACCCGTCCTTCACCATGATCTTCCTTGGCTTCTTCTCCTGCGGCTATCAGCTTGCCTTCATCACCGCGCACTTCCCCGCCTTTGTGACCGAGCGTTGCGGCCCGATCGCAGCGGGCGGGATGCTGGCCGATCTGGGCATCACCACCACCTCGGCGCTGGGTGCCATCGCCATTTCGGTCATCGGCATCTTCAACATCGCGGGGTCGATCTTTGCCGGGGCAATGGGCAAGCGCTATACCAAGAAATACCTTTTGTCGGGCATCTATGTCGCCCGCACCGTGGCCGCCGCCGTCTTCATCAGCCTGCCGATGACACCTGCAAGCGTGCTGATCTTTTCCGCCGTCATGGGGGCATTGTGGCTGGCGACCGTGCCGCTGACCTCCGGTCTTGTCGCGCATATCTATGGGCTGCGCTATATGGGCACGCTTTATGGCATCGTCTTCCTGTCACATCAGATTGGCGGCTTCATGGGGGTCTGGCTGGGAGGCAAGATGTATGACCTGACCGGAAACTACACACTTGTTTGGTGGATCGGCGTGGGCGTGGGCGCGTTCTCGGCCATAGTGCATCTGCCGGTTCGGGAAAAACCGCTGATGGCGCAACCGGCCTGAACCATGAAAACCGGTATCGCCGCCCTAGTGTTGGGCTATGTCCTGTCGCAGTTTTACCGCGCCTTTCTTGCGGTGCTGACCCCCGTGCTGACGCAGGATCTGGGTGCCACGCCAGAAGTGCTGGCGGATGCCTCGGGCTGGTGGTTCCTTGCCTTTGCCGCGATGCAGTTGCCCGTGGGTGCGGCACTGGACCGGGTGGGACCACGGATAACCGCCTCGGCGCTGCTGGCGGTTGGGGCGCTGGGGGCGGCGATCTTTGCCACGGCCACCGGTGCGGGCCAGATCAAGCTGGCGATGGCACTGATCGGGGCGGGCTGCGCCCCGGTGCTGATGGCCAGCTACTACATCTTTGCCCGGGTCTTCTCGCCCGCCGTCTTCGGTACGCTCGCCGGGGTGGTGATTGGTATCGGCAGCCTTGGCAACATCGCCGCCTCGATCCCCTTGTCGGCGGCAGTCGAGGCTATGGGCTGGCGCGCAACCGTTTGGGCGCTGGCCGGGGTTACCGCTGTCGTGGCGTTGGCGATCTTCGCGCTGGTGCGCGACCCCGATAAAGTCAGCCACAGCCAGCGCGGTTCGGTCCTTGACCTCTTGCGCATTCCCGCACTGTGGCCAGTCTTCATCCTGATGTTCGTCTGCTATGCGCCCCCGGCGGGCATACGGGGCCTGTGGATCGGCCCGTGGTATCGCGATGTGTTCGGCGCCGATGCCAAAGCGATCGGCTGGGTCTCGTTGGCTATGGGGCTGGCGATGGTGGCCGGAAACTTCGCCTATGGCCCGATGGAGCGGGTTCTCAACAGCCGCAAATGGCTGAACTTCGGCGGCAATGCCCTGCTGCTGGCCTGCCTTTTGGCCTTGGGCGCCATGGCCGACCGGGAAGGCTGGCCGACCGTGGCGCTGCTGATGGGCGTAGGATTTTTCGGCGCGACATTTCCCATGGTCATGGCGCATGGCCGCGCCTTTCTGCCGCCGCATCTGGTGGGCAGGGGTGTGGCGTTGATCAATTTCTTCGGTATCGGCGCGGTTGGCCTGATGCAGATGGTGACAGGCCGGATCAGCAAGGCACTGACGCCTGCGGGCGATCTGTTGAACTCTGCCCCGCCTTCACTGCCCTATGCGGCGATCTTCTGGTTTTATGCCGCATTGGTCGCGGCGGGCTTGTTGGTTTACCTCTTCGCGCAAGACCGCACCGACTGACCCGCTTTCGCGCTGGCAGCGATTGCGCTAGGCAAGGGCAGCCAGTCGCGGAACCGCCATGCCGAACGCCGATCATATTGAAGTCATCGCCCCCAACCTCAAGCGCCGCCTGTCGGGCGTCACCGCCACCGTGGTGCGGCTGATCCCGATTCAGGCCCGGCAGATCGGCATCGTCACCACCGGGCCGGGCCTGCCGCCCGAGCTGCCACATATCCCGCTGGCCACCTGCTTCACCCTGCCGCGTCGCCGCTGGCGCGTTTGGCACGCACGACGCAATACCGAGATGGCGCTTGGCCTGATCCTGCGCCACATTTTCCGCCGTCGGCTGCGAATGATGTTCACCTCTGCCGCCCAACGTCACCACAAGGGGTTCACGCGCTGGCTGATCCGGCAGATGGAACTGGTCGTCGCCACGTCGGAAAAGGCCAGGGGCTATTTGCAAGTGCCCGCAACCGTGGTGATGCACGGCGTCGATTGCGAGACCTTCCAGCCCAGCCACGACAAATCCGCCTTGCGCCGCAGCCTTGGCTTGCCCGAGGATGCCCTGCTGATCGGCTGTTTTGGCCGCGTGCGCGCGCAAAAGGGGGTGGATCTGCTGGTTGATGCCGCCTGCACCCTTCTGCCCGAACGGCCCAAAGTCATGGTGATCTTCACCGGCCTGATCACCGACGACAACCGCAGCTTTCATGCCGACCAACTGGCCAAACTGCGTGCGGCAGGCGTTGAAGATCGCGTGCGCTTTCTGGGTGAAATCCCGTGGGAGGACGTGGTGCGCCATTATCAGGCGCTGGACCTGTTCACCGCCCCCGCGCGGTGGGAAGGCTTTGGCCTGACCCCACTGGAGGCGATGGCGTCTGGCGTGCCCGTGGTCGCAACTCGCGTGGGCGCGTTTGAGACCCTGATCACCCCGGAAACTGGCACCCTGATTTCGCCCGGTGACGGCCCCGCCCTGACCGAGGCGGTCCGAGACTGGATCGACGACCCCGCCCGCCTTGCCACCGGCGCACAGGCCGCCCGAACCCATGTGCTGGCCCATCACCGGATAGAGGATGAGGCGGCTGCCCTTGTCGGCCTTTACCGCAGCCTTCTGGCCCGGCCATGAACCGCCTGCGCTTCCTTTTGGCCCGCACGATGCGCGATGAAGCCGTCCTGCAACGCCTGTCGGTGCCCGAGGCCGACGTGATGACGCAACTGGCAGGCAAATCGGTGGCCCTGATCGGCAATGCCCGCAGCCTTGCCGAGGGCCAACGTGGCCCGCAAATCGACTCCGCCGATCTGGTCATCCGCATCAACCGCGCGCCGATGCCCAGCGCCGCCAGCCACGGCACCCGCACCGACATCCTGGCCCTCGCCACCTCGATCCCACAGGCCGACCTTGACCGCCTGCACCCCGGCCGCATCCTGTGGATGAGCCATAAACGCAAACGCCTGCCCTTTGCCCTCGCCACCAGCCCCGGCTTTCACCTGCCAACGCTGAACCATTTCGCCCGGCTCAAGGCTCAATTGGGCGCCCCGCCCACCACCGGGCTGATGCTGATCGACCTGCTGTCGCGCAGCGCAGCAAGCGCCGTACGACTTTACGGTTTCGATTTCTTCGCCACCCTGTCGCTGTCGGGCCGCCGCACCGCCGAACAGGTGCCGCATGACTTTGCCGCCGAACGCGCCTTTGTTCAGGCGTTGCTTGCGCGCGACCCGCGCTTTGCCCAGATACTGGCGACCTAGAATCCGCTTTCCCCCCAGCCCCCTATGCGCTAACAGGCCCCGTTCCTGACGGTCAGGAACGGTTAAGGAGAGACCCCGATGGGCTATAAGGTCGTCGTCGCGGGTGCCACGGGCAACGTGGGCCGCGAAATGCTGAACATCCTCGCCGAGCGCGAGTTCCCGGTGGACGAGATTGCTGCGCTGGCTTCGCGCAAATCGATCGGCACTGAAGTCAGCTTTGGCGACAAGACTCTCAAGACCAAAGACCTCGACACTTTCGATTTCACCGGCTGGGACATCGCGCTGTTCGCTGTGGGGTCGGATGCGACCAAGATCTACGCGCCCAAGGCGGCGGCGGCGGGCTGCGTGGTGATCGACAATTCCTCCCTCTACCGCTATGACCCGCAGGTTCCGCTGGTCGTGCCAGAGGTGAACGCCGAGGCGGTCGATGGCTACAAGGCCAAGAACATCATCGCCAACCCCAACTGCTCAACCGCGCAGATGGTCGTGGCGCTGAAGCCGCTGCATGACCGCGCAACGATCAAGCGTGTGGTCGTCGCCACCTACCAGTCGGTTTCCGGTGCAGGCAAGGAAGGCATCGACGAGCTGTGGGACCAGACCAAGGGCATGTATGTCCCCGGTCAGGAAGTGGCGCCGAAGAAGTTCTCCAAGCAGATCGCTTTCAACGTGATTCCGCATATCGACGTTTTCCTGGACGATGGTTCGACCAAGGAAGAATGGAAGATGGTGGCCGAAACCAAGAAGATCCTTGATCCCAAGATCAAGGTCACGGCCACCTGCGTGCGCGTGCCGGTCTTCGTCGGCCACTCCGAAGCCATCAATATCGAGTTCGAGGAGCCCCTCGACTGGCAAGAGGCGCAAGACATCCTGCGCGAGGCCCCCGGCGTCATGCTGGTCGATAAGCGCGAGCCGGGTGGCTATGTCACCCCGGTCGAATGCGTTGGCGACTATGCCACTTTCGTCAGCCGCGTCCGGCAGGATTCAACGATCGAGAACGGCATCTCGCTGTGGTGCGTGTCCGACAACCTGCGGAAAGGCGCCGCTCTGAACGCAGTGCAGATCGCCGAAGTGCTGGGCAACCGCTGTCTGAAAAAGGGCTGATCAGCCTCGCGGTCATGCCCACGCATGTATTTCAAAGCGCCTCCGGTCTCCGGGGGCGCTTCCTTTTGGCCAGCCAGAAACTCGCCTGACATCCCCTGATAAGGGAACAAACAACCTGCAATGCAATCAGGCCCGCGCGCGCGCTGCGGCCGCTTCGGAGCTCTGGCCCAGCACGTCATGCGCCTCTGCCAGCATGGACCATGCAAGCGCATCCGCCGGCCGATTTGCCGTCAACCGGCTGAGCAGCGTCACCGCCACCGCCGGATTGCCGCGTTGCAGGCTGTCGCGGGCCTCGGTCAGCAGGGTGTCCTCGCCCTCATCCTCGCTGTCGCCATAGCTTTGCGGGGATTCGGTGGCCATCGCCATCGGTCCGGTGAACAGCCCCGCGATGATCAGCGCCATAGAGGCAAGAAGATGGTGCATCGGCCCTGCTCCGTTCAACAAGATTACCCTACGCCGGTTTTACCAGGTCGGGGCCGCACCATTGCGTGATCGCGCAACGTCGGCAATTGCCTGCCCTATGCCCCCCGGAAGCGGCAGAACAAGGGCGGCACCGTGGCCGAGCGGCGACAGGTGACCCGGTTCCAACGCCCCTTGTCCACTGGAATGACTGCCGTCACTCTGGCCGGTGACAATGCCGCCGCGTCTTCTGCGTGCCATGCCATCACAAGGACCAGTCCCATGCGTCTTTTCGCCCTTCTCGCCTGCCTCGCATCGCCAGTCATGGCCGATACGCTGGCCGCCAGCAGCCATATCACGAAGGTTATCGTTTACGATCAGGGCGCGCAGGTCACCCGCGACATCCTCTTCACCGCAACCCCAGGCAGCCATCAGGTGGTGATCCCCGACCTTCCGGCCCAGATCGATGCCGGTCTGCTGCGGCTGTCGGCCTCGCCCGGGGTCGGCATCGGGGCCTGGTCCCTTCGCACCGACCGCCTGCCTCCGCCCGTGGAAAGCATGACCACCGATCAGGCCCGTGCGACCGCAACCGTTGATCAGGCGCAAGATGCCTTGCGGCAGGCCGAGGATGACATAGCCGCCATCAATGCCCGCGTCGAGGCTGCCGAGGCACAGGCGGCCTTTCTGATGTCCACCAGGGCAGAAGGCGGCGCCCTGACGCCCGAGGCCCTGACGGCCCTGTCGCAAACCGTCGCCAGCGGTGTTCTGGCCGCGAAACAGGCGGCTCTTGCCGCTCGCGCCGATCTGCCCGCCGCCGAAACCGCCCGCGATGCCGCGCAAAAGGCACTGGATCGGGCCAGAGTGACATTGGCCGCCGTCTTGCCCGATGCGACCGAACTGGCGGCGCTGACCATCACCATCACCGCCGAAACCGCAGCCGAGGCGCATCTGACGCTGACCTATACCGTGTCGGAGGCGGGCTGGCAGCCGGTCTATGACCTGTCGCTGACCCGGACGGGCGGCGACAAACTGACCATCGACCGCGGCCTGCTGGTAAGCCAATCCTCTGGCGAGGACTGGTCGCAGGTCGCCCTGACGCTCTCGACCGCGCAGCCGGATGCGCAATCAGAACCCTCGACGCTCTATCCCGATCTGCAACGGCTGATCGACCCGGAGGAGATCGCAAAAGAGCGTCTGGCTTCAGACGCGACAGACGCCGTTCTGGCGGAGCCGGTTATGGAGCCAGAGGTGGTCCAGGTCGCACGGCAGGGGGATGTGGTCATCTACACT
This sequence comes from Rhodobacteraceae bacterium UBA1943, assembly GCA_002336845.1. GTDB lineage: Bacteria > Pseudomonadota > Alphaproteobacteria > Rhodobacterales > Rhodobacteraceae > Fuscibacter. The sequence continues at coordinate 56,368 of DDEX01000012.1, forward strand.
TACCCCAGTGCGGTCGATGTCGCCTCGGGTGCAGAAAGCCTGCGCCTTGCCTTTGGCCAGATCACGGTCACACCCGAGATAACCGCCAACGCCGTGCCGCGACGCGACCCGACGGCCTTTGTCGTCGCCCATTTCACCAACACCTCTGGCGAAATCCTGCTGCCCGGTCAGGCGCTGTTGCTGCGCGATGGCAACCTGATCGGTGCAACGACACTGGCAAAACTCGCCCCCGGTGCCGAGGCCGATATTGCCTTTGGTGCGGTCGAGGGGCTGTTGCTGACCCGAGAGATGCCCACTCGCAGCCAGGGCGACCGCGGCATCCTGTCGTCCGATACCGAACGGACCGAGACGGCTGTGCTGAGGGTCCGAAACCTGACCGGGGAAAGCTGGCCGATCCACCTTCTCGATCAGGTTCCCTATTCCGAGGAAGAGGATCTGCAAATAAGCTATGCCGCCGACCCCGCTCCCACCACAACCGACGTTGACGGGCAGCGAGGCATCCTGGCGTGGGATTTCATCCTGGCACCGACCGAGGAAACCGCGATCACCTTGCAGACCAGCCTGCGCTGGCCGGCAGGCAAATCGCTGCAATAGGGGCGGCGGCGCTGTTGCAGCTTTCGCTTTGATCCCGGTCCTGATCCCCCGAATCCCCGCGGTGGGATCGGGCTCTGGGGTCCGGGCGGGCGCAATTGATCCGGTGCTTTGATCTGCCCGACGGGCTTTGCCTGCGCCAAAGCGCGCTCCGACCCTACCTTTGCCAACCGGGTCAGGCAGCCCTCCCCGGCGGTCTGGCAAGGGCAAAGACAAGCAGAACGGCCTGAAAGACATTGACGCCCTACTCTCCTGCGGCCGTGCTCGGCGAACACTTCGATGCCGCGGATCGGTGACTCCTGCGCCTTCTGGTCTGGCCAGGTTGAGGGCGCTGTCGTTTGGGTCTCGGGAAATCCGGCCCGAAATCTTCGGTGCAATGCGATCCGCAACCGGAAAGCCCGGCAGCTTTCGGCGCAGCCCCGGCATTATGAAGATCATCGCGCAGCAGGGCCGGGCTTCAACACGCGTCTAGGCCGCAAGCATCGCCTTGCGATTCTGGGCTGCGAACATCCAGCGGGCACCGCGCATCCAGAACCCCGGTGAGATATCTTCGCGGTGGATCGCATCGGCGGGGGGCGTGCTGGCTGTCACGGAAAAGCCTGGCTGCACCGGCGCGACCCGCGCCGACAGCCGGGCATTGCGCGGGGCAGCATAGGCCAAAAGGCGCAGCATCTCGGCGCGGCTCCACAGGCAACCGGCGCTGGCAGGGCGACCGGTTTCGGCCTCGAACCCGCCCAGCATGGCCTGCACAAGCCAATCGGGGGCAGCATAGGGTTCGGCGATCAGATTGGCGCCCCAGACCGGCAGCGGCGGGGCAGAACGATTCGACCGCCCCTCTCCCGCCACCTGCATCGGACCCGGATCGCATCCCAGATGCGACAGAAGGCTGCCAACGATTCCCCCCTCGGCCCGCACCGCCTGATCGAAATCAAGAAACCTGATTTCCTTGGGCGCGAAAGCGGTCAACAGATGGTCGTAAAGCAGGTTATAGTCCAGCCAAAGCCCTTCGGCCATGTCACCTGCCAGCGCATCGGACAACAGGTCGGGCGGGCGACGCGGCGGTCGTGTCTTCGAAACCTCGACATAGACGGATTGCAAGAACCGCCACTGCTCTCGCAAAACGCAGACCACCTCGATCTGTGCGAACCCCGCCAGCGCCGCACGCACGGCTGCAAAATCGACCTGCTCGCCCGGGGCCCCACGCGAAAATTCTTCGCTGCTCAACAATACCGTCGCTTCGCCTGCGCCATATGCGGCCGCGATCCCCCGCAGCGCCGCCATCGATCCGCCGGGCAGATGATAGACCGCTGGCAGCGGGTTCCAGTCGGTCACCAACCCATGATGACCGCTGTGGCGCGCATCGATCTGCGGATAGATCAGGCCGCGCCGAGCCAGAAGCGCGGCGTTCAACCGAAAGCTATCCTGCAACGTCGTGGTTGCCGTCTTGTGTGTGCCGATATGCAGGATAGCCCGCGCCATGCCCGCCCCCTATGCCCTTGCCCGACAGGGCGCGGCCTGTCGGGCCAAGCCGCTTTGTGTCGCCTCTGCTAGAACCTGCAAATACAGGTCGCCAAAGGTTTGACTCGGCTCCATCACCGCCTTTTCGCCCCATTCGTTCCAGGCGTTGATGAACAACTCTTGCCGGTAAGACCCAGCGAGCCCCCCGCGCATCAAAGCCTGCAACCAGACACGAAAACTGCCGGGATGGGCACCATGGGCGATATGCGCGGCCATTCCCCGGCGGGCGGTATTGTCCCAGCCCGGCATGATGCCTGCAATCGTATTGGCGGGCAGGCCCGCGCGATAGTCTGGCGAAACCGCCCTGGCGGCGACGCGCGCATAATCATAGACCAGCCCGTGAAACCCGGTGCTGACAGGCACCGGCATCCGGTTGCCCTGCGGGCCGCCAAACAGGTAATCCGCGCCGGTCACCAGGCCATGCGGCGGCATTTCCACCCAAAAGTCGAAGAGATCCTGCGCCACAGCATTCGGTCCTGCGACATGAAAGCTGACGGCCCCCAACTCCACCTCACCCACACCCAACTGCCGCAAAGCCGCGCGAAGCCGCGCCACGTTGGCGGCAGGATCGGGCAGGTCCTCGGGACGGTAAATCATCAGCCGGGGGCGCGTGCCATCGGGGCGCAGATAGCGTGGATCGCGCATGTAACGGGCAAGATTCTCGGCCAGGGCGGCCTCGAATCCCGGCGCATAGCTTTGGTTCAGCAAAACCTCGCCCGACAGGCCGTCCCAGTTGCGACGCCAGCTTTCATTGGCCCAGCACAGATAGAACGGAAACTCGACCTCTGGGCGCCGCAACAGCCCACGCAAGGGGGCATCCAGCACCTGCCGTCCGTCGAACCAATAGTGATAGACGCAGAACGCATCCACCCCTGCCGCCCGGGCCAGCGCCGCCTGCGCCCCCATCACCTCGGTCGCGCGCAGGTCGTAAAACCCCAGATCGGCGGGCAACATCGGTTGCAGGTGGCCCGCATAGCACGAAGGCGCCGCAATCGCTGCCCGCCATTCGGTATAGCCGCGGCCCCACCACGCATCATTTTCCGGCACCGGATGAAACTGCGGCAGGTAGAAGGCCGTCACTAGGCGTGGTCGCACCTGCTCTGCCACCGGGCGCGCCACGATTTCGGAAGCCTGCCGCACCTCCAGCCCGGCAGAGGCTGCCAGATAGCCCAACGCGCGCTCCACCGCATGGGCCAGCGTACCGTCCAACTGGCCTGCCTCGTCCTCGAACATCGCAGGCGTCAGACGCAGCGATTTCAGAAGCCCCACGACCAGTGGCTTCAGCCAGTAGATCGAGCCCGCCGGAAAGGCCAGCGCATCGGCCTCGACCCCCACCTCAATTCTCGCCAGAACCTGGCGCACGCAGGCGAGGTTGGATCCCCACCATGCCGCCCCCTTGAAGTGCTGTCCATCGGCCACCCAGACCCCTGCCTGGTCATCGGCCAGAAATGCCGCCAACTGTGCGGACAGCCCGATTTCCGGCAGAATGCCCCGTATCAGGTGGCGTCGCCATTGATCGCCGTCCGTCCGGTGCGGCGACTTCTTGCTGTGCAGCTTGGCCACAGCGCGATAACCGTCCAGAACGCCCGCATTGACCAGATGCAGAAACGGCAGGATATCGCGCCCCCGGTTTGGCACAGCCACTACGGTTGCGCGCGGAAAATCCTTGTGTATCAGTGCTTTCAGGCGCTCAGACTCCTCGCCCCGCCAGGTCAGCGTGACGAAAAGGTCATAGCCCACCTCAACCCCGCGCAGGATGCTGCGGAACTCTGGCCACAGATCGGGGTAGAACACATGCACCACGATCGCCTGATCCGCGCGCGCGCGACCAGGGTCCAGCCGCAGCACCGGCATCTCAATGGCGGGCAACTCCACCTTTGGCGAGACATCGCGCATCGGTCGCCCCTCGGTATGGCCGATGGTCACGAAATGCAGGAAGGGGCGCAGGCCCGCACTGGCCACATCGGGGTTCAACAGCAAATAATCATGTGGAACGAAATCGGGGTTGGGGCGATAACCCATCGCCTCGCCATGGGCGATGAAGTGGTTTTCGGGAAAGCGGCGATAGATCGGGTTAAGCCCCGGATAGGCACCCCGGTAATATGCGCGGTCGAACAGCCCGCTTCGCAGAACCGCGCGGCGATAATGCCTGTCCGCCCGCCGCAGCACCATCGCCCGAAGACACGCCTGCAAGCGCCGCACAGCTTCCGAAATCTTCATTCCAACGCCCCCTTCTGGAACCGACGACTCACAGCCTAGCAGCACAAATGTTTATGGTTCGTTTCCCTTCACGCCCCTTCCGTCGCCAGAAAACGGTGATGGCGGTTCAGCAGCAAAAGCCCGAAGAACAACGCCAACAGACCGACCGCATATGGGTAGGCCGGCTGCACGAAGGACGTGTCATAGGTGGCGTAGATCCCGGCCCGCACCTCGGCCAGCGCATGAGTCAGCGGGTTCAGCATCAGCCAGCCGCGCATTGGCTGCGGCATCTGATCAACCAGAAAGAACACACCCGAAATCATGAACAGCGGGCGGTTCAGAATGCCCCACAACCGTTCCCACACCGGAAACAGGCCGAACAGAAAGCAGTTCAGCGTCCCGAACCCCAGCGCCATCACCGCCAGCATCCCGAACCCGTCCAATAGGCGGCCCAGACGCGGATGCACCACCTCGCCCGAGATCGCCAGAATCCCCATAACCAGAAGCAGGAACACCACAAGGCTGGTCAGCGTGTTCAACAGGAACCGCCCCAGTATCGCATCCAGGTAATTGACCGACGGATAGGCCAGCAACGGCCTAACCGCGCGAATCGACTGCCCGATCTTGGTCGAAACCTCGGTGTAATAGGTAAAGGGCAACAGCCCCGTCGCATAGAACAGCGCGAAATCGCGGCCCAGCGGTGGCGTGTAGAGGAACAGCGAAAACACCAGCGTCAGCAGCGCCACCCCCGCCACAGGGTCAATGACCATCCACAGATAGCCCCCCGGAGATCGACCATAGGTTGACCCCATCTCGCGCAGCATCAGCGCGGCAACGGATCGGGCGGTAGCAAAACGGCGTGCGGTCATGATGGCCTCTCTGGTGCAGGGCCAGAACACCATGGCGATCCTAATTTATGGTTTATCCATCTTTTGCCCGCAGCCTGTGCCGCAGGTTTCAGGCAGAAGGCAGCCCCCCTTTGAACGCGATCACCCCCTTGGCCCCAGTTACGGCCCTTCCCGGCCTTGCGCGCCCTGCCCGCCTGCGCCACAGGCATTGGGGCATGGCTGGCGGGTTTCTGGCTTTCGTTGCCCTGCCCACACTGGCCACCGGCGGCTATCTGTTCGGCGTGGCGCAGGATCAGTTCGCCTCGACCGCCGGATTCGCCGTGCGGTCCGAGGAAACCTCGACCGCGCTGGGAATGCTGTCTGGCCTTTCGGGTCTGACCAGCGTTTCCGGAACGGTCGGGTCCGACAGCAACATCCTTTACGAGTACATCCAAAGTCAGGAAATGGCGCTGCGCGTCGATGCCCGGCTGAACCTGCGCCAGACCTATGCCGTGCCGGACGACCCGGTTTTCGCGCTTGACCCCGCCACTTCGGTCGAGGGGCTTACCCGCTTTTGGCGGCGGGTGGTGACAGTGGATTATGATCATTCCACCGGCCTTATCACCCTGTCGGCCCATGCCTTCACCGCAGCCGACGCAAGGGCCGTGGCGCGGGCAGTGATCGAGGAATCCTCGATCAAGGTCAACGCTTTGACCGAGGTCGCGCGCGCCGACGCCACCCGCTATGCCAAGACCGATCTTGACCAGGCCGCGACCCGCCTCTCCGCCGCCCGTGTCGCGCTGACGCAGTTCCGATCGGCCAGCCAGATCGTCGATCCTGCCGATGACATTCGCGGCCAGATGGGCATTGTCCACACGCTCGAGGCACAAAAGGCCGCCGCGATGGTTGATCTCAACCTCATCGGCCCTGCCGCGCAGGCCAGCGACCCCCGCATCATCAATGCGCAACGGCGGATCGAGGTAATCGACCGGCTGATCGCGCAGGAACGCGCCCGGTTCGGCGGAGGGGGCGACACCTATTCCACAAAGCTGGGAGAGTTCGAGCGCCTTGGCACAGAACATGAATTTGCCGAGCGCGCCTATATTGCCGCCCTGACCGCCTATGACAACGCGCGCGCCGAGGCGCAAAGGAAAAGCCGCTACCTTGCCACCTATGTCGCGCCTACCCTGGCCGAAACAGCCGAATACCCAAGACGCACCACCCTGACCGCCACAATCTTCGGTTTTGCCCTGTTGCTGTGGGGCATTGCCCTGCTGGTTTACTACAGCCTGCGCGACCGGCGATGATCCGGCTGGAGGGCGTGCAGAAGACCTTCCGGCTGGACGGCACGCAGAAAATCGTGGCGCGGAATCTGAACTTCACCTTTCCTGCCGGGCAGGCGGTGGGTCTTTTGGGGCGCAACGGTGCAGGGAAATCAAGCCTGCTGGCCATGCTGGCGGGCACCTTGCAGCCCGATGCAGGACGGGTGATTGCCCAAGGCACGGTGTCCTGGCCGGTAGGGTTCGCAGGCAGCTTTCATGCCGATATGACCGGGGCGCAGAACGCCCGGTTCGTCGCGCGCATCTACGGCGTCGATACCGGTCAGATGCTTGATTTCGTGCGGGACTTCGCGGGCCTTGGCCCACATTTCCACCTGCCTGTCCGCAGCTATTCCGCTGGGATGCGCGCCCGTCTGGCCTTTGGCATTTCCATGGCCGTGCCCTTCGACACCTATCTGATTGATGAGGTGACAGCGGTCGGCGATGGCGCCTTTGCCCGCAAAAGCAGCACGGTCCTGAAGGAACGGCTGCAAACCTCGGGCGCGGTGATCGTGTCACACTCCATGCCGCTCTTGCGCGACCTGTGCAGCGCAGGGGCGGTGCTGGAGGATGGGCGGCTGTTCTATTACGCCCGGATCGACAAGGCGATTGAGCATCACGACCACCTGATGCTGGGTAGGCAACCGCCCTGGCTGCGCTAGGCCGATCAGAGGCGCCACCCGTCGTCACCACATGCGGAGGGGGTGAAATTCAACGCTCGTCCAAGATCGACCGGAGGTGCCGCCCGTAATCGTTCTTCGACAGCTTGTCCGCCACCGCCCGCAATTCGGCAGCCGTGATCCAGCCCTTGCCATAGGCCACCTCCTCGGGGCAGCCGGTCTGCATCCCCTGCCGTTTTTGCAGGGTCCGCACGAAAATCCCGGCATCCAGCAAGCTGTCGTGGGTGCCGGTGTCCAACCAGGCGAAACCCCGCCCCATCTTTTCCACCCGCAGCGCGCCGTCGGCCAGATACAGCTCCAAGAGGCTGGTGATCTCCAGCTCTCCGCGATCCGAAGGCTTGACCTGCCGCGCCCGCTCCGGCGCCTTGCCATCCAGGAAATAAAGGCCGGTCACGGCATAGTTCGACGGCGGAACCTTGGGCTTTTCGATGATCGAACGCACACGGCCATCTGCATCGAAATCCACCACGCCATAACGCTCGGGGTCGGCGACATGATAGCCGAACACCGTGCCGCCCACCTCTTGCGCGCTTGCCGCCATCAGCATGTCGGGCAGGCCGTGGCCAAAAAAGATATTGTCGCCCAAGACCATGCAGCTTGGCGCACCGTCCAGGAACTCTTCGGCCAGCGTATAGGCCTGCGCCAGCCCGTCGGGGCTGGGTTGCGTGATATAGGTCAGGCTGATGCCCCACTGGCTGCCATCGCCCAGCGCGCGGCGGAACGCATCCTGATCCTGCGGGGTGGTGATCATGGCGATCTGCCGGATGCCNNTCATCGGCTTGTCATAGATCGGCATCAACTGCTTCGACACCGCATGGGTGATCGGGTACAGCCGCGTGCCCGAGCCGCCTGCCAGAATAATGCCCTTGCGTTCCATGCTCATGCGTCCTTCTTCAAATCGTCAATCACGCGGGCCAAAGCCGTGCGCCAGTCGGGGCGTTCAATACCAAAGGCGGTGTTCAGCGCCGAACAGTCCATCCGGCTGTTCGGGGGGCGCGCTGCGGGCGTGGGATAGGCCGAGGTCGGAATATCGATAACCCGCGCCTTCAGCCCGGCCTGCGCCATGATCGCACGGGCGAAATCGGCCCAACTGCAATCGGGCGCGCCGGAAAAGTGGTGCGTGCCACCCTTGGTCCCGCTCACCATCGCCCGTGCCGACACCAAGAGCGCATCGGCAATCGCGTCGGCAGGCGTCGGCCCGCCGATCTGGTCGGCAACAACGCGCAACTCCTCGCGCTCGGCACCCAGCCGCAGCATGGTTTTTACGAAATTCGCGCCATGGGCCGAAAACACCCATGATGTGCGCAGAATCAAGCTGTTGCCCCCTGCCGCGCGCACCCCTTGTTCGCCCAACAGTTTTGACCGGCCATAGGCACCAAGGGGCGCCACAGGATCATCGGGGCGAAACGCGGCCGTGCCCTGCCCGTCAAACACATAATCGGTTGAAATGTGCAGGAACGGCAGCCCCCGCGCCGCCGCCGCCCGCGCCATCGCGGCCGGCGCATCGCCATTTACCACCGTGGCCGCCGCCTCTTCGGCTTCGGCCTTGTCCACGGCGGTCCAGGCGGCGGCGTTGATCACCGCCTCCACCTCTGCCGCCGCAACCGCCGCAGCACAGGCGGCAGGGTCGGCCAGATCGGCCTCGGCCCGCGAAAGAAACCGCGCGGTCACGCCCGCAGGCAGGCGCCGCTGCAATTCCTGCGCCACCTGCCCGGTTTGCCCGAATACCAATAGCCGCATCACTTCCCCGCCCACCGATAGGCCAACAGGCCCAGATACTCTTTCAACGCCACATCCAGATCGGACAAATGCTCATCCAGCCGCCAGCCCCAGGAATCGCCAGACCGGAAGTCAACCGGCCAGGCCACCAGTCCGGCCCAGCCTGCTCGGGTAAATGTCTCCATCGAACGTGGCATATGAAAGGCGGATGTGACCAGAACCCAGGTCTGCCCCGGCGCAGGCTGCACCATATCCCAGGTGAAGCGCGCATTTTCCGAGGTGTTGCGCGACAGGCCTTCCACCACAATCTGATCTGCGGGGATACCCAGGTCCATCCAGACCTGCCGCATGATGTCCGATGGGTCCTGTGGCGCCTGAGCCCCGGTCAACGAAGCCGTGCCGCCGGTATAGATCAGCTTTGCCTCCGGAAAGGCGCGCGCCAGCGCGGCCCCTGCAATCGCCCGCTCACCCGCCTCGTTCAGTGCGGGCTGGCCCCAGCGGCGATAGGGGGCGATGTCTTCAGCCCCGCCAAGCACAATGATGCCATCGACCTTTTTTAACGGCGGATTGGCAGGATACTGCGCCTCCAACCCGCGCAGAAGCGGGTCGCCCACGGGAAACACCGTCAGCCCAGCCACCAGCACAAAACCCGCCGTTCCCCAGACCCGCGCACCCCGCAGGCGGCCCCGCCACAGGGCGATCAGCGCAAAAGTCAGGCAGAGAACCATCCAGGTCTCGGCACGGGCCACCATGCCAAGGGTCTTGCTGGCAATGAAGAACAGGTCGCTCACGCCTTGCCCAACCGCTGGCCTACTCCGGCACGGGTCAGCAGGGGCTGCCACCACGCCTCATTGTCGAGATACCACTCAACCGTCCGCTCCAGCCCCTGTTCCACGGTGACAGACGGGCGCCAGCCCAGTTCGTCGCGGATACGGGTCGGATCAATCGCATAGCGTGCGTCATGGCCGGGGCGGTCGGTGACAAAGGTGATCTGGTCCGCATAGGGCGTGGCCTTGGGCCGCTTCTTGTCGAGAATCGCACAGATCGTCCGCACAAGGTCGATATTACGCCGCTCATTCTCGCCGCCGATGTTGTAGCTGCGGCCCACCACGCCCTTTTCCACCACTAGCAGCAGGGCGTCGGCGTGATCCTCGACATAAAGCCAGTCGCGCACATTCTCGCCCTTGCCATAAACCGGGATCGGGCGGCCATGCAGCGCGTTCAGGATCACCACCGGAATCAGCTTTTCCGGGAAGTGGAAGGGACCGTAATTGTTGGAACAATTGGTCAGCACAACCGGCAAGCCATAGGTTTCGGCCCAGGCGCGCACCAGATGGTCACTGGCCGCCTTTGATGCCGAATAGGGGCTGCGCGGGTCGTAGGGGGTTTCCTCGGTAAATTGGCCCTCGGCGCCTAGGGAGCCGAACACCTCATCGGTCGAGATATGGTGGAACCGGAACGAGGCCGGTTTGCCCTGCGCCACCCAATAGCTGCGCGCAGCTTCCAGCATGTTGAAGGTGCCGGTGATGTTGGTTTCGATGAAATCCGAAGGCCCGTCGATCGAACGATCCACATGGCTTTCGGCCGCAAGGTGCATCACCGCATCGGGGCGGTGGGTGGCGAAGATGCGGTCCAAGGCCGCGCGGTCGCGGATATCGGCCTGCTCAAAGCTGTAAAGGTTCGATTTCGCCGCATCCGCCACATTGTCCAGACAGGCCGCATAGGTCAGCGCATCCAGGTTCACCACCTCATGCCCGCGCGAAACCGCCAGCCGCACCACAGCCGAGCCGATAAAGCCTGCGCCCCCGGTTACCAGAAGTTTCATCGCCTTAGCCTTCGTATGTGAACGGAGATTTGAAATCGCGGAACGCCTGCGCCGCGCGGTCCTTGTCGGACAAAACCGCCCTTGCCGGGTCAAGGCCCCAGTCAATGGCCAGATCGGGGTCGGCGAAATGCACCGCGCCATCGCAGGCCGGGGCATAAACGTCGGAACATTTGTACAGCAGTTCGCTGTCGGGCAGCAGCGTGGCAAAGCCGTGCAGGAACCCCTTGGGGATCAGCAACTGCTTGCCATTGGCCGCCGACAGTTCCACCGCCACCCATTTGCCATAGGTGGGCGAGCCTGCCCGCGCGTCCACCGCCACATCCAGCACCGCACCCGCGCCACAGCGCACCAGTTTATCCTGTGCATGTGGGGGCGATTGATAATGCAGGCCCCGCACCGTGCCGACCTGCCGCGATAGGGAGTGGTTGTCCTGCACGAAATCAATCTCGATGCCGCGCGCCTTCAGCACTTCGCGATTCCACACCTCGCTGAAAAAGCCACGATCATCGCCAAAACGGCGCGGGGTCAGAATGACCACTCCGGGCAGGGCGGTTTCGTCAATTTGCAAGACAACTCTCCAAGGCACGAAAATCGCAGTGACTTTAACAATGCAACTGCGGCAAGTCCACGACAGCCCGCCCTACAGGCGGCCCAATGCCACGGCCAGCCACAGCGAGGCCGTGCCCGCAACCCCCTGCCGATACAGGCCCAAACGACGAAACAGCACAATCCTTGGCCCCAACGGCAGATCGCGCAATTGCGCGAAGCCTTGCAGAACCGCCCGGTTTTCAGGCGTCAGCCGATGGGCCGACGCCCGCAGCGCCCGCAGATTGATGCCGTTCCAACGCCGAAAATCACCACGCAGCAGCGCCCGCAGGCGGTGCAGCTTGGCCATTGGCCCGCGGTTGGCACCAATCTGGTTCGCGCCATGCTGGCGATAGTAAAGCTGGGGGCAAGCATCGAACACCACCTGTCCACCTGCTCCAGTGATGATCTGATATAGCCACCAGTCGTGCATCACCACCTGCCCCGCCTCTGCCGCCGCCCCCGCAACAAGCGCAATTGCCGCGCGGTTCAGCATCATTGTGTTTCCGCCTGCGAAACTTTGCACGAGCGCATGGCCAAAGCCAAAGGGCCTGCGCCACAACGGCGAGGGGTGCGCCCTGCCCAGCGACTCATCACAAACGAGTGTCCGCGTGCCCAACAGCCCCGGTCGAACCGAATCTCTCAGCAGCGTCACCCCGTCGGCCAGCTTGCCAGCCAGCCACACATCATCCTGATCCGACAGGGCAACAAACTCCGCCCCCACAGGGATATGCGCCAAAAGATGCAGGAAATTCGCCGCCGCCCCCTGCCCCGGCCCGCGCAGCAACGTCACCTCAATCGCCGGATGCCGCTGGGCAAAATCGTGAACCAGACCCGGCGTTCCGTCGGTTGATCCGTCATCGCTGACCACCAACCAGCGCGGAGACAGGGCCTGGGCTGCAATACTGTCCAGTTGCGCCGCCAGATGGGCCGCGCCGTGATAGGTTGCCATCAGAACCGCAACGGCAGGCCCGTCAGGCGCCATAGCCGTTGCCACGATGCCAGCGTGCGGCATCCTCGATCATCTGCGCCATGGTGGACCGCTTCGGTTCCCAGCCCAGTTCCGCCTTGGCCCGCGCGCTGCCCGACACCAGCGCCACCGCATCCCCGGCACGGCGCGGACCATCGGTGATCGGCACCGGCTTGCCCGTCACCGCCTCGGCCGCCGCAATCACCTCGCGCACGGTAAACCCGGTGCCGGTGCCCAGACAGAACACCCGGCTGCCTTTGCCGTCCTGCAACCAGCGCAGGCCCGCCACATGCGCCTCGACCAGATCCATCACATGAACATAATCGCGCAAGGCGGTGCCGTCGCGCGTGGGATAATCGGTGCCATGCACCGTCAGCGCCGCGCGCCGCCCCGCCACCGCATCCAGCACCAGCGGAATCAGATGGGTTTCCGGCTGATGAAACTCTCCCACCTCGGCATCCGGGTCGGCGCCTGCCACGTTGAAATAGCGGAAAATCACATGGTTCAGCCCGTCCGAGGCCGCAAAGTCGCGCAACATATCCTCAATCGCGCGCTTTGACGCGCCATAGGCGTTCAGCGGTGCCTGTGGCGTGTCCTCATTCAGCAGCACCCCGTCCTGATCGCCATAGGTCGCGCAGGTCGAGGAAAACACGAAATCCCGGCACCCCGCCGCCAATGCCGCCTCGATCAGCGTCAGCGAGCCCTGGACGTTGTTGCGCCAATATCGCCCCGGCTGAGCCATCGCTTCACCGACTTGGCTAAGGGCAGCAAAGTGCATCACCGCTGCGGGCTTCCAACGCGCGAACACTTCGTCCAGCCGCGCCCGGTCGGTCAGGTCGCCCTGCTCCAGCGGGCCGAATTTCACCGCTTGCGCCCAGCCAGTGACAAGGCTGTCGAACGTCACCGGCAGATAGCCTTCGCGCGCCAGCACCTTGCAGGCATGAGAGCCGATATATCCGGCCCCGCCGGTCACCAGAATGGGGGTCACTTTACGCCTCGCTCCACTTCCCCGACACCTTTGACGCGATTGTGCCCGCCGGGCAAGCCGACCGCCGGGTGACATTGCGCGCCCTTCTCGCTATGATTGCACGAAGCCCCGGAAACAACGGGTTAATCAGGCAGGATAGAATCGCGCATGGGGCGGGCAGGCCTTGGCAATCGGCTGGCGATGTGGCGTGCGCTGCGGGCAGAGGGCGCGCGCAGCTTTGTCGCACAACCTGAACCCCGCTCCATCGGGCTTTACGCCCGGGGCCGCCAACTTGTCGCCGGGAATTTTCAGTTCGCGGGCCAACTGATCGAATCACCGGGAAAATCCATCTGGGATCTGCCACCGCAAGACCCCGATTTCCTGTCTGAGCTGCACGGCTTTGCCTGGCTGGATGATCTTGCCGCCCTTGGCAACGCCGCCGCCCGTGCCCGCGCGCAAGATTGGCTTTGGGAGTGGATCGCGCGCTATGGCACGGGTCAGGGTCCGGGCTGGTCGCCCGACCTGATCGCCCGACGCCTGATCCGCTGGACCAACCATGCCCTCTTCCTGCTGCAAGGCCGCGACAAGGCCTCCAGCGACCCGTTCTTTCACCAGTTGACCGCGCAAACCCTGTTCCTGTCGCGCCGCTGGCCACAATCCGCCCCGGGCCTGCCAAGGATCGAAGCGCTGTCGGGCCTGATTTCCGCCAGCCTCGCCCTGAACGGCATGGACCGCCTTCTTCCCCCCGCCGTTGCCGCTCTGTCTCAGCACTGCGCCAAGGAAATCGACGCCGACGGCGGCATACCCACCCGCAACCCCGAAGATCTGCTGGAGGTGTTCACTCTTCTCGGCTGGGCCGAACGCGCCCTGACCGAAGCGGGCCGCATCCCGCCCGCGCCCTTGGTACAGGCGCTGGAGCGGATCGCCCCGGCGCTGCGCCTTGTGCGCCATGCCGATGGCGGGCTGGCGCGGTTTCACGGTGGCGGGCGCGGGGTGGAAGGGCGGCTGGATCAGGCGCTGGCAAGTGCGGGGATCAAACCGGCAACGCAGGGCGGCTTTGGCATCGCCATGGGCTTTGCCCGGTTGCAGGGTGCGCGCACCTCGCTGGTGGTCGATGCTGCGGCGCCCCCGGGGGGCCGCGCCAGCCATGATGCCCATGCCTCGACCCTTGGCTTCGAACTCACATCGGGTCGCCGCCCGTTGGTGGTGTCTTGCGGATCGGGCCGCAGCTTTGGCGCCGAATGGCGGCAGGCGGGGCGTGCCACGGCCTCGCATTCCACCCTCGCGCTCGACGGCTTCTCCTCGTCGCGCCTTGATGCCAGCAAACAGGCACTGGCCGACCGGGCCAATGTCACCCTGTTCCGGCAAGGCGATGATGCGACCGGCGTTCACCTGCATCTGGCCCATGACGGCTGGATCGCCCCGCACGGCCTGACCCACCGCCGCGACCTGCACCTTAGCGCCAATGGCCGCACCCTTGCCGGGGCCGATACGCTGATTGCCGAAGGCCATGCCAACAACCTGCGCTTTGAGCGGCTGCTGACGCGCGGCGGGCTGACCGGGGTGGCCTTTGCCCTGCGGTTTCATCTGCACCCCGATGTCGATGCCACGCTGGACATGGGCGGGGCCGCCGTCTCGCTGGTGCTGAAAAGCAGCGAGATCTGGGTATTCCGCCATGACGGCCACGTCCGCCTGTCGCTGGAGCCTTCTGTTTTCCTAGAGGCCGGACGGCTGAAGCCACGGCCTTCGCGGCAAATCGTCCTTTCCGGCCGCGCCATCGGGATAGAGACCCGGCTGGGCTGGACCTTGGCCAAGGCACAGGATACTCCGCTGGCCATCCGCGACCTTGACCGGGACGATCTGCCCGTCCCCCTCTAGCCTGAGGAACCGCCCCAATGCCCGCCAACTCTGCCGATCTGGTAACCATCCGCCGCGCGCTGATTTCCGTTTCCGACAAGACCGGAATGCTGGACCTTGCCCGCGCCCTGCACGCCCATGGGGTGGAACTGCTGTCCACAGGCGGCACCTCTGGCATGATCCGCGATGCGGGCCTGCCGGTGCGCGATGTGTCGGATGTGACGGGTTTCCCCGAGATGATGGACGGAAGGGTGAAAACCCTGCACCCCAAGGTGCATGGCGGCCTGCTCGCCCTGCGCGGCCACCCCGAGCATGAGGCCGCCCTGCTCGCCCATGTCATCGCGCCGATCGATATCCTGATCGTCAATCTTTACCCGTTCGAGGCCACCGTCGCCGCCGGCAAGCCCTATGACGACTGCATCGAGAACAT
>DDEX01000061.1:0-6444 GCA_002336845.1 Rhodobacteraceae bacterium UBA1943
TCCTGCGGCGGGTGCTGAAGGCGCAATATCTGGACAATTAGGCCACACCACCGGCGGCCGTTGTTGGCGGGCGGGCCGGCATTGTGATGCGGGGGCCATCCTGTAAGCTGATGCGGCAGCTTTCCCGATGGCGTTTCCATGACGATCTTCTGCAGCCCCTTTCCCGACCTGCCCCTGTCGGACCAGACCATTACCCAGCGCGTCTTTGCCGGGCTTGGTGAGGATCCGGGCCGCGTGGTGCTGATCGACGGACCTACCGGCGAGGCGCTGACCGTGGCCGGGTTCATCGACCGCACGCGCCGCCTTGCGGGCGGGCTGCGGGCGCTGGGGATCGGGCCGGGCGATGTGGTGGCGATCATGGCGCCGAACTGCCCCGATTTCGCGGTCATGTTCCATGCCATCGCGCTGTGCGGCGCGGCGGTGACGCCGGTGAACGTGGGCTACACCCGCCACGAACTGACCCAGCAACTGGCGGATTCGGGCGCGCGGATGGTTCTGGCCGCGGCGGGGCTGGTGCCTTTGATCCGCTCTGTGCAAGTGGAGACGGCAGTCAGGTTTATCGCAAGTCTTGGCCCTTGCGATGGTGTGCCAACCCTTGATGACCTGATGGCCGCACCACTTTTGGCGCAGGTTCCGGTGGATGTTACGCGTGACGTGGTGGCGCTGCCCTATTCCTCTGGCACCACGGGCCTGCCCAAGGGGGTGCGGCTGTCGCACCGCAATCTGGTGGCCAATGTCGATCAGGTTCACGTCACCCAAGGCATCCGGCCGGGGGATATGTCAGTGGCGTTTCTGCCGTTCTTCCACATTTCCGGCATGAATGCGATGCTGAACGCCTTTCTGGCGCGCGGGGCGGGGCTGGTCACGATGCCGGTCTTCGGACTGGCGGCCTTTCTGGGGCATGTCGAACGCTACCGCTCTCGTCTGATCAAGATTGCGCCGCCGGTTGCGGTTCTGCTGGCCAAGCACCCGCTGGTCGAACGGCATGACCTGTCTTCGGTCAGGGTGCTGATGTCGGGCGCGGCCCCATTGTCGGGGGAACTGGCGGCGGCGGTTGCGGCGCGTCTGGGCTGCATCGTGACCCAAGGCTACGGCATGACCGAGATGAGCCCGGTCAGCCATGTCGCGCCCGAAACCGATCCTCGGCCCGACCGTATCGGTTATCCGGTGCCCAATACCCTGTGTCGTATCGTCGATCCGCAGACCGGGGACGATCTGGGGCCGGGGCAGGAAGGAGAGTTGTGGGTCAAGGGGCCGCAGGTGATGTTGGGCTATCACAACGCGCCCGATGCCACGGCCGCGGCCTTGACAGCGGACGGCTGGCTGAAAACCGGCGATCTGGCTTTTTGCGATGCCGATGGGCAGGCCGTCATTCTGGACCGGCTGAAAGAGCTGATCAAGGTAGGCGGCTTTCAGGTGCCGCCCGCCGAGATCGAGGCCGCCCTGCTGGCGCAGCCTTCGGTTGCCGATGCCGGGGTGATCGGCGTGCCCGATGGCCCGCTGGGAGAGGTGCCTGTGGCCTTTGTCGTGGCGCGCGACGGTCAGGTGCCAGATACCGCGGCCCTTGCACGCAGCCTTGCAGCCCGGCTTGCCAGCTATAAGCGGCCGCGAGAGATCCGGGTTGTCGCTGGCATTCCGAAATCGGCAGCGGGCAAGATACTGCGCCGCGTGCTGAAGGCGCAGTATCTTGAGGGGGCCTCTCTTGTGGCGGGGGCCGGCGAGACCTAGCTTGCGATCATGCGCTATTCCCTGCTTGATCTTTGCCCCGTGCCCGAAGGTGGCGATGCCGCCATGGCCCTTGCCAATTCCGTGGACCTTGCCCGCCATGCCGAGGACTGGGGCTATCACCGCTTCTGGCTGGCCGAGCATCACAACATGCCCGGCATCGCCAGTTCGGCGACCGCGCTGGTCATCGGCCATGTCGCGGCCGGCACCCGCAGCATCCGTGTCGGGGCAGGGGGCATCATGCTGCCCAACCACGCGCCCTTGCAGGTGGCCGAAGCCTTCGGCACCCTTGCCACCCTTTACCCCGGACGGATCGACCTGGGGCTTGGCCGTGCGCCGGGCACCGATGGCGTGACCATGCGCGCCCTGCGCCGCAGCATGGACCCTGTGGACCGCTTCCCCGAAGATGTGATGGAGCTGTTGCATTACCTTGACGCCCCCCGCGCCGATGCGCCGGTGCGCGCCATTCCGGGCGAGGGCACCGGGGTGCCGGTATGGATTTTGGGTTCCAGCCTTTATGGCGCGCAACTGGCGGCCTATCTGGGCCTGCCCTACGCCTTTGCCAGCCATTTCGCCCCCGATCATCTGGAGGAAGCCGCCGCGCAGTACCGCCAGTTGTTTCGCCCCTCGCAATGGCTGGAGGCCCCGCATTTCATGATGGCCGTGGGGGTCAGCGCCGCCGCAACGGATGAAGAGGCGGCCTATCTGCGTTCGTCGCAGACGCTGGCCTTCGCCCGGTTGCGTCTGGGGCGGCCGGGCAAGCTGCCATGTCCGACGCATGATCTGTCAGAGGTGCCCGCCGCCATGCTGCGCGAGGTGGACAGGGTGCTGGGCTGCTCGGCGGTCGGCAGCCCGCAAACGGTCGCGCGCCGCCTGGCCGAACTGATCGACCTTCACAAACCGGATGAGATCATGGTGACCGGCATGATCCATGACCATGCCAAGCGTCTGGAAAGCCACCGCATCGCCGCCGAGGTGTTGCGGGCCCTGTAAGCGGCCTTGCCCGGACAGCCGCTTGAACGGCCAAGGCCGCGCAGCCAACCCGCTGGGCGCATCTTCAGATCGTCAGTTGCTGGCCCAGCTCGATCACGCGGTTGGTGGGCAGGCGGTAAAAGTGGGTCGCATCGGCGGCTGACCGCGACAACAAGCGGAACACATCTTCCTGCCAGCGCGGCAGCCCGCCCTTCGAGGCCGATTTAAATGTCCGCCGGTTCAGGAAGAACGAGGTCGTCATGATGTCGAACTTGATGCCCTTCTTCTTGGCCAGCGCCAAAGCCTTGGGCACGTTCGTCTCTTCCATATAGCCGAAATTCAGGTCGATCCGGGTGAAGCGGTCGTTGATCGGCGTGATTTCAACCCGGTCGGCATTCGAGACATAGGGCCGGGTGGACATATTCACCCCGACGATCAGGTTCTGGGCGTGCAGCACCTGATTGTGCTTCAGGTTATGGGTCAGCGCCGCGGGGGCCATGTCGGGGTCGGACGTCAGGAACACGGCCGTGCCTGGCACATCCACCAGACGCGAGGATTTTTGCAGCATGGCGGCCAGTTGCTGGATGGTCACCGCCCCCCGCCGGGCCTGCGCCAGCACATGGGCCGTGCCGCGCAGCCAGGTCCACATCAGCACGACCATGCTGGTCGCGATCATGATCGGGATGTAGCCGCCATCCAGAAACTTCATCGCATTGGCGGCAAGGAACAAGAGTTCAATCACCAGCAGCGGGCCGACCACTGCAATGACGGCGGGCATCGGCCATTTCCAGGCCCGGTAAAACAACACCAGCGCCAGGCAAGAGGTGATCACCATGTCGCCCGTCACCGCGATGCCATAGGCCGAAGCCAGCCGCGAGGACGACCCGAACGCCAGCACCAGCAGCACCACGCCCACGCACAGGATCAAGTTGACCTTGGGCAGATAGATCTGGCCGTACTGGCTTTCCGACGTGTGCAGAATTTCCAGCCGTGGCAGCAATCCCATGCGGACCGCCTGCTTCATCATGGAAAAGGCGCCCGAAATCACCGCCTGGCTGGCGATGACGGTCGCGGTCATCGACAGAACCACCAGCGGCAGCAAAAACCAGTCCGGCGCCATCAGGAAGAACGGGTCTTTGGCGGCCTCAGGGTTTGCCAGGACCAGCGCGCCCTGACCCAGATACGACAGGGTAAGGGCCGGAAACACCAGCGCGCCCCAGGCGATGCGGATCGGGCTGCGGCCGAAATGGCCCATGTCGGCATAAAGCGCCTCGCCCCCCGTCACCGCCAGAAAGACCGAACCCAGCACGAAGAACGAGGCAAGGCCGTTCTGGGTGAGAAAGCTGACGGCGTGCCAGGGGTTCAGCGCGGTCAGAATCGACAGGTCGTCGCCGACATGCATCGCGCCCAGAACGCCCATCACCACGAACCACACGACCATGATCGGTCCGAACAGAATCGAAACGGCCTGCGTGCCGTGCTTTTGCACCGCGAAAAGACCAAGGATGATCGCCAGCGTGACCGGCACGACCCAGGGGCCGAAACCGGGGGCCACGATCACCATGCCCTCAACCGCCGACAGCACCGACATGGCCGGCGTGATGATCGCATCGCCGAAAAAAAGCGAGATCCCCACCATCCCCAGAGCCAACAGCCAGGCTGGCCGCTTTTTCAGCGCCTGCTGCACCAAGGCCACAAGCGACAGGGTGCCACCCTCGCCGTTGTTGTCGGCCCGCATGATCAGAAGGACATATTTGATCGTCACGATCAGCGTCAGCGTCCAGATCAACAGCGAGATAACACCCACCACATCATCGCGTGTCAGCCCGTCGCGGCTGGCGGCGTGCAGGCTTTCGCGCATGGCATATAGCGGGCTTGTGCCGATGTCGCCGTAAACGACGCCGATACAGCCAAGGACCAGAAGGCCAAGATTGCCAGATCCATGAGAGCCTTCGCCCTCAGCTTGGTCATCAGTCTTGTCGTCGCCAGACACTGCGCCGGAACTCCACGAAGGATGCAGATAGCTAGCCTTGGGGCCGCAGGAAAGCAATGGGGATGCCGCGGCGCCGCAAAACCGGATAAAATACGCGTGATATCAGGGGGCTGGATCAGATATCGGCCAGAATGCGCGCGGCCTCGGCCCGGGGCGAAGACAAGGGCGCGCGATCTTCGCCGGGGAAGAATCGGGCGCGCACGGCGGTGGGCATCGGGGCAGGCGAGGCAAGGAGGACGCGGGGCCCGATGCTGGCGTTTTCGGCCTGCCAGCTCCGCACAAGCGCGATCTGGGCCGCCTTGGTGGACCCATAGGCGCCAAAAAACTTCTCGTCACCGCGTGGGTCATCAAAGAACAGCGCCGTTCCCGACCGGGCGCGCAACAGCGGTTCTACCATCGGTATAAGCATGCCGGTGGCGCGCAGGTTGATGTTGATCGACTTGTCGAAATCCTTGCCGTCCAGCGATCCGGCAGGGGTAAGCGGGGCCGCGTGAATGGCGGTATGCGCCCAAAGGTCGATGCCGCCCCAACGCTCGTGGATCGACAGGCACAGATGGCGCATGGCGTCGTCGTTGGTCACATCCATCGGCGCCAGCGTCAGCCCGCCCGCGCCGGGCAGAGCCAGCGCCTTGACCCGGTCGTCCAGCTCTTCCAGCCCGCCGACGGTGCGTGCCACCGCGACGACCTGCCAGCCGCGCGCGGCCAGTTGTTCGGCAAGGGCGGCCCCAAGCCCGCGCGAGGCGCCGGTGACAAGGGCGATCTTCTGGGTCATGGGTCAGCTCCGGTTGCAAGCGCCGGGGGTTTCACACCCCCGGACCCCCGTGGGATATTTATGAACAGATGAAAGGGCAAGGGCGACGTCAGCGGCCCTTTGCCGCGATCTCGGCCTGGCGCAGCCGGACGATCCGTTCCACGAGGCCAGCGGGCAGGGGATGGGCGGGGGTGAACAGGATGCCGGATTTCGAGGTTTTGAAGCCGGCGCTGTCGATCTGGCCGATGATGCTGCCGGAATGGAGGTAAAGGCCCAGATGGCGGGCGAAGGCGGCATAGCCCGCCACCATCCGTCCCTTTGGCCCCGGCTGGCGAAAGCCGGGCATGGCGTAGCTGATCACCTCGGCATGGTCGGGCAACAGCGTGTTAAGGAGGGCGCGTAAGGAGGACAGCGCCTGCCGCTGGTCGGCGGGCAGGGCAGAGAGGTAGGCGTCAACCTCAGCTGCGGACATGGGCCATTCCGATGCGTGTGAACTCGCACCCTGCGGCAGGGATCGTCACAGGGGTAGGGTGCGTGATCTCACGCATCAATTCTGCGCCTATTCCGCCGCCTTCATCTGGAAGCCTTCCTCGATCTTGTCCGAGGGGACGACCGGATAATCGCCCGAGAAGCAGGCATCGCAGAATTTGGGGGCAGCCGGATCGCGGCCCGCAGCCTCGCCGGCGGCACGGTAAAGGCCATCCAGCGAGATGAATTTCAGGCTGTCCACGCCGATCCAGTCACGCATCTCATCCTCGGTCATCGTCGCCGCGAGGAGTTTTGACCGTTCCGGCGTATCGACACCATAAAAGCAGGGCCAGGCGGTGGGCGGCGAGGCGATGCGGAAATGGACCTCTGCCGCGCCAGCCTCAAGGATCATGTCCTTGATCTTGCGGCTGGTGGTGCCGCGCACGACCGAGTCATCGACCAGGATCACGCGCTTGCCCTTGATCAGCGCGCGGTTGACGTTCAGCTTCAGCCGCACGCCCATGTTGCGGATCTG
>DDEX01000061.1:6466-22730 GCA_002336845.1 Rhodobacteraceae bacterium UBA1943
GCCGCCGGGGTGCCGCTGTCGGGCACCGGGCAGACAATATCGGCCTCGACCGGCGATTCCTTGGCCAGTTCCACGCCGATCTGGCGTCGCGTCTCATAGACCGAACGGCCGCCATACTGGCTGTCGGGGCGGCTGAAATACACCTGTTCAAAGATGCAGAACCGCGACTTCGCCACACCGAAGGGACGCGAGGATTCGATCTTGTTGCCCTCGATGATCACCATCTCGCCCGGCTCGACCTCGCGCACGAAATCGGCGCCGATGATGTCGAGCGCGCAGGTCTCCGAGGCAAGTGCCCAGCCCGAATCGCCCACGCGGCCCAGAACCAGCGGGCGTACGCCAAGCGCGTCGCGCACCCCGATCAGCTTGGTGCGCGTCATGGCGATGACGCTGAACGCGCCTTCAACCCGGCGCAGCGCATCCTTGATGCGTTCCGAGATCGTCTTCTGGATCGACCGCGCCATCAGATGGATGATGCACTCGCTGTCCGATGACGACTGAAAGATCGAGCCGCGCTCGATCAGCTCGCGGCGCAGGGCGGCGGCATTGGTCAGGTTGCCGTTATGGGCAATCGCGGCGCCCCCCATCGAAAACTCGCCGAAAAAGGGCTGCACGTCGCGGATCGCGGTCGCGCCCTTCGACCCGGCGGTGGAATAGCGCACATGGCCGATGCCGATGGAACCGGGCAGGGTAGCGATCACGTCGGCCTTGGTGAAGTTGTCGCGCACATAGCCGAAGCGGCGGGCCGAGTTGAACCCGTGCTCGGGATCGTGGGTCACGATGCCGCCCGCCTCTTGCCCGCGGTGTTGCAGGGCGTGCAGGCCAAGGGCGACGAAGCTTGCCGCATCTGCCACGCCGACCACGCCGAAGATGCCACATTCTTCCTTCAGCTTGTCGCCGTCTTGCAGCGGCTGAAACGGGTGGGCGGGGAAGCGGCGCATGGGCTCTCCGAATCCTGTGGGCTTATGGCGCACCATGTAGGCCCTTGCCGCCGGGAAGTCACCCCCGGAAAGTCACGGTTCCGTGACGATCAGTTGCCGGTCGGGGCGGTTGCATCCGGCGCAGGCGTTGCAGCAGGAGCGGTGCCTGCGCAAACGGCAGTCAGGCTGTTGTAGCGCGACACGATCCAGCCCGGCGCATCATCGGGCACGGCGGCATCAATATTGGCCTGGAACGAGGCGAAAATCTTGGCTGCGCGCGAATTGTCAACTTCGGGCACGGTATTGGCGGCCACCGCGCGGTCATAGACCAGAAAGGCCACGCCAACCAAAAGGATGCCGCGCACCACGCCGAAAAGGAACCCAAGGCCCTGATCGATGCCGCCCAGAGCCGACCGCTGCACCACCGAGGAAAACAATGGCGTGAACAGCGAGGCGAGGATCAGCCCCACCGCAAAGACCGCAGCGAAAGAGGCGATGATCGACAATTCGCAACTGTCGCCCAGGAATTTGCCCACCACCGGCAGTTCCTTGACCAGCGGTTGTGCGGCGGGCGCAAAGGCATAACCCAGTACCGCTGCGCCGACCCAGCCGACAATCGCCATCGCCTCGCGCACGAAACCGCGCGAATAGGCCAGGATTGCAGACAGCACTATGATGACGGCAACGCCCGCATCGACCAGAGTGAAGCCTTCCATCACACCCTCCGGCGGGTCTCAGCCCGCTCCGAACATCTCTCCGGTAAAGGCCGTAAGGTCGGGCATTTCCCGTACACTCATTCCCTCTACCATGCCCGCCTTCGACCGGCTGGGCGCAATGGCTTGTGAGAAACCAAGTTTCGCCGCCTCTTTCAACCTGTTTTCGGTCTGGCCCACCGGGCGCAGCGCGCCCGACAGGCTGATTTCGCCGAAAAGCACCGTTTCGGGGGGAATTGCGACATCCTCGCGCGCCGACAACAGGGCCGCGGCCACCGCAAGGTCGGCGGCAGGTTCGGTCACGCGCATCCCCCCGGCCACGTTCAGGAACACGTCAAGCCCCGCAAAGGGAATGCCGCAGCGCGCCTCCAGCACGGCGAGAATCGTTGAAAGCCGTCCCGAGTCGAGGCCAACCACCGTGCGGCGCGGAGTGCCAAGCGGGCTGGGGGCAACCAGCGCCTGAATTTCGGTCAGCACCGGCCGCGTGCCCTCGATCCCGGCAAAGACCGCAGAGCCGGGGTTGGGCTGGCCGCGTTCCGACAGGAACAGGGTCGAGGGGTTGGTGACCTGGCTCAGCCCGCCGCCGGTCATCTCGAACACGCCGATCTCATCGGCCGGGCCAAAGCGGTTCTTCACCGCGCGCAGGATGCGGAACTGATGCCCGCGCTCGCCCTCGAAATAGAGAACGGTATCGACCATGTGTTCCACCACGCGCGGCCCGGCAATCTGGCCATCCTTGGTGACATGACCGACAAGTATCACCGCCACCCCGCGCCGCTTGGCAAAGGTCACCAGCTCATGCGCCGCCGCGCGCACCTGAGAAACACTGCCGGGCGCCGAGTCGACCGTATCCAGCCACATGGTCTGGATCGAATCGATGATCGCCAGACCCGGGCGTTCGGCATCCAGCGTGGTCAGGATGTCGCGCAGGTTGGTCTCTGCCCCCAGCCGTACCGGCGCATCCGCCAGCCCCAGCCGCTGCGCCCGCATCCGCACCTGCGCGCTTGCTTCCTCACCCGAGATGTAAAGGCAATTCAGCCCCTTGCGGGCAAAACTTGCCGCCGCCTGCAACAAGAGCGTCGATTTCCCGATCCCCGGATCCCCGCCCACCAGCACCGCCGAGG
This sequence comes from Rhodobacteraceae bacterium UBA1943, assembly GCA_002336845.1. GTDB lineage: Bacteria > Pseudomonadota > Alphaproteobacteria > Rhodobacterales > Rhodobacteraceae > Fuscibacter. The sequence goes on from DDEX01000061.1 coordinate 9,224, forward strand.
CAGGCACGAGGCCCCCGCCCAGCACCCGGTCCAGCTCCTCCATCCCCGACCCCACGCGGGGCGGTGGTGCCTCGACGCCCGACAGATCGGACAGGGCCAGGCTCTTGCCCTTTCCTCCCAGCGCCTTGGGGCCTGCCGACAAGGGCGCCTCCTCGACGATGGAATTCCAGGCTCCGCAGGCCTCACACCGGCCCTGCCATTTGCGATGCGACGCACCGCAGGCGGTGCAGGTGAAGGAGGGTCCGGCTTTGCTCATAGGGTCTTGTCGCGTGAAACGGACGGGTTCTCAAGCCCCGAGGTCGGACCGGGGCGCTGCCCCGGACCCCGGAGTATTTCCAGAAGGGCAAATGCAACACCGTCTGTGCATTTGCCCTTCTGGAAATACTCCACGGGGGTGCGGGGGTGTGAAACCCCCGCCGCCGACATCAGCCCCGCGCGCTGCGGAGTGAAATCAGGAGGGAGGTCAGGATGCAGCCGGTGAACAGCCACAGCCCCCAGGCGGTTTCCACCGTCACCACGCCCGCCCCCTTGGCCAGAACGATGTAAAGGGCGATCAGAAACACGTCCGCCATGGCGAGCTTGCCAAGGATGGACAGCACCGGCAGGGCGGCGGGTTTCAGCAGGTCGAAATGGATCAGCGCCAGCCCGATGGTCTTGGCATAGGGGGCAAACACGGCAAGGAACGTCACCAGCAGCGCCAGTGCCGCATCGCTGCCCCACAAGGATTGCAGCCCAGTGACCACCGAAATCTCATCCATCCCGAACAGCGGCAGCACGGCAGCCCGCATCAGCGGCGCAAACCATGACAGCGGGAACAGGATGAGAAGGGCAAGATTCAGCCAGCGCATTCAGCGCACCGATTCAATCGGCCCATCCGCCCGGCCATGGATGAACTGCTGCACATAAGGGTCTGGCGTGGCGTCCATTTCTGCCACGCCGCCGGTCCACTGGATCACGCCCTGATGCAGCATCGCCACCCGGTCGGCGATGGCGCGGACGGAACTCATATCATGGGTGATGGTCATGGCCGTCGCGCCCATTTCCACCACGATCTCGCGGATCAATTCGTTGATGACGCCCGACATGATCGGGTCCAGCCCCGTGGTCGGCTCATCGAAAAAGATGATCTCGGGTTCGGCCGCGATGGCGCGGGCCAGGCCCACGCGCTTTTGCATGCCGCCCGACAGTTCGGCGGGGTAAAGGTCGGCCACCTCGGGCTTCAGGCCCACGCGGCGCAGCTTTTCCACCGCAATCGCGCGCGCCTCGGCCTTGGGCCGCTTCAGGCTGCCGCGCAGCAGGCGAAAGGCGACGTTTTCCCAGACGCGCAGCGAGTCGAACAAGGCCCCGCCCTGAAACAGCATCCCGAACCGCGCCAGAAAGGCATCGCGGTCGCCTTTCGTCACATCCACCCCGTCCAGGGTAATCGTGCCCCGATCTGGCCGCACCAGTCCCAGCACGCATTTCAAGAGCACCGATTTCCCGGTGCCCGACCCGCCGATCACCACCATAGACTGTCCCTTGGGGATCAGCAGATCCACCCCGCGCAGCACGCGGTTCTCGCCAAAGGATTTGTGAACGCCGGAAAGCTCTATCATGCCGAGAAGAACACCTCTGTCAGCACATAGTTCGACGCCAGGATCAGGACCGAGGCTGCCACCACCGCCGCCTTGGTCGCCGCCCCCACGCCTTGCGCCCCGCGCCCAGAGGTCATGCCCATATAGCAGCCCATCAGCGCGACGATGAAGCCGAAGACCGCCCCCTTCACCAGACCCGAGCCGACATCCCAGAATTGCAAAAAGTCGGTGGTGTTCTTCAGATAGCTCGCCGCATTGAAATCCAGCCGGCTGATGCCGACCAGCCAGCCGCCCGCAATGCCGATGGAATCGCCCACCGCCACCAGAACCGGCACGGCCAGAGTGGCGGCCAGAATGCGTGGAACCGCCAGATATTTCATCGGGTTGGTGGAAAGTGTGGTCAGCGCGTCGATCTGCTCGGTCACCTTCATCGTGCCCAGTTCGGCCGCGATGGAGCTTGCGACCCGTGCCGCCACCATCAGCCCGCCCAAAACGGGGCCAAGTTCGCGAGTCATGCCGATGGCCACGATCTGCGGCACCACCGCCTCGGCGTTGAACCGCGCGCCACCGGCATAGATTTGCAGCGCAAGGGCACCGCCGGTAAAGATCGCCGTCAGCCCCACGACGGGCAGCGACAGCCAGCCGATCTGGATCAGCGCGGTCAGGAACTCTCGTCCGTAGAACGGCGGGCGGAACAGATGGCTGATCACCTCGCCCGCAAAGATCGCCACCCGGCCAAGCGCGGCCAGCGCCCGCAGGACGGGGCGGCCAAGGGCGGCAAGAAAGCCGGTCAGGCTCACGTCCGGCCTTCCAGATAACGGCGCGTGTAGCGCGGGCCCAGGCTGGTCAAAATCTCATACCCGATGGTGCCGGCTGCATCGGCCAGATCGTCCGGCCCCTGATGTGGGCCAAGGATGTCGAGCGTCTTCGGCACCTCTTTCAGATGCGTCACATCCACCGTGATCAGGTCCATCGACACCCGGCCGACCAAGGGGCAGGGCGTGTCGCCATCCCACAAAACGGCCCGGTTCGACATGCCGCGCCGCAAGCCATCGGCGTAACCGGCGGGCAGCGTGGCGATCAGCGAGGGCCCTTCGGCGACCCAGCTTGCGGAATAGCCCACTGCCTCACCGGGCGCCACCTCTCGCACCTGAACCACCGGCAGGGTCAGGGTGACGGCACGCAGCGCGCCCTCATAGGGCAGGCCGCCATAAAGGCCGATGCCGGGGCGTGTCAGGTCGAAATGATAGCGCGGGCCAAGCAGGATGCCACCCGTCGCCGCCAGCGACCGGGGCACGCCTGTGCCATCGGTCATTGCATGGAAATTCGCCAGTTGCAGCTCGTTCAGCGCATGATCAGGCTCATCGGCGCAGGCAAGGTGCGACATCAGAAGCTCGGGCGATGCCTCCAACACGAAGGGCGCTGCCGCCTCCCACTCTGCCTCTTCCATGCCCAGCCGGTTCATGCCGGTATCAAGCTGCACGCCAAAGGCATGGCCGGGCAGCGATTCCAGATGGCGCGTCACCTGATCAAGGCTGTTCAGCATCGGCGTCAGGTCAAGGTCCGAGATCATCTCGGTATCGCCGGGCATGTGACCCGACAGCACGCAGATTTGCGGCCCCGGTCCCAGCGCCTGCCGCACCGCCGCGCCTTCTTCTGCAACGGCCACAAAGAACCGCCGCGCGCCGGCATGGGCCAGGGCGCGGGCCACGCGGGCGGCGCCAAGGCTGTAAGCATCCGCCTTGACCACGGCGGCGGTTTGCACGCCCGAGGCAGAGGCACGGTCAAGCGCGCGCCAGTTGGCGGCGATTGCATCAAGGTCGATGGTGAGGAGTCCGGTTGCCATGGCAGGGGTTTTGACCTTTGGCGGCTTGGGGTCAAGCGGAAATTGCCCGAAGGGGGCGCCGCACGCACGGGGCACCGAACCCCGCGCATGCGGGCTGCCGCGGAACGGGCGGTTGAGGGTGCGCCTGTGGCGGGCGCCGCTTCCTCCGGCGGGGATATTTATGCCAATGTGAAGATGTGCAGCTTCATCTGTTCATAAATATTCTCGGGGGGTGCGGGGGGCGAAGCGCCCCCGCTTCTTGCGATCAGAAACCGGGATCGGGCCCGTCCTGCCAGGGCTTTGCCAGATTGCCGAAACGGGTGAAGCGGCCCTCGAACGACAGTTCCACCGTGCCGATCGGCCCGTGGCGCTGTTTGCCGATGATGACCTCGGCCTTGCCATGGCATTTCGACATCATGTCCTGCCAGGCGGCCATCTTGTCCAGTTCGTGGTCCGCAGGCTTTTCGCGCTCGCGGTAATATTCTTCGCGGAACACGAACATCACCACATCGGCGTCCTGTTCGATCGAGCCGGATTCGCGCAGGTCGCTCAGTTGCGGGCGCTTGTCCTCGCGGCTTTCGACCTGACGGGAAAGCTGTGACAGGGCGATCACCGGAATGTTCAACTCCTTGGCGATGGCCTTCAGGCCTTGGGTGATTTCGGAAACTTCCTGCACCCGGTTCGCCTCGGACGACTTTGAAGAACCTTTGAGAAGCTGAAGGTAGTCGATCATCAGCACATCGAGGCCGTGCGTCCGTTTCAGCCGGCGGGCGCGGGCGGCGACTTGGCTGATCGGCAGGGCGGGGGTGTCGTCGATATACAGCGGGCAGGATTCCAGATCCTTCGCCGCATCAACGAACTTGCGGAACTCGAACTCCTCCATGTCGCCGCGACGGATCTTTTCCGATGGCACTTCCGAGGCTTCGGACAGAATCCGCGCGGCAAGTTGTTCGGCGCTCATTTCAAGGCTGAAAAAGCCCACGACACCGCCATCCACCGCGCCTTCGCTGCCGTCATGCTTGCGCCCGCGGCGATAGGCCTTGGCGACGTTGAAGGCGATGTTGGTGGCCAGCGAGGTTTTCCCCATCGAGGGGCGGCCGGCCAGAATGATCAGGTCGCTTTCGTGCAGTCCACCGAGCTTTTTATCAAGGTCGATCAGGCCGGTCGAAATACCCGCCAGCCCGCCGCCGCGCTGATAGGCGGCATTGGCGACGTTAACCGCGTCGGTTACCGCCTTGAGAAAACTTTGAAATCCGCGTTCGGCAACGCCCTGTTCGCCCAGCTTGTAAAGCCGCTGTTCCGCCTCGGTGATCTGTTCCTTCGGCTCGGATGTCACCTCGACCTTGGCGGCCTTGGCGGCGATGTCACGGCCCAGGCCGATCAGCTCGCGCCGCACGGCCAGGTCATAGATCATCTGCGCATAGTCACGCGCAGCGAAAGACGAAATCGCCGCCCCGGCAAGGCGCACCAGATAGGCGGGGCCGCCCAGTTCCTTCAGCCCTTCGTCATCCTCGAAGAAAGGTTTCAGGGTGACGGGGCTGACAAGGGCGTTCTTCTGGATGCGGGCCGAGGCTTTTTCAAAGATGCGGCGGTGAACCGGGTCAAAGAAATGCTCGGCCTTGACCAGCATCGACACGCGGTCGAACACGTCGTTGTTGGTCAGGATGGCGCCCAGAAGTTGCTGTTCCGCCTCGATGTTTTGCGGCAAAACCTCGCTATCGTCGGCCCGCGCCGCTGGCAGTGCGGGCGTAAGCTTGGCGATCTCGTTCATCTCATCCTCCGTCGAAGCCCCCGGAGTACCCGTTGTGGCCGTCTTGCGGCAAGCGGGGACAACCCTGTGGGAAACCCCGCTGCGACTCGGTGCCCGTAGTGGGGCAGGTAGGACAACCTACCACATATGGGGGAGGGTAGGGCCAAAAGCTGTAACCGGGCGATTCGTTGCCGAAAGTGCTCACAAACCGCCCACAGACTTGTCCCCCTATTTCGCCCGAGCAGCCTGCCAGGCGCGGGGATCGGTCAGGAAGGCCTCGACCTCGGTCAGCGTTGCCGCGTCGAAGGCGCCGCTGGCGCGGGCTTCGGCCAGAACGTCCCACCAGGTGCACAGGTGATGCAGCGCCACGCCGTGATCGGCCAGCCGCTGGGTCGTTTCGGGGAAGATGCCGTAATAGAAGATCACCGCCGTATGCCCGCAGGTCGCGCCCGTCTCGCGGATGGCATCGACGAACGACAGCTTGCTGCCGCCGTCTGTCGTCAGATCCTCGACCAACAGCACGCGCTGGCCTTCGGTCATCGCGCCTTCGATTCTGGCATTGCGGCCATAACCTTTCGGCTTTTTGCGCACATAGGTCATCGGCAGCGCCAGACGTTCGGCGACCAGAGCTGCAAAGGGAATGCCCGCCGTCTCACCGCCCGCAATATTGTCAAACGCCTCAAACCCCGCGTCGCGCATCACCGTCACCGACAGAAAGTCCATCAGGGTAGAGCGGATGCGCGGATAAGAGATCAGCTTGCGGCAGTCGATATAGGTCGGGCTGGGCAGGCCGGATGCCAGGGTAAAGGGCGTCTCGGCGTTGAAATGCACCGCCTTGATTTCCAACAGCGCACGGGCGGTCAGGCGGGCGATTTCTTCGCGGGGCGGGAAGTTCGACGGGATCATGGCATCTCTCTTTCACGTTGAGGCTTCATCTTGGCATAAATATCCCCCGCGGAGCGTCCTTCATCGGCCACGGGGAGCCTCCGGCGGGGATATTTGGGCCAAGATGAAATCAGCCTTCCACATGCCAATGTACGGGAAAGCCGGGATTGAAGACGGTGACGGGGCCTGCCTCGGTAAAGATCTTTTCGGGAAAGGCGGCGGGGGGGTCGTGTTTGACCAGGCGAAGGGTGCCTTCGTTCACCGGCAGGCGGTAGAAGGCGGGGCCGTTCAGGCTGGCGAAACCTTCCAGCCGGTCCAACGCGCCCTCCTCCTCGAACACATGGGCCAGAAGGGGCATGGTGTTGGTGGCGGTGAAACACCCTGCGCAGCCGCAGGCATGTTCCTTCAGGGCATCGACATGGGGGGCGCTGTCGGTGCCCAGGAAATAGGCCGGATTGCCGCCGGTCGCGGCGCGGCGCAGGGCCAGACGGTGCTTTTCGCGCTTGGCCACGGGCAGGCAGTAGTAATGCGGCTTGATCCCGCCGACGAGGATATGATTGCGGTTGATGATCAGGTGATGCGTGGTGATCGTCGCCGCCAGATTGCCGCCAGCCGCCGCATAGGCCACGCCCTCCTCGGTGGTGATATGCTCCATCACCACGCGCAACTCGGGCAGGCGGCGGCGCAAGGGATCCAGCACGGTGTCGATGAACACCGCCTCACGGTCAAAGATGTCCACTTCGGGTGTCGTCACCTCGCCATGGGTGCAAAGGGGCAGGCCGATTTCGGCCATTTTCTCCAGCACCGGCATGACGGCATCAAGGTTGCGCACCCCGCCATGCGAATTGGTGGTGGCCCCAGCGGGGTAAAGTTTCACCGCCTTGACCAGACCTGAAGCGGCTGCTGCCGCCACATCGGCGGCGTCGGTGCCTTCGGTGAGATACAGCGTCATCAACGGCTCGAACGTCATGCCCTCAGGCAGGGCGGCCAGAATGCGGTCGCGGTAGGCGGCGGCCTGATCGCCGGTCACCACGGGTGGCACCAGATTTGGCATGATGATCGCGCGGGCAAAATGGCGGGCGGTTTCGGGCAGCACCCCATTCAGCATCGCGCCATCGCGCAGGTGCAGGTGCCAGTCGTCGGGGCGGCGGATCGTCAGGGTCTGGGTCATGGCAACAGGGCCTAGCGCAAGCGCGGACACCTTTCCAGTACCAAGGCATGTGCGGGGGGCAATTCTGCCATGTTGTACCAATGTATACTGGTGTCCGAGACTTAACATTTCTAAACTGGTTCCATCCAGGCGGAGGCAACAATGCGATTTCCCACGTTTTTCGATCTGATGAAGCCTTCGGTCGAGGCGGGCATGATGCTGGCAGAGGCGCAGATGGTCATCGGCATCCGCCTTGCGGGCATGGCGGGGCTGTGGCCGATGCCGGCCAGGGAATCCGTCCGCATGGTCACGGAAAAGATGGCGGCCAGTCAGGATTCGCTTCAGGCCATGATGATGGCCGGGCTGCGGGGTGCCTCTCCGGCACAGGTGGCATCGGCGGCCATCGCGCCCTATCGCCAGCGCACCAGGGCAAATGCAAAGCGGCTGACCAAGGGATGAGGGGCAACGCTCTTGTCGCGCTGCTGGTCCTCTGGCCGCTTGCGGGGCAGGCCGAGAAGATCGATTGCGCCAATGCCGTGGTGCAATCCGAACTGAACATCTGCGCGGCGCAGGATTGGCAGGCGGCCGATGACGAACTGAACACCGTCTGGCCCAGGGCGCTGGCGGCCTTGAAGGCGGCCGATGCCGAATTGCCTGCCGAGTTGAAAGGGGGCGAGAAGGCCCTGCTGGAAGCGCAGCGCGCCTGGATCAGCTTTCGCGATGCAGAGTGCAAGGCCGAGGGCTATCCGATGCGCGGCGGCAGTGCCGAGCCCCTGCTGGTCTATGGCTGCCTGACCGCCCTGACCCGCGAGCGAGCCGCGACGCTGGCGCGGATTGCCGACAGCTTTTAACCCGCCTGCCCAGCATCGGCGGGGGCGGATGCGGCCTTTTCGGCCCGCGCCGCCATCAACCGTTCCATTCGCCGGATAAAGCGCGGCGCCTTCAGGCGCGTCACCACCGATCTGCACACCATCATGGCCAGCTTTTCGTGGCCCCGGCCTTCGGTGCGGTCCAGAAGGTTGTGCAGATAGGGGCCAAAGTTGCGCCGCTTGCGCCACAACCTGCCAAAGCTGCTTTCGTTCAGGGTGCCTGCCATGGCCAGTTCGACAAACTCTGGCAGCAGGCCAAGACGCAGCAACGCCGGTTCGATCCGGTCGCCCAGATAGCGGGCCGACAGCCGCGTGACCCACGGCGCGCGAAACAAGGCCGCGTGCATCGCATCGTCATCCACGGTCGGGTCCAAGAGCAGCGTGACATGGTCGCAGCCCTCGGTCATGTCGGGGGCATAGCCATAGCGCGTGGTGAAATCCAGCAGGCGCGCCTCGGGATAGCGGTGGTCCCAACTGGCCTGAACCGGGTTTTGCGTGGCATGGGGCGCCAGCGCCAGCACCTGCGCGCCCGGCGCGGTCAGGGCAAAGGCGCAGGCGGCATAGCCACCGGGGCCAACGCCGTAAAACAGCACGCGGTCGAAATCCTCGAAAAAGGCATCGTCCACCTGGCGGTCGAAGAACCGATACACCGCCGGATCGCGGAACCAGGTGTCGCCATCGCTGATCAGGCAAAGCTGTGACCAGCCGTTGCGCAGGGCCACATCATGGCCAAAGGGCATCTGCCCTGGCCGGGCGCGGATCGATTCCATCGTCTCGAACGTGACCAGAAGGTCGCGGCCTTCGTCGGTGAAAAAGGCCCAGTGCCGTGCCCCAAGCGGATGGATGTAGCCTTCGTCCTCGGTCAGGTCCTCAACGACCGCCAGCCAGCCGTCGCGATCAGGCGCGTCGGCAACCTTGGCAAGGCTGGAGGCTGGGTAGGGCATTCGATTCCGTTCCGTTCAATGTTCGGCAGATCAATCGGGGTCAATGTTGGTCGAATTTGGGCCGGGGCAGGACGCGGGGCAAGTCACATTGCGGCAGGCAAGCGCAGGCTGGGGCAAACAGTCTGGAAACATTGTTTCGGACCCGCAGCCTGACGCGACCTAGGGTTGTTTTTCAGGGTTTTCCGCGCGTGCAGCGTGAGAAATGATCAGGTTTGCCATGGCCTTGTCCAGAACGCGGGTTGGGGCGGTCATCAGCAGCCGCCCGAACAGCGCACGCCAGGATTCATCCTGCATCAGCGTCTGAAACCGGCGTTTGCGCCAGTCTAAGGCCTGCCGGTGCAACGGGCCAAGAACCCGGTCCCGATGCAGCTCCTCGCGCAGCGCATGGCTGTCTGTCGCCATGATTGTGCGGTCCTCGACCTCGCAGAAATTACGGTCGATCCAATAGCCCATATCAAAGCCAGAGGCATCGCGGTTCGCGCGGCCCCGGTCGCATTTCAGCAGATAATCTTCCATGGAACCAAGGGCATAGTGGTTCAACTGCACCAATTGGTAGTTATCGCGGCGATAGTCGGAAAAGCTGCGGTTGCCCTTGGCCAGATCCGGCACGGCACGCCCCGACCCGTCGAACCACAGCGGGTTCTGGCCGGGCACCAGGCCGCGGGGACGGTGAACGCCCGGCTTGCGCCAGATGCCCCGGTTGCGAAACAGCGTCTTGAACTGCTGTGCCCGCCAGGGCCAGGCCAGCGTTGCCGGGGCGGCACGGGTGAATGTTTCCAGAGTTGGGCGTCCGTCGGCGTTAACGACGCCACAATTGCCGAACATTCGCCATGTCATTGTAATCGCGTCCGCTTGCGGCAGGGCGGCTGTCAGGGCGGCCAGCGTCCGGTCGCCCGTATGAATGTTGACGAATTCATCCACGTCCAGCACCGCCAGCCAGTCGGCATCGGCCAGCGCCGGGTGCCCTTCGGCCCGTTTCAGCGCGCTCCATTGCGGGCCCTGTTCGTGCGGGCCGTCATTGCGGACATGGGTCAGCCAGCCCATTTCGGCCAGCCTGTCCAGCATTGTATCGGTGCCGTCCGCGCAATCGTTGGAAAAGGCCAGAACATTGCTGAACCCGCAGGCCCGGTGATGGGCCAGCCATTCCAGCAGGAAGGAGCCCTCGTTCTTGACGGTCAGGATGGCGGTCGCTTGCATGGCGGCAGATTGACCGGGCGGGCAGGGGCGTGCAAGCGCCATGCTTTGGTCTTGGGTCCCCGGCAGCCCCATTGACCGCCGCCTTGCGCCCGTCCAGCATGGCGCTGCCTGCCAGGAGGGGCGAGATGTGACCCAGCTACCCGCTTCGATCGACGCCGTTGAAACCCTGCTTTCGCAGAACGGTTATGTCGCCTCGCGCGCGCTCTCTACCGTGGTTTTTCTGGCGCTGCGCCTTGGCCGCCCGCTGTTTCTGGAAGGCGAGGCCGGTGTGGGCAAGACCGAGATTGCCAAGGTTCTGGCCGCGGCGTTGGGCCGCCGCCTGATCCGCCTGCAATGCTATGAGGGGCTGGATGCCGCCAGCGCGGTCGCGGAATGGAATTTTTCCGCCCAGATGATTGCGGTCCGCACGGGCGAGGCCGAGGGCCGCGCCAGCCTGTTCACCGAAGACTTCCTGATCGAACGCCCGCTTTTGGCGGCGATGCGCCCGCAACCGGGTGGCGCGCCCGTTCTGCTGATCGACGAACTGGACCGCACCGATGAACCCTTCGAGGCCTTTCTGTTGGAGGCCCTGTCCGATTTTCAGGTCACCATCCCCGAACTTGGCACCGTCAAGGCCCCCGAAGCGCCCATCGTCATCCTCACCTCGAACCGCACACGCGAGGTGCATGATGCGCTGAAGCGCCGCTGCCTTTATCATTGGGTCGATTACCCCGCCTTTGACCGCGAGCTTGCGATTCTGAACGCCCGCGTGCCCGAGGCGGCAGAGACCCTCAGCCGAGAGGTCGTGGCTTTCGTGCAGGCCCTGCGCGGCGAAGACCTGTTCAAGCGCCCCGGCGTCGCCGAAACCATCGACTGGGCCAAATGCCTTCTGGCGCTGGATGTGGTCTCGCTGTCGCCCGAGGTTATCGCCGATACGCTGGGCGCGATCCTGAAGTATCAGGACGACATCCAGAAGATCGCGGGGATGGAGGCGACGAAGCTGCTCGATCAGGTTCGCAAGGGGCTGGCGGCATGATGCGCGTGCTGGAACCTGCGCCGGGGCTGCTGGCCTTTTACGAAGGGCGCGATGGTGTCCGCTATCTGCCACAGGAAAACTGGGTCGATGATGGCGCGCTGTCGCTTGGCATCGCCAGCTATGCGCTGATCCATGGCGACCGTGCGCTGGTTTATGATACCCACGTCGCCCCCGACCGGGCCCGCGCCATCCGCGCCGAATTGACCGCGCGCGGCGCGCGGCATTTCACCGTCGTGCTGTCGCACTGGCATCTTGATCATGTCGCCGGAACCGAGGCTTTCGCCGATTGCGAGGTCATCGCCAATCCGCGCACCGCGGCCCACCTTACCGCGCATCAACCGCAGATCGAGGCCGGCACCTATGACAGCCCCCCGGCGATCAATCCGCTGATCCTGCCCACCCGCCTGTTCGATACCCGCCTTGCTCTGGACGGTTTCGGAGAGCGGGTCGAGCTTTTGACCTTCGACATCCATTCCGACGATGCCACCGCCCTGTGGCTGCCCGATCGCGGCATTCTGCTGGCGGGCGATACGGTGGAAGATACCGTGACCTATGTCAGCGAACCAGACCACCTTGCGCGCCATCTGGCCGATCTGGCGCGGCTTGCCGCCCTCAACCCGACCCGCATCCTGCCAAATCACGGCGCGTCCGACATCATCGCGGCGGGCGGCTATCCGCCGGGCCTGATCGCCGCCACCGCCGATTACACCCGCGCCCTGATTGCCCGCCGTGCCGACCTGCCACTGCAAAGCCTGCTGAAACCCCACCTCGACGCGGGCAACCTGCATTATTTCCAGCCTTACGAGGCGATCCACGCGCAAAACCTCGCCCGCGTTGCAGGCGCCCGATGATCTCATCATCTGTTCCCAAATATCCCACGGGGGTGCGGGNNGGTGTGAAACCCCCGCCGCCGCCGGATGACACAGGCGCAAACCCTGCCGCCAGACGGTAAGCTGAGCCACAACATCACCCATTTCGCCCGCGCCCTGCGCCGGGCGGGCCTGCCGGTCGGCCCGGCCCGCATCCTCTTTGCCATCCGCGCCGTCGCCGCCGCAGGATTCACCCGGCGCGAGGATTTCTATTGGACGCTGCACGCCTGCCTCGTCTCGCGCCCCGAAGAGCGTGCGGTCTTCGATCAGGTCTTCCGGCTGTTCTGGCGCGATCCGCAGTATCTGGAACACATGATGTCGTTCCTGTTGCCGCAAGTGCGCGGCGCGCAGCCCGACCGCGCCGCCGTTGCCGCCGAAAAACGTGCGGCGCAGGCGCTGCTGGATGGGGCGGCCCCCGCCGCACCCGACCTGCCCGGAAAGGAGCCGGAGCCCGAGATCGAGATTGATGCCAGCGCCACCGCCAGCGCCGAGGAACGGCTGAAGACACTCGATTTCGAACTGATGTCGGTCGAGGAGATGGCCGAGGCAAAGCGGATGCTGGCCCGCCTGTCCCTGCCCGTAAGACCGCTGCCGACCCGGCGGATGCAGGCCGCCACCTTCGGGCCGCGGATCGATCCGCGCGCCACCTTTCGCGCCGCCCTGCGCACCGGGGGCGAGGTTCTTGCCCTCAGCCACCGCAAGCCCCGCATCCGTTGGCCCAATCTGGTGGTGCTGTGCGACATTTCCGGCTCGATGAGCCAGTATAGCCGCATGGCGCTGCACTTTGTTCACGCCGTTGCCAACCGCAAGGGGCAGGGTTGGGCGCAGGTGCACGCCTTTACCTTTGGCACAAGGCTGACCAACATCACCCGCCATCTGGCGCGGCGTGACGTCGATCAGGCGCTTGCGGCGGCTGGGGCCGAGGCGCAGGACTGGTCGGGCGGCACCCGTATCGGCGCTTGCCTGCGGGCCTTCAACCGTGACTGGTCGCGGCGGGTTCTGGGGCAGGGGGCAGTGGTATTGCTGATCACCGATGGGCTTGACCGCGACGACGGCGGGCAGGCGGGGGCGGGCCAACTGGCCGCCGAGGCGCAGCGCCTGCACCTTTCCTGCCGCCGGCTGATCTGGGTCAACCCGCTGCTGCGCTATTCGGAATTCCAGGCCAAGGCGTCGGGCGTCCGCGCCATGTNNATCTGGGTCAACCCGCTGCTGCGCTGGGAGGGGTTCGCGCCCAAGGCCAGCGGCATACGCGCCCTGCTGCCGCATGTTGACAGCTTTCGCGCGGGCCATTCCATCGCCTCTCTGGCGGCTTTGGGCCAAGCGATTTCCGATGCGGATGACAGTGGCGAAAAGGCGCGGCTGATGGGTCTGCTGGGCCCTGCTATCGCCTGACAGGCGGCGACGGGGCGGCAAGTCGCTGCCTGATATG
>DDEX01000061.1:22755-22880 GCA_002336845.1 Rhodobacteraceae bacterium UBA1943
GCTGCCCGCCATGGAATCGGCGGCTCCGGCAACCGGAAAGGACTTTGGGATGAAAAGACTTCTTGGATCGACCACCGCACTGTCGCTGGCACTGACGCCTGTGCAGCCCTGGCCGCTGTGGGCGC
>DDEX01000119.1:0-136 GCA_002336845.1 Rhodobacteraceae bacterium UBA1943
AGATCAAAGCCCATCACATAAAGCATCAGCACGATCAGGATCATCCCCGATCCGGCCGAGGCGATCTTGAGCCCAATGCCCGCACCGCCCGGAACCACCCCCAGGATGGCGCCCAGAACCGTATCGCCAAACAGCC
>DDEX01000119.1:159-14909 GCA_002336845.1 Rhodobacteraceae bacterium UBA1943
CTCCGCGCCCGGCACCAGCGTGGCCGCATAGACTGACCCCATGGCCACCGCGATCACGGCAAACACCATGCGGCTGACCACGCGGTCCGCGCCACGGTGCATCACGAACCGCAGGCCCCAGGCGAAAAGCACGTACGGAATGCCCCAGGCCCCCTTGCCGCCGATGATCACCAGCGTCGAGGACAGGGCTGCGCCGAACTTGCCCAGCCCGTTGGAAACCGGCTTGTCCGAGGCTACCATCCAGCCCGGATCGTCGGGCGAATAGCTCCAAAGCATGATGAAGAACGCAAGACCTGCCAGCAGCAGGCCAAGGCCCAGCAACTCGCGGCCGCGCTTTTCCAGCATGGCTTGGGTGTTCTGATCAAGAAGCGGATCGCGCTGCCGGACCTGATAGGATGCCATTCTGCCTGTCCCTCAATAGAGGCAGTCGCGAAGCGTGATCAGCCCGCGCTGCATTTCTTGCTTTGGGGCCACAAGTGCGACCCTGATATACCCTTTACCGGGGTTTTCCCCGTTCACATCACGCGAAAGGTAAGCGCCGGGCAGCACCCGCACGCCGGTTTCGCGCCATAGTTTCAGTGCGGCCGCCTCGCCATCCTCGACCGGCAGCCACAGGAAAAAGCCACCTTCGGGCAGGTCGAACCCTTGCAGGCCGGAAAAGACCTGTGCCGCGATGGCGAATTTCTCGTGATAAAGCGCGAGGCTGGCTTGCACATGCGCCTCGTCGGCCCAAGCCGCCTCGCTGACCCGTTGAATGGGCAGAGGCAGCGGGGCCCCGGCGAAAGACCGCAGCTTGCGGATCTGCGCGATGCCTTGCTGCCCACCGGCGACAAAGCCAGAGCGCAGGCCGGGCAGGTTTGACCGCTTCGACAGCGAATGAAAGCTGAACACACGCTCGGGGTTGGCCCCCACCTCGGCCGCGACTTGCAAGATGCCGGGCGGCGGGGCGCTGCGCCAGATTTCGGAATAGCATTCATCGGCGAAGACGATGAAATCGTGCTTTTCCGCCAGTGCCAGCAGGTTCGCCCAATAGTCCCGGCTGGCCACCGCCCCCTGCGGGTTCGCGGGCGAGCAGATATAGGCCACCGTCACCCGGTTAAGCACCTCGGGCGGCAGGCTGGCATAATCGGGCAGGAAACCATTGGCGGCAACGGCGGGCACATAGATGGGATCGGCCCCCACGGTCAGCGCGGCCACCGCATAGACCTGATAGAACGGATTCGGCATCAGCACCGCCGGGCGCTGCCCGTTTTTCTGTTCTGGCGACAGGGCTACCAGAGCGTTGAACAGCCCCTCACGCGTGCCGTTCAGCGCCATGAGGCGGTCCTGCGCGACCTGCACGCCATAGCGCCGGGCGATCCAGCCGGAAATCGCCGCCAGCAGTTCCGGCGTGCCGTCATTCGGCGGGTAGATGCCAAAGCCCGCGAGGTTCGCCGCAAGGATGGGGCCGACGAACTCGGGCATCGGATGCGTCGGCTCGCCGATGGTCATCGCAACAGGCTCGCCCCCCGGTTGGTGGGAATCGAGCAGCTTCCGCAGGCGCGGAAACGCATAATCGGGCAGCTTAGAAAACCGCTCTGGAAACGCCATGGTGCCTCAGGTGTCGGGGTCGTAGCGCCCCGTTTGAAGCGACCATAGCAAATGTCGTGCGGGCCGGTCCAGCGAAACCCAAGGGATTGGAGGGGTTAGAAAAAGGCTTGTGGCTTTTGGGTCAGGGAAGGCAGGGGGCGCTGCCCCCTGACCCCCGGAGTATTTGCAGAAGGGCAAATGGCAAGGGGCTCAGGCGCCCCAGGTTGCTCCGAGCAGGCGGAACCAGTTTTCGTGGCAGATCTTGTGCAGCAACGCCTCGCCATAGCCATGGTCGCGCATCGCCTGCACAAGGTTCTGCTGGCCCGCCACATCGGTGATGCCTTGCGGGATTGTGGCGCCGTCATAGTCAGAGCCAAGGCCAAGGTGATCTTCGCCCAGCTTTTCAAGCAGGTGATCCAGATGGGCCAGAACATCGGTCCAGTCCATATCGGCCGACTGCTTGCCGTCGCGACGCAGGAAGGACGTGGCGTAGTTGAGGCCAACCATGCCACCGGACTCGCGGATTGCGGCCAGTTGCTTGTCGGTCAGGTTGCGGGATGAGGGAGTGATCACATGCGCATTGGAATGGGTCGCGACAAGGGGCGCGTCCGTCAGCGCGGCCACATCCCAGAAGCCTTTTTCGTTGATGTGGCTTAGGTCGATCATGATCTTCAGCCGATTGCAGAGTTTGACCAGCGCCTTGCCCGCTTCGGTCAGCCCGTCGCCTGTGTCGGGTGACGACGGAAAGGCAAAGGGCACGCCGTTGCCGAAGACGGTGGGGCGTGACCAGACCGGGCCAAGGCTGCGCAGGCCCATGTCGTGATAAAGGTAGAGCGCGTCGAGGTCGGGGCCGATCGCCTCGGCGCCCTCCATATGCATGATGCCGGAGATGATGCCCCTGGCGAGACAGTCGCGCAGCTCGGCCGCCGTGGTGCAGACCTTGAATTGCCCGTCAGAGGCGCGTTCCATCCAGCGCAAGTGGCCCGCCATCGACAGGGCGACGGGTTGTGCGGCGGTATGGTCGATCAGGTCGGGTAGCGGCAGACGGAAGGGTGGGTTTTCCATCGCCGCCATGTAGTCGGTGCCGTCGTCGGTATGCGGCGAGGGAATGTAGATGGCGAAAAAGCCGCCTGCGAACCCGCCCGCCTTCATGCGCGGCAGGTCGAGATGGCCTTTGCCCTCGCCGGTCAGCCAGATTTCCGCGCGCTTTTCCGGGGCGTTGTGCAAGCGGAGGAGCAGGTCGTTATGTCCGTCGAATACGGGGATCATCGGGTCGTCCTTGTGGTTCGGGCAGGACCGGGGCTTTGCCCCGGACCCCAGGATATTTGGGCCAAGATGAAGTCAGGCATCCAGCATCCTGTCCGCCGATGCGGCGAACAGGGAGCGGGCATAGTCAGTCTTCATTTCAGCCTTGGCGAGGGCCTCTCGCGGCAGTTCCTCGACCGCCTGGCCGTGCTGCATGACCAGGATGCGGTCGCACATATGGTCGATCACGGCGAGGTCGTGACTGACCATAAGGAAGGTCAGCCCGCGTTCGGCGCACAGGCGGTTGAGCAGGTTCAGCGTTTCGGCCTGAACCGATGCGTCAAGGGCAGAGGTCGGTTCGTCCAGAAGCAGGATCGAGGGCTCCAGCATCAGGGCGCGGGCGATGGCGACGCGTTGGCGTTGGCCACCGGAAAGCTGATGCGGAAAGCGAAAGCGAAAGTTGGGCGGCAGGCCAACGTCTTTCAGGGCTTGCGTCACGCGCTGATCGGTATTGCCGATGCCATGGATGGCAAGGGGTTCGGACAGGGTGCGATCGATGGTGTGGCGGGGGTGAAGCGATGCGTAGGGGTCCTGGAACACCATCTGCACCCGGCGGCTGAAGTCGGCGCCGCGGGGCGAGGGCAGGGGCTGACCGCCGATGCGGATGGTGCCGCCCGAGACCGGCGCAAGACCACAGATCGCGCGCAGGATGGTGGATTTTCCAGAGCCGCTTTCGCCCACCAGACCATAGCTTTCGCCCTGTTCGACAGCCAGCGACACACCCTTGACTGCGCGGACCGGGCGGCCTTTGGCAGTGAAGGTGACGGAAAGGTTTTCGATTTCAATCAAGGCCATGTCAGCGTGCCCAGTCTGCGTTGCGGTCAAGGGCGGGCAGCGGTTCGCGCGGGCCGCCGATGCGGGGCAGGCAGTTCAGCAAACCTTGGGTATAGGGATGTTGCGCCTTCATCAGGTCGCGGGCGGGCAGTTCCTCGACCACCTTGCCCTTGAACATCACCAGCACCCGGTCGCAGAACCGCGAGACAAGGCGCAGGTCGTGGCTGATGAAGATCAGGCCCATGCCGCGGGTGCGCACGAGGTTGTCGAGGATCGACAGCACCTCGGCCTGAACCGTCACATCCAAGGCGCTGGTGGGTTCGTCGGCAATCAGCAGGTCGGGGTTGGGGATCAGCATCATGGCGATCATCACCCGCTGGCCCATGCCGCCAGACAGCTCATGTGGCCAGGCGTCCATCACCCGCTCGGGGTCGCGGATCTGCACCGCCGCAAGCGCCTCGATCGCCTTGGCATGGGCTTCCTTTTTCCCCATGCCGTCGCGCCGCCGCAGGCCTTCCATCAACTGCTGGCCCACCCGCATCACGGGGTTCAGCGAGTATTTCGGGTCTTGCATCACCATGGCGATACGGGGGCCGCGCAGGGCGCGCATG
The DNA here is from genome assembly GCA_002336845.1 of Rhodobacteraceae bacterium UBA1943. Taxonomy (GTDB): domain Bacteria; phylum Pseudomonadota; class Alphaproteobacteria; order Rhodobacterales; family Rhodobacteraceae; genus Fuscibacter. The sequence continues at coordinate 4,419 of DDEX01000119.1, forward strand.
TCCCGCTCTGACGCCTTTATCAGGTCGATGCCGTCGAAATTCATCCGGTCCGCCTCGATCCGCCCCGGCGGGCGGATGAGGCGCAGCACGGAACGACCGGTCTGGGTCTTGCCCGATCCGCTTTCGCCCACGATTCCAAGGCGTTCGCGGCCCAGCGAGAACGACACGCCGCGCACGGCCTCGACCACACCGGCCTCGGTGTCGAAGGTCACGCGCAGGTTTTCTACCGAAAGCAGGGTCATTTGCCGCTATTCCTCGGGTCAAGCACGTCACGCAACCCGTCGCCCAACAGGTTGAAGCCGAGGCTGACGATGAAGATTGCCATCCCCGGCATGGTGGCGACCCACCATTGTTCAAACAGGTATTTGCGCCCGGCCGAGATCATCGCGCCCCATTCCGGCATCGGCGGCTGCACGCCAAGGCCCAGAAAGCCCAGACCGGCAGCGATCAGGATAACCCCTGCCATGTCCAGCGTGACGCGGATGATGACCGAAGGGATGCACATCGGCATGATGTGGCCCCAGATGATCCGGGCTGCACTGGCACCCTGCAACCGCACGGCGGCGATATAGTCAGAGTTCCGGACGGTCAGCGTCTCGGCCCGCGCCACGCGGGCGTAAGGCGGCCAGGAGGTGATGGCGATAGCCAGCACCGCATTTTCCATCCCCGGCCCCAACACGGCGACCAGCGCCAGCGCAAGGATCAGCTTGGGGAAGGCCAAGAAGATGTCGGTGATCCGCATCAGGATCTCATCGGTCCAGCCGCCGAAATAGCCCGCGACGGTGCCGACCAGCAGGCCGAACACCGGGGCCGTCACGGCGACCAGCGCGATGATGAACAGCGTGATCCGGCTGCCCATGATCAGGCGCGACAGGATATCGCGCCCGAAATCGTCGGTGCCAAGGATGTGCCCCGCCGTCAGCGGCGGTTGCAGGCGTTCGCGCAGATTCTGGGTGATCGGATCGTGCGGGGTGATCCAGGGTGCCAGGGCCGCGACGATCACCAGCAGCGCCACAATGGCCAGCCCGATCATTGCCAGATGGTTCCGTTTAAGCCGCAGCCACGCCAGATAGCTTTGCCCCAGACGCGCCTGACGGCGCGAGGTGGGCGAGGGGTCGCGCAGCCAGTCCACAAGTGTCGTCATGCCCGCGCCCTCGGATCGACCAGCTTGTAAAGCAGGTCAGAGACCATGTTCAGCCCGATGTAGCAGACGCCCACCACGATTGTGCCGCCCAGAACCGAAGGCATGTCGCCCACCAAGAGTGCATCGGTGATATAGCTGCCCAGTCCGGGCCAGCCGAAAATCGTCTCGGTCAGCACGGCCCCTTCCAGCAGATAGGCATAGGACAGGGCGACGACGGTGATCAGCGGCACCATGACGTTCTTCATGGCATGAACCCAGATCACCCGCCGTTCGGGCATACCTTTTACGCGGGCGGTGGTGATGTATTCCTGACCCAGCTCGTTCATCATGAAGCTGCGGGTCATGCGGCTGATATAGGCCATCGACAGATAGCCCAAGAGGCTTGCGGGCAGGATGATGTGGCTGATTGCATTTGCAAACATGTCCCATCGCCCGGCCAGAGCGGTGTCGATCAGGATCATGCCGGTATGGGGCGTGACCTCGAACTGGAACATCATGTCATAGGCCGCATCCAGCCGCCCCGGCCCGCCGACCCAATCGAGGATGCCGTAGAACAGCAAAAGACCCATCAGCCCCAGCCAGAAGACGGGCATCGAATAGCCCATGAGGCCAATTAGCCGCACGATCTGGTCGGCCCAACTGCCGGGCTTGGTCGCCGCCAGCACACCCGCCGGCACGCCCAAAAGGACGCCGAATATGGTGCCCAGCGTCGCCAGCTCCAGCGTGGCGGGAAAATATTGCGCGATTTCACTGATGACCGGCTGTTTGGTGCGGATCGACACCCCCAGATCGCCGTGGATCGCCTGCCAGATATAGATGCCGAACTGCTCGACCATGGGCTTGTCGAGGCCCAGCCGCGTGCGTTCGGCGGCAATCTGCGCCTCGGTTGCGCGGTCGCCCAGGATCGACAGCACCGGGTCGATCGGCACGACGCGGGCGATGATGAAGGTGACAAGCAGAAGGCCAAGGAAGGTGAAGGCCAGCGAAATCAAAACCCCGGCGGATTGCCGGAAGATCACGCCAAGCCGCGAGGGCGGGGTGAAGTCAGCGGTATCGGTCATGGGCAAGCGGGGCGCCGGATCGCTCCGGCGCCCCATGATCTTACTTGGTCACGGTCCAATAAGCGGCTGCGTCGGTCGCGCCGCCGGTGTAGAATCCGTTCAGGTTGGCGCGCAGGCCCGTCTGATAACCGATCTGGAACATGACGATGAAGGGCGAGGTTTCGCGGTGCGTCTTCTGCATCTCTTCATACATCGCCTTGCGCTTGGCCGCGTCGCCCTCCTGCACGGCGGCATCGACGGCGGCGTTCAGCGGACCGGGGTCATAGGCGTTACGCCAGGCAAGGGTACCGACCTTCGCCTCGTCTGTATTGTCGTTGTTCCAGGCGAAAGACCCGGCGTTGGTTTGCGGGTCGGGGTAATCCGGGCCCCAGCTTTGCAGGGTGCCGTCATGCTGGCGCGCGCGATACCGCTTGAGCTGTTCGGCCCCGTCGCCGATGTTCAGTTCCACCTTGATGCCAACCTGGCCGAAGGTGTTCTGGATCGACTGCGCCATCTCCATCCGGTCCGAGGCGTTGCGCACATCGAGTGTGATGGTCGGGTCCTTGATGCCGCTTTCCGCCAGCAGGCCCTTGGCCTTTTCCACGTCCAGCTTGTAGGGCAGGTCTTCCAGGGCGCCCAGATAGCCCTTGGGCAGGAAGGCCTGATGCGGCACCATTGCGCCTTTCAGGATGGTGTCGGCCATGCCCTGATAGTCGATGGACCAGCGCATGGCATCCAGGAACTTCTGGTTCTTGTAGTTCTCGTTCTTCTGGTTGAACGACAGATAGAAGATCTGGCCGCCCACGTCCTGCTGAATCTTCACATCGGCATTGCCGGTCATGCCTTCCACATCAACCGGGGTCAGCTCGCGTGAGATGTCGATATCGCCCTTTTCCAGCATCAGCCGTTCGGTCGCGGCCTCTGGCACATGGCGCATCAGCACCTTGGACAGGCCCGGCTTGAACACCGCTGCATTGGCGTTGGCTTCCAGCAGATAGCCTTCCTTGGGCTTGTAGCTTTTCAGCACATAAGACCCCGTGCCCGCCGAGGCGGTGCCGGTAGCAAGATAGGCATAGCCCATGTCGCCGTCGGTCGCGTTTTCTTCCAACAGCTTCTTGTCAACGATCGAGGCCACGCCTGCGGTCAGGCAGTTGTAAAGGAAGGTCGGCGCGTATTTCTTGTCGGTCTTCAGCGTCAGCGTATCACCCGAGGCATTGACCATCTGATCGACGTTGTCCTTGGTCCAGCCGAACTGGTTCAGGATGAAGGCCGGGGTCTTGTCCAGCTTGACCACGCGTTGCAGCGAATAGGCCGCGTCCTCGGCCGTCACCGGATTGCCCGAGGCGAACATCAGGCCCGATTTCATCTTGAACGTATAGGTCAGCCCGTCTTCCGACACCGACCAGCTTTCGGCCAGACCGGGCACAAGCTCACCCGGTTTGGTCGGGTCCAGCTCGATCAGGCCGTTGTAAAGGTTGTTCACTACATCAAGGCCCGAGAACTCATAGGCTTCTGCCGGGTCCAGCGAAACAATGTCATCGATTGCATCGGCGATGACCAAAGTATCGGCAGGCGTTTCGGCCATAAGCGCGGTCGGGGCCACACCCAGCAGCAAGGCGGCCATCGCAGCAGCGCCAACCCGGCGCAGGGCAGGTTCAAAGCTCATGTCTAACTCCCTGTTTTTATGTTGTTACGAAGATGTGAGGACAGACTCACACGTTCTTGACCGATTGGGCAGCTTTCGTATCGGCTTGTCAACAGGGGCGCGGCACTGGAGGTTTGTCTTCGGGGGTGCGAAGATGGTTTTGACCAGAAGGGGACAGGAATGACCGCGACGCCGTTGATCCGCCGGGCAATACGCGCCGATGTGCCTGCGATCCAGGCGCTGTTGCAGGAGCAGGCCGACCATCATGGCGAGAGCCTGCAAGCCGGGCCAGAGGCCTTGGAGCGATATGGCTTTGCCGAATACGCGCTGTTTCGTTGCCTGATCGCCGAGCGGGGGGCCGAGGTGCTGGGCTTTGCGCTCTATTACCCCGATTTCTCGACCCTGCGCGGCCGGCCCGGCATCATGTTGCAGGACATTTTCGTCAGGCCCGCGGCGCGTGGTCTGGGCCTTGGTCGAGCATTGCTTGCCGAAGTGGTCGCCGATGCGCGCGACTGGGAGGCAGCATTCCTGACGCTGATGCTGGATCGGCACAACGGCCCGGCGCGGGCCTTTTACGCCCGTCACGGATTTGCCCCGCGGGGTGATTATGACCTGTTGATCCTGGAGGGGCAGGGGCTGGCCGACCTTATGGCTCAGGGTGCCGCGCCTGCGACGTAAGCGGCCCGTCCCCTCAAGCCTGCGCGATACTCACCCCTGCTGCGACAGGGCAATCGCCGTATCGCCGTCGATAATCAGGCCACGCGCCACGCCGCTTGCCAGAAACCCGCGCGCCGCATCAAGTTTCGACCGGCCCGCCACCAGCGCCACCGTGCAGGTCTTGCGCAGATCGTCAAAGCCCAGCGCGATGGTTCGCCGGTTCAGCGGGTGCGCCACGGCCTGACCTTTCGCATCGAAGAACAACCCGTTGGTATCGCCCACTGCGCCCAGTTCGCGCAGTTCGGCAAGCTCGGTCGCACTGATCATGCCTTGCGCGCGCAGCAGGGATTCCTCGCGCAACTCGCCCACCGAAATATAGGCCACCGTCGTGGAGCGGGCCAGCGTCAGCGCCTGTTGTACCGATTGCTGGCTTAACAGAATGTCGCGCACCTCTGGCGTGTCGGCGATGAAGGGCACGGGCAGGAAGAACCCTTCGGCCCCGGTGGTGCGGGCAAAGGCATGGACCACCTCGAACGGGTTGAAGGCAAGGTTCGAGGTCAGCGAGCCCATCAGGCTGATGAACCGGGCCCCGGGCGCCGAAACGCCTGCCAATTGCCGTGTCATCTGCTCCAGCGTCCGGCCCCAGCCGGTGCCGACGATGGCATGGGGCGTTTCGGCCAGATGACGGCGCAGATGGCTGCCTGCCGCGGCCCCAACCGCGCGAAAGGCAAAGGGGGCCAGAATGGCCGCGCTTTCTGCCACATCGATGTCATGGCCAAGCGCGGGGGTGCAAATGCAGAACTCAAGGCCGTAATGCTGGCGAATCGCTTCTTCCACCGGCAGCAGCCCGACGTTCGCGGGGTTGATCGAAATGCTGACCAGCCCCGTATCGCGGGCGTCGGACAGCAGCTTGTTGACCCTGGCCCGCGTCAGACCCAGCCGTTTTGCCGTCGCCTCCTGGTTCAGGCCACCGACGTGGTAGAGCCAGGCCGCCCGCGCCATAAGAATCTGATCTTCCTGATTTTCTCCGGCCATGACTCACCTCACCCTTTCTGGGGTTATTTGTCCAGTGTTTGACAAATGTCATATTGCTTGACAATTGTCATGACTCGCCGCAGCCTAAACAGGTCGGCAGAGGACCGGCACGGGATATCGCCAGTTCAACTGGCTCAGGGAGGAATTGCAGATGAAAAACCGGTTTGCCGGAATGGTGGCGGCTTGCTCATTGCTGGCCTTGTCGGCGGGGGCGGCCAATGCGCTGGAGCTGGCCTGGGTTCACGCCAATGCGGCGGCTCAATCCGAGGCGCGGGTGAAGGCGGGCTTTGACGCCTGGCTTGCCGAAACGGGCAAGACCGACTGGAATGTCAGCCTGCTTGACAGCGGTGGTTCGGGCGAGGCGACGGCCTCGAACATCCAGGACGCGGCCAGCCGGGGCGTCGATGCCATCGTGATCACCATGGCCGACCTGCGCGCCAGCCGGGCAGCCCTTGATGCGGCCAAGGCCGCGAACATCCCGGTTTTCGCCGTGGACTCGGGCTATACCGACGGCGTTCTGGTCGATGTGACGACGAACAACTGGAAGATGTCGGCGGATGTGTCGGTCTATCTGCTGGATCAGTTGGGCGGCAAGGGCAACCTGATCTTCCTGCGCATGGCCGAACACCACGGCACCCGCAAGCGCGGCGATGTGATGGAGACCGTGCTGAAGGAATACCCCGATGTGAAGGTTCTGGCCGAGCACAACATCGACTATACCGCCTTCTTTGAAGACACCAACAAGACGATGGAAGATTATGTTGCCCGTTTCGGCAATGAAATCAACGCCGTCTGGGCGCCGTGGGACGAACCGGCACAGGCCGCCGTCAACGTGCTGAACGCCGCTGGTCTGAAGGACGTCAAGGTCATCGGCATCGACGGCCATCCGCAGGCCGTGGCCGAGGTTTGCAAGCCCGACAGCCAGATGATCGCGACCGTCAGCCAGCCCTTTGAGAAGATGGGCGCGCAGGTCGGCGAGTGGATTCAGGAAATCGTCGTGGACAAGAAGAACCCCGACGACGTTCTGCCCTCGAAGACCGTCTATCTGGATGCGCCGCTGGTCACCAAGAAGAACTGCAAGGACTTCATGTGATCCATCTGCCGGGGTGGCTTGTCCGCCCCGGCCCCGCCTGCGGCCACAAGGGGTAGCGCATGGAAATCCTGCTTTCCGACATCACGATGCAATTCCCCGGCACCCGCGCGCTGGACGGGGTGACGGCGGGCTTTCGCACCGATGAGGTGCATGGCCTGATCGGTGAAAATGGCGCGGGCAAATCCACGCTGGTGAACATTCTGGGGGGCAGCCTGCAACCCAGCGCCGGGTCGGTGCAGATAGACGGTCGGCCGGTGCGCCTGACGTCTCCGCATGATGCCCTGATGCAGGGCATTGCCCATGTCAGCCAAGAGGGCAGTCTGGTTCCAGGTCTGACCGGGGCCGAGAACATCCTTCTGGGGGCCGAGCCAAAGCGGGCGGGTGCTGTGATCCGCACCGGGGCGCTGCGGGCCGAGGCGGCGGCGCTGGTCGCCAGATGGTTCCCGCAGGTCAGGATCGACCTGGGTCGCATGGTGGGTGAGCTGCCGATGGCCGACCGCAAGGTGATTGAAATCGTCCGTGCCCTACGCGGCGCTGCCCGGATCGTCATTCTGGATGAGCCGACCGCCACGCTGCCCGCACGGGAAAAGGAACAGCTTTGGGGCATCATCCGCCGCCTGCCGCAACAGGGCGTGGGCGTGGTGCTGATCAGCCATTTCCTTTCTGAAATCAAGGTGCTGTCCGACCGCATCACTGTTCTGCGCGATGGTCGCCACATCCGCACCGACCGGGCGGACGCGATGACCGAGCATGATCTGGTGGACATGATGCTGCGCCGGTCGGGCGGGGCAAATCTGCGCGGAGAGGCGATTGCGGCCAATACGGGCGAGGTGGTGCTGGATCTGACCGATTGGCAGGTTGGCGCGGTGAGTGTTCCGAACTTCCGCCTGCACGCGGGCGAGATTGTCGGATTGATCGGGCTGACCGGGGCGGGGCATTTCGGCTTTGCCCGGTCGCTGCATAACCCGGCGGGCGCGCGCTGCGCCAGGATGGTGGTTGCCGGAAAAACGGTGCAGCCCGGCCCGGTTTCGCAAATGCAGGCGGCTGGCATCGCCCTGGTGCCCGATCATCGCATGGAATACGCCCTGATCGGCGACTGGAACCTGCGCGAAAACTTGGCCATGGTTCACCCCGGCCATGGTGCGATTGGCGCGGGCGTGCTGTCGATCCGCCGGGAAGAAGCCGAGGCGGGCCGCGTCATGCGTCTGTTGAACGTCAAGGCGCATGGGTCGGGTCAGCTTCTGAAAACCCTGTCGGGCGGCAACAAGCAGAAAATCTCCATCGGCAAATGGCTTTATGGGGCCCAGAGCCGATACCGCGTGATGATCTTCATCGAGCCGACCGAGGGTGTCGATATCGGCGCCAAGGCGGAAATCTATGCTGAGATGCGCCGTCTGGCGGCATCGGGCGTAGGGATCATCATCGCCTCGTCCGATCTTCTGGAAATCGAATCCGTGGCGCATCGCGTCATCCCCTTTGCCAATCAGCGACCTGGCCCCGAGCTTGCCCAAGGTGAGTTTTCGGAAAGCGCCTTCATCGCCGCCATTTCAGGAACCGCAGCATGAGCGATCTGACCAAGACTGGCCCGGCCAGCAACCCCGACATCCTGTTTGGACCGATCCGCAAGGATCATGTGCAACGCTACAGCACGCTGGTGGTGCTGCTTCTGATGTTTCTGGTCTTTGGTCTCTTGGTGGACAAGTTCCTGACCTCGCAGAACCTTTTGAACATCGCCCAGCAGATTTCCATGCTGACCATCGTTGGCGCGGGCCTGACCTTCGGCTTTGCCGCGCGGGAAATGGACCTGTCTGTCGGCTTTGCTGTCGGGCTGGCGGGGGTGCTGGTGCCATTGATGCTGGTCAAGGGCGTGGCGCTGCCCCTGGCGCTGCTGGCGGGCCTTGGGGCGGGGCTGGTGGTGGGGGCGGTCAATGCCGGGCTGGTCACGCTGGTCGGCATCCCCTCGTTGATTGCCACGTTGTCCACGGGGTCCATCCTGTTCGGCGTCAACTTCCTGATGACCGGGGGCCGGGCGATCTATGGCGGGCTACCCGACAGTTATCTGTGGCTGGGGCAGGGTCGGGTTGCCGGTATCCCGGTGCTGGCCTTCTTCATGCTGGGGGCGGTGGTCTTGGCCTGGTTCGTGATGGAACGCACAATCTTTGGCCGCTACATCTATGCCGTGGGCGGCAACCAGAAGGCGGCGGAGCTTTCGGGCGTCAAGGTGCGCCGCTATCGCGCCGCCTCGCTGATCGTCTGTTCGCTGTTTGCCGTGGTTGCGGGCACGCTTTTGGCCGCGCGCCTTGGTTCGGGTCAGCCCAATGCGGGCGAACGCTATCTGCTGGATGGCCTCGCCACCGTCTTCATTGGCATGACCATGCTGCGGCCCGGCACGGCCACGGTTCTGGGCACCTTTTTCGGCGCGCTGTTCATCGGGGTCATCAACAATGGCCTGAACCTGATGGGCATGGATACCTACATCCAGTCGATCGTGAAGGGGGTCATCATCCTCGTCGCCGTCGCGGTCGTGTCGCGCAGCACCAAACTCAACCTTCTTTGAACGATCGGAGACGATGATGAACCAGCCACAGGCTGTTCACCGGGCCGACGCAGCGTCCAACACCGACCTGCCGCAGCTTTACCGCATGATGCGCCGCATCCGCACATTCGAGGAGCGCGTGGGCGAGTTGTTCGTGCGCGGCCAATCCGCAGGGTCGATGCTGCACCTGTCCATTGGTGAGGAAAGTGCGGCGGCAGGCGTTTGTGCGGCGATGCGGGAAGGCGATACCTTCACCACCCACCATCGCGGCCACGGCATCTTTCTGGCGCGGGGGGCCGACCCCAACCGCATGATGGCCGAAATCGGCGGCAAAGAGGCGGGCTATTGCCACGGCAAGGGTGGGTCGATGCACATCGCCGATATGGGTCTGGGGCATCTGGGGGCCAATGCCATCGTCGGCGGCGGCATTCCGGCGGTGGTGGGCGCCGGTCTTGCGGCGCGGCACAAGAAATCGGGTGCGATTTCGGCGGCCTTCTTTGGTGATGGCGCAACCGGCCAGGGCATCCTGTACGAAAGCATGAACATGGCTGCGCTTTGGCAACTGCCGTGCCTCTTCGTCTGCATCAACAACCAATACGGCATGGGCACGCGGATTGATCAGGCCACCGCCAACCCCCGTCTGCACGAACGTGCCCAGGCCTTTGGCCTGGAGGCTGAAACCGTCGATGGTCTGGATGTCGAGGCCGTCGCCGAGGCCGGTCGCCGTCTTGTCGATGGGGTGCGCGCGGGCAAGCCTGCGTTTCTGGTGGTGGATTGCTATCGCTTTTACGGCCATGCGCGCAAAGACAAGTCGCCCTATCGCGACCCGGTTGAGGAGGAACTGGGCCGCGCCAAAGACCCGGTGGCCTTTGCTCGTACGGCGCTGATTGCCCGCAAGCTGGCCGAGGAAAGCGATCTGGATGCGCTGGACGCCGAGATTGCCGCCGAAATGGACGCGACCATCGACTTTACCGTGGCGCAGCACGAGCCGCCGCTGTCGTCGATGTTCCGCGATGTCTATGCGCCCGATCAGCCAGAGCCAGAGCCGGTGCGTACCCGCATCGACCGGGTTCTGGCGCGCGAATAAGGGGATAAAGATGGCACTTCAGGAACTTACCTACCGCGACGCTTTGCGCAAGGCGCTGGCCGATGCCATGACCGAAAACCCCGATGTGGTGATCATCGGCGAAGAGGTNNCCGTGACCAAGGATCTGATCAAGGAGTTCGGCGGCGAGCGGGTAATCGACACGCCGATTTCGGAACCCGCGATTGTCGGGGCCGCCGTCGGGGCCGCGCTGGCGGGTCTGCGCCCGGTCGCGGAACTGATGTATGTCGATTTCA
>DDEX01000095.1 GCA_002336845.1 Rhodobacteraceae bacterium UBA1943
GATGACGCCGTCCTTGCCGACCTTGGCCATGGCATCGGCAATGGTCTTGCCGATCTCTTCGTCGCCGTTGGCGGAGATGGTGCCGACCTGGGCGATGGCATTGCCTTCCACGGGCTTCTTGATCTCATCGATGGCCTTCACGACCTCGGCCACGGCCAGATCGATGCCCTTCTTGATCTCCATGGTGTTGGCGCCGGAGACCACGGCCTTGATGCCTTCCTTGTAGATGGCCCGGGCCAGCACCGTGGCGGTGGTGGTGCCGTCGCCCGCTTCGTCATTGGTGCGGGAAGCGACTTCCTTCACCATTTGCGCGCCCATGTTCTCGAACTTGTCAGCCAGTTCGATTTCCTTGGCAACGGTCACGCCGTCCTTGGTGATGCGGGGCGAACCGAACGACTTTTCGATCACCACGTTGCGGCCTTTCGGGCCAAGCGTCACCTTCACCGCATCGGCGAGGATGTTGACGCCGCGCAGCATACGGTCACGAGCGTCCGACTGAAATTTTACGTCCTTGGCAGCCATTGCTGTTCTCCTTGGAAATTAGTTGATGGGGAAAAGCGATCTCAGGCCAGAATGCCGAGAATGTCGCTTTCCTTCATGATCAGCAGCTCTTCGCCGTTCACGGTGACTTCGGTGCCCGACCATTTGCCGAACAGCACGCGGTCGCCAGCCTTTACCGACGGAGCGATCAGCTCGCCCGAATCCTTGCGCGCGCCTTCGCCGGTCGAGACGACTTCGCCTTCAGCGGGCTTTTCCTTGGCGGTATCGGGGATGATCAGCCCGCCCTTGGTTTTTTCCTCGGACTGGACGCGACGGACCAGCACGCGGTCATGCAGCGGTTTGAAAGCCATCTGGTAACACTCCCTAGGTTCCAGGATCTATCGTTCTTAGCACTCACCCGTGATGAGTGCTAACGCGCAACTAGCTAGGCCTCGCCTGGGCATGAGTCAACTGTGCAATGATGAAATTTCTGCATCGGCTCCCCCGCCCCTTGGCGGCGGCGACCAACAATGCCACCCTGCCCGCATCTTGAAGAGGGTGCCATGCGTCTGTTCCCCGTTGTTATGTTGTCCTTCCTTCTGGGTCTTGGCCCTGCGGCGGCGGCCTGCGTCGGCCGTGACCTGATCGCCGATCTGCCGCAGGACGAGCGACAGGCGCTGCAAACCGCGACCGATGCAGTGCCCTTTCCGGCGGGCAACCGCTGGCGGGCAGAAAAGGCGGGGCAAGTGATTGATCTGATAGGCACCTATCATCTGGACGACCCACGCCTTGCGCCGCTGCTTGCCTCGACCCTGCCCGCACTGGACAAGGCCACCGCCCTTCTGGTCGAGGCTGGGCCGGAAGAGGAAAAGGCCCTGAAGGACCGCATCGCCCGTGAACCGGCGCTGCTGATCATCACCGATGGCCCCACCCTGCCGGAAGCCCTGCCACCCGAGGACTGGGACCGCCTGTCGCAAGCCATGGCAGACCGCGGCATTCCCGGTTTCATGGCCGCCAAGTTCCGGCCCTGGTACATCTCGATGATGCTGTCGATCCCGACTTGTGCCCTGACAGAGATGGGCACTCCGAACGGGCTGGACCGCCAGTTGATCGATGCCGCCAAGGCGCGCGGCACGCCGGTGCAGGCGCTGGAACCCTATGACACGGTTTTCCGTATCTTCGACCGGCTATCGCAACAGGACCAGCTTTCGATGATTACCTCTGCCCTAGCGATGGTGGACGGTGCCGAGGATATGTCTGCCACCCTTGCCGCGCAGTATTTTGCGGGCCAGAACCGCCTGATCTGGGAATTCATGCGGGCCGAGACACTGAAATTGCCGGGCTATACCCCCGAACAGGTGGCGCAGGAATTTGCCACGATGGAAGAGGCGATGATCGACTCTCGCAACCGCGCCTGGATTCCGGTGATCGAGACGGCGGCGGCGAAAGGTCCGGTTCTGGTGGCCTTTGGCGCGCTGCACCTTCCGGGCAAACAGGGCGTGCTGAACCTGCTGGCGCAGGATGGCTGGACGGTGACGCGGCTGGACGCCCCCTGAGATCGGTGCGTGCAAAGCACACACCCTACCATTCTCCAACCGTAGGGTGCGTGATTTCATGCACCTTCCCCCATTTCCCGTTTGACAACCCGCCCGCCTTCCCCGCACCCTGGCGCGAACAAACAGGAAACATCATGCCCCGATCCGACCAGCGCCTTGGCGTCCTTTACGTCACCGGATCGGCGATTGCATGGAGTACGGCTGGCCTGTTCACCCGGCTTCTGCCGCTCGACGCGCCCACCCTTTTGCTGTGGCGAGGCCTCTTTGGCGCGCTGGGGCTGATCGGGCTGCTGGTCCTGCGCGAAGGCATCGGCGGCCTGCGCGGCTTTGCCCGGCTGGGCGGGCCGGGCTGGCTTTGTGCGGCGATTTCGGGCGCGGGGATGCTGTGTTTCATCACCGCGCTGACCCGCACCTCGGTCGCGCATGTGGCAGTGATCTATGCGGTCGCGCCCTTTCTGGCCGCAGGTCTGGGCTGGGGACTTTTTGGCGAGCGGCCGGGGCGGCGCGCCCTGATTGCCGCCGCCGTCGCGCTGGCGGGGGCGGTGGTGATGGTCGGCCTGTCAGCGGAGGGCGGCCTGTTGGGCGATCTGCTGGCGCTGGGGATGACGCTTGTCATGGCGCTGATGATGGTGGTGGCGCGGGCGCGGCCGGGCATTCCCACCCTGCCCGCCGCCGCGCTGTCGGCGCTGTTGTCCAGCCTTGCCGTCCTGCCGCTGGCCTCGCTGGCGCTGCCGCCTGCGGGCCAACTCGTCACGCTGGCGGGCTTTGGCCTTGTAAATTCGGCGTTGGGTCTGGGACTGTTTCTGGCCGGATCGGCCCGCCTGCCCCCGGTGCAGACCGCGCTGATCGGCGCGCTGGATGCGCCCCTTGCGCCCCTGTGGGTCTGGCTCGCCTTCGCCGAGGCGCCGGGCGCGGCCACCCTGATCGGCGGCAGCATCGTCATGGCGGCGGTGGTCTGGCACATCCTGTCGCCCGCCCCGGACCACGCCTGAGCCTTGTGCCAAACGCCGCAGGTCTGGGCAGGTGACATTCCCGATCACCTGGGCTATGAGGGCGCCGAAAAATCAGGAAACGGCAGGCACCCATGACCACCCTCGTCTTCGGCCACAAATCCCCCGACACCGACTCGACCGGCTCGCCCATCGTCTGGGCCTGGTATCTGTCCGAAGTGAAGGGCACCCCGGCCAAGGCCGTCCTGCTGGGCGAGCCCAATACAGAAGCGGCCTTTGTGCTGAAGCATTGGGGCCTGGACAAGCCCGCGATCATCGCGGACGTGACCGCGGACGACAAGGTGGTGATCGTTGACACCAACAACCCCTCCGAACTGCCGCCCTCGATCAACGAGGCGAAGATCCAGGCGATCATCGACCACCACATGCTGGTTGGTGGCATCAAGACCAAGACACCGATCGACATTACCATCCGCCCGCTGGCCTGCACCGCCACCGTGATGCACGACCTGATGGGGGCCGATGTGGCCAAGGCACCGAAGGCGATCAAGGGCGCGATGCTGTCGTGCATCCTGTCCGACACGCTGGAATTCCGCTCGCCCACCACCACCGCCCATGACAAGGCCGTGGCCGAGAAGCTGGCCGCCGACTTGGGCGTGTCGATCGCCGAACTGGCCACCGCGATGTTCGAGGCAAAGTCGGACGTGTCCTCGTTCTCGGACGCCGAACTGCTGCGGATGGACAGCAAGGAATATAACGTCGCTGGCAAGGAGCTGCGCGTGTCGGTTCTGGAAACCACCGCGCCCAAGGTCCTTCTGGACCGCAAGGCCAGCCTGATGGCCTCGATGCCTGCTGTGGCCAAGGAAGATGGCGCCGATCAGGTGCTGCTGTTCGTCATCGACATCCTGAAGGAAGAGGCGACCCTTCTGGTGCCGAACGATCTGGTCAAGGATCTGGCCGAAGCCTCGTTCGGGGTGAAGGTCGCGGGCGATACCGTGGTGATCCCCGGCCTGATGAGCCGGAAAAAGCAGATCATCCCGGCGCTGAAGCTGTAAGCGGCGGAAGCGGGGGTTTCACACCCCCGCACCCCCGTGGGATATTTATAAACAGATGATGGGGCGGCCGCGCCCCTTTTTCTTTTGCCGGGCGCGGGCTAGTCATGAGCCAAGCCAAAGGATGTGCCATGACCGAACTGATCACCCGCCTTGCCGATATTTCCAACCGCTATGACGTGGTGTTCTGCGATCTGTGGGGCTGCCTGCACAACGGCCAGACCCCGTTTCCCTCTGCCGTGGCGGCCTTGCAGGCGTTCCGGGCAAAGGGGGGCCGCGTGGTGCTGATGACCAACGCGCCGCGCCCCCGTATGGCGGTGGAGCGGCAGTTGGCCAGCATGGGCCTGCCGCGCGATGCCTGGGACATCATCGTGGCTTCGGGCGATGCGGCGCAGGCGGCGATGTTGCAGGGCGCGGTGGGCCGCAAGGTGTTTCATATCGGTGCCGAAAAGGACATGCCATTCTTTGATGAAATCGCGCCGGAGAACCTGCCTTTTGCCGGGCGGGAAATTCAGCGCGTGGGGATGCTGGAGGCGGAGGGCGTGGTTTGCACCGGCCTTGCCGATGACCGGACCGAGACGCCGGAAGATTACCGCGCCACGCTGCTGTTGGCAAAGTCGCGGGACTTGCCGATGCTGTGCGCAAACCCCGACATCGTGGTGGACATGGGCGAAACCCGCGTCTGGTGCGCGGGGGCCCTGGCCGAAGACTTCGTGAATATGGGCGGCAGTGCCAGTTATTACGGCAAACCGCATCCGCCGATCTATGATCTGGCACGCCAGCGGTTGGGGCTGGAGGATGCGCGCATCCTGTGCATCGGCGACGGAATCGCGACCGATATTCAGGGAGCAGAGGCCGAAGGGCTGGATAGCCTGTTCATCACTGGCGGCATCGCCTCGGCCCATTTCGGCCCCGATCCGGCCAACCCCGACAAGGCCCTGCTGGAGGCCTGGCTGGCACAACAACGCCTGTCCCCGCCTTGGGCGATGCCGTTTCTGGCGTGATGCCCCGGCAACATTATTGCGGCTTTCGTCGCATTACAGCACAATTCATGCGCAGACATATTGCGCTGCGGCGCAGCGTGACCTATGCTGCGCCGCATGAACACCGGGAATCGCGACATGCTTGACAGCCAGCACAATCTGCCCCGCGGCACGATCTGTATCGAAGATCTCGAGGTTGGCATGGTCCGCTATCTGGACAAGACCGTGACCGACCGCGACATTGAACTGTTCGCCGAGGTCTCGACCGACCGCAACCCGGTGCATATGGATGACGCCTATGCGCAGGACACGATTTTTCAGGGCCGCATCGCGCATGGGATGCTGACCGCCGGTCTGATTTCCGCCGTGATCGGCGAGCAGTTGCCCGGCCATGGCACGGTCTATCTGGGACAGTCGCTCAAGTTCATGGCCCCCGTCCGCCCCGGCGACCGGGTTCATGCAGAGGTCAAGGTCATCGCAATCGACCACGCTCGCCGGCGGGTTACCCTTGAAACCCACTGCGCGGTGGGTAATACGGTTGTTCTGAAGGGCGAGGCGCTGGTTCTGGCGCCCAGCCGCAAGTTCGACTAGCGGGGCTTTCCCCGCCGATCCGGGGAAAGATGCAGGTTCACCGTCACTGGCAGGGTTTGCCCGATACGGCGCACGGCGCATCCGTGGCCATGGGCAATTTCGACGGGATTCACCTTGGCCATCAGGCGGTGATTGCCCGGGCACGCGAACATGGCCCCCTTGGCGTGGTGACGTTCGAGCCGCACCCACGCGAGTTTTTCCGCCCCGACGCCCCGCCCTTTCGCCTGATGAATGCCGAGGCGCGGGCCAACCGTCTGGCCAAGCTGGGCGTCGAACACCTGTATGAGCTGCCCTTTGACAACGCTATCTCCGGGTTGACGCCCGAAGCCTTTGTCGAACAGGTTCTGGTGGGCGGTCTTGGCGTGGCCCATGTCGTGGTGGGCGGCGATTTCTGCTTTGGCAGCGGCCGCAAGGGCACGGTCGAAACCCTGAAAACCCTGAGCATGCAGCACGGCTTTGGCGTCACCGTGGCCGAAATGGTGCGCCACGGCGCAGATGAAATATCCTCCACCGCCATCCGGCAGGCGCTGACCGAAGGCCGCCCCCGCGACGCCGCCGAGATGCTGGGCCATTGGCACCGCATTGATGGTGAAGTGATCCACGGCGAAAAACGTGGCCGCGAACTGGGCTTTCCCACCGCGAACATGAGCGTTTCGGGCCTGCACCTGCCCAAGCTGGGGGTTTACGCCACAAGGGTCGATGTTCTGACCGGGCCGCAAGCGGGCAGCTATATGGGGGCCTCATCCCTTGGTGTGCGGCCGATGTTTGGCGAGAACGCACCGAACCTTGAAACCTTCCTTCTGGATTTCAAGGGCGACCTTTATGGCCAGCATCTGTCGGTCGCGCTGGTCGATTATCTGCGGCCAGAGATGAAATTCGACGGATTGCCCGCGCTTTTGGTGCAAATGGCCGCAGACGTGGAACAGGCCCGCGCGATATTGTCGGCCCTATGACCAAGCTGCGCGCCCGGTTCTGGGAAACCGTTCCCCTTGCCAAGATGACCGCCCCCGAATGGGAGGCGCTGTGCGACGGCTGCGGCAAATGCTGCCTGAACAAGATCGAATATGAGGATACGGGCGAGGTGGAATACACCCGCGTCGCCTGCCGCCTGCTGGATGGCGAAACCTGCCGCTGCACCCAATATGACATTCGCCACCAGTTCGTCCCCGATTGCGTGCGGCTGACGCCCAAGAGCCTGCCCAAGATCGCCTATTGGATGCCCAAGACCTGCGCCTATCGCCTGCTTTGGGCGGGTGAGGCGCTGCCCGACTGGCACCCCCTTGTAACCGGCGATCCGGAAAGCACCCATGCCTCGGGCAATTCCGTGCGCGGCTGGACCGTGCCGGAGTTCGAGGTGGATGAGGACGACTGGGAAGATTACATCATCGAGGAAACGCCCTGATGTGGTTCACATCCGACAACGCCTCTGGTGCCGCGCCCGAGATCATGGCTGCCGTAGTGGCCGCGAACCAAGGGTATGCCCGCAGCTATGGCACAGATGATCTGATGGCCCGGGTGACGGCACAGGTCCGCGAAACCTTCGAGGCGCCCGAGGCTGCCGTTTACCTTGTTGCCACCGGCACCATCGCCAATTCGCTGGCCCTTGCGCTGACCTGCCCGCCCTGGGGCGCCGTGTTCTGCCACGAACATGCCCATGTGGCCGAGGATGAATGCGGCGCGCCCGAGTTTTATACCAGCGGCGCAAAGCTGGTTCTGGTGCCGGGCGACCATGGAAAGATGACGCCCGAGACGCTGGCCCCTTTGCTGGACCGCACCGGCACCAGTGTGCATGGCGTCCAGAAAGGCATGGTAACAATCACCAATGTCACCGAGGCTGGTACGGTGTACACGCCCGCCGAAGTCGCCGCCCTGACCGCTGTTGCCAAAGCCCATGGCCTGCCCTGCCATCTGGACGGCGCGCGCTTTGCCAATGCGCTGGTGGCGACGGGTGCCACGGCCGCGGAGATGACCTGGAAGGCGGGCATCGACCTTGTGTCCTTCGGCGGCACCAAGAACGGCTGCATGGGGGTCGAGGCCGTGGTGATCTTTGACCCCGCAAAAGCGTGGGAGTTCGAGCTGCGCCGCAAACGGGGCGGGCATCTGTTTTCCAAGCACCGCTTCCTTTCGGCGCAGATGGCGGCTTATCTGGAAGGCGGCCTGTGGCTGCGGTTGGCGGGCCATGCCAATGCCATGGCAGCACGGCTGGCCGAAGGGCTGGCGACAAGGACCGGCATCACCCTGACGCATCCGGTTCAAGCCAACATCCTGTTCCCCGAATGGCCCGCAGGAACCCATGCCTGCCTGCAAGCGGCGGGTGCCGCCTATTACGATATGCCCGCGCCCGATAGCCGCGAGGCCGCACGGCTGGTGACAAGCTGGTCCACGACCGAGGCGGATGTGGACCGCTTTCTCGCCGCCCTTTAGCTCCCCCTCCCGACAACAACGCGCCTCGCCCTCGTGGGGACGGGGATAGGAGGGGGCCCGCGCCGCCTCAGGCCAGATGCGCCGCCACCAGCGGCGCAAGCGCGGCGGCATGGGTCACCGGCAACATATGCCTTGCGCCGGGCAGAACCATACGCCGCGCATCGGGCAGTCGCCGTGACAGCTCTGCCTGAATTGCCGCCACGATCAGCGGGCTGTCGGCTCCCTCGACCAGCAAAACGGGAGCCTGCAACCGCTCCAGTCGCCCCGGCGCCAGCATCGCGGCCGTATCGTCAACCAGCACACCATTCTGCGCCGGAATGATGGCGATCCGCGCCGCCATATAGGCCCGCAGTGCCGCAGGCAGCCCCTCAAACTGCCCGCCGCCGCCCCAATCTTCGTAAAAGGCTGCCGACGCCTCTTCGGTCTTGCCTGCCGCGATCAGCGCCGGCAACTGGCCGTTGCGCTCAACGAAGCCAGAAAAGGCCGGGGTGCCCTTGGCCGCCGCGAACAGAACAGGCTCGACCAGAACCAGACGGCGCACGAGTTCAGGCCGCTCCAGTGCCAGCCGCAGCCCGACCGTCGCACCAAAGGAATGCCCGATCACATCGACTGGCCTGCCAGCGGCCCCGCCAAGCTCTGCCGCCAGCGCAGCGGCCTCTTGCAGCGCCTGAGCGTGCAGGTCGCTTTGGCCGTCCCATTCCGGCTGATGCCCATGGCCCGGCTGATCTGCCCCCACCAGCCGCATTCCGGGCAGGCAGGTAGCCAAGGCCGACCATTCCCCAGCGTGGGACAACGAGCAATGTAGCGCCAGAACCGGCGGCGCGTCAGCCGGGCCCCAGGCACGGTGGGGCGGAAGACTGGTCATTTACAGCTTGCCTTGCAGATAAAGATCCAGATCGTCCAGCCGGTCCTGCCCCCAGAACTTCTGGTCGCCGACCACGAAGAACGGCACGCCAAAGACGCCCTTCGACACCGCATCCTCCAGGTTCGCGGCGTAGGTCTCGGCCGCCATCAGCAGCCCCCGATCAGCGATCGCAGGGTCGAACCCGTTCGCTGCCAGGGCCGCGCGGATCACCTCATCCTCCGAGAAATCCTTGCCCTCGGCCCACAACGCCCGCCCGATTGACTGCACGAAACCCGCCAGATCGCCACCGCCTGCGGCTTGCGCCGCAATCAGCGCATAGGCTGCGGGGGCCGGATTGGCCGAGCGGAACAAGGGCGCGGCGTCCAGTGGCAAGCCCAGCTTGCGCGCCTGCCGGGCGCGATCTTGCGTGCCGTAGTCATTGCGCGAGGGATGCCGCTCCTCGCGCACCTTGCCTCCGGTGCGGGGAAAAAGCTGCGCCACGTCCAATGGCCGATAAACCAGCGCCGCGCCATGCCTTGCCGCAATCTCGGCCGGGCGTCTGCCCGCCAGATAGACATAAGGCGACTGCAACGCCAGAAAGTAGTCGATCTGCGCCATTTCGTCCGCCTTTTGCCGGGTTCCATCGGTTTGCAAGACCCTAGCCGGGTGATAAGCGGTGTCAACGCCCCGAATCCGTTGCAGCCGGAGATCCCCATGCCCGCCCTCACCGAACCCAAGCTGATTTCCGGCAATGCCAACCTGACCCTTGCCCGCTCCATCGCGCGGCGGATGTCGATGCACCGGGGAACCTCGGTCAACCTCGTCGATGCGCGGGTCGAACGGTTCAACGATCAGGAAATTTTCGTCGAAGTATTCGAGAATGTCCGGGGCGAGGATATGTATGTCATCCAGCCCACCTCGAACCCGGCGAACGACAACCTGATGGAGTTGTTGATTATGACCGACGCGCTGCGCCGGTCTTCGGCCAGCCGCATCACCGCCGTGATTCCCTATTTCGGCTATGCCCGGCAGGACCGCCGGTCGAAAGCCCGCACCCCGATTTCGGCCAAGCTGGTGGCGAACCTGATCGAGACGGCGGGCATCGACCGTATCCTGACACTGGATCTGCACGCCGCCCAGATTCAGGGCTTTTTCGACATTCCGGTGGACAACCTTTATGCCAGCCCGATCTTTGCCCTGGATATCGAGCATAATTTCAAGGGTCAGATGGAAGACATCATGATCATCTCGCCCGATGTGGGCGGCGTGGCACGCGCGCGCGAACTGGCCAAACGGATCAGCGCCCCGCTCGCCATCGTGGACAAGCGGCGCGAGAAGGCCGGCGAAGTGGCCGGCATGACCGTGATCGGCGATGTGAAGGGCCGCAAATGCATCATCGTCGATGACATCTGCGACACCGCCGGAACCCTGTGCAAGGCGGCCGAGACGCTGATGGAGGCGGGCGCGACCGAGGTGCACAGCTATATCACCCATGGTGTGCTGTCGGGCCCCGCGGTGGAGCGTGTTCAGAACTCGGTCATGAAATCGCTGGTGATCACCGATTCGATCGAGGCGACCGACAAGGTGAAGGCCGCCAAGAACATCCGCATCGTGCCGACCGCACCGATGTTCGCACAAGCGATCCTGAACATCTGGGGCGGCATGTCGGTGTCGTCGCTGTTCGAGACCGACACCCTGACGCCGATCTATGAGGGCTTCTACCCGCGCGGTTAAGACGCTGCGCAAATTCCTTGGAAGGAATTTGTAAAGATCTTCCAGGTTTTTTGCCCGCCCGGTGCCGCCGCGGCGGGCTTTTTCATTCCACGTCCCAGTCGTCCTCATCCCGCACCGGGCCAATCGCCGTCCAGTCTGCCCGCACCCGCGCCACGCGGGTATCGCCCCAGGTGCGGAAAACCAGATGAAATCCCGTTGCGGTGACGTTTTCCGCCGTCAGATCTGCGCGGGCGTTGTGACGGTGGTCGATGTCCCACATCGCGATGCCAACCAGAACCGACGGAGGGGCGGTGAAGGCCTCTTTGAACGTCACGATATGGCGGCTTTCGCGTTCGCCAGAGCCGGTCCACATCTGGCCGCCATCGGCATAGTCGGAAAACAGCACCCGGGTGCCCTGTTCGATGCCCAACTGATGGGCAGAAATACGCTTCATCACCGGGCCTCCCTGCGCCCAGAATAGGTGGCTGACAGGGCAGCACCAAGCCCGATTTGCGACGGAAAAGGGCCCCGTAGGGCCCTGATCCTTCAACCTTTTGTCATGCCCTCTGGGGCCTCAGTGATGCGCCAGAACCGCGTCGCGCAGCGCCATCACATCGTTCACCGCCTTTTCGGCGGCGTTCTTGTCCTCGGGCAGCGCGGCAGCGGCCAGCGAGCGGGCCTCGGCCAGGATGTCGTCCAGCACGGTGCCGGTGGCTTCCTCAACCGGAATGGCGCGCTCGGCCAGAACTGTTACGCCGGTTGCCGAAATCTCGGCAAAACCGCCGGTCACGACGTAGGATTTAACCCCCTCGGTCGTCACCGCGCGCAGGACACCGGGGCGCAGGGTGGTGATGGTGGGGCTATGCCCTTCCATCGCCGTCATGTCGCCCTCGGCACCCGGAATCATGACCTCGGTCGCCGCAGCAGAAGCAAGCTTCCGCTCGGGGCTGACGAGATCGAACTGCATGGTGCCAGCCATGTCGCCCCCTTACGCCGCAGCCGCGGCGAGTTTGGCAGCCTTGGCTTTCACTTCCTCGATGTCGCCGACCATGTAGAAGGCCGCTTCCGGCAGGTGATCGTATTCACCAGCCACAACCGCCTTGAACGAGGCGATGGTTTTTTCCAGCGGAACCTGAACCCCGTCCGAGCCGGTAAAGACCTTTGCCACGTCGAAGGGCTGCGACAGGAACCGCTCCAGCTTGCGGGCGCGGGCCACGGTCAGCTTGTCCTCTTCCGACAACTCGTCCATGCCAAGAATGGCGATGATGTCTTGCAGCGACTTGTAGCGTTGCAGAACCTTCTGCACGCTGGTCGCGACGGTGTAGTGCTCTTCGCCGATGATCAGCGGGTCCAGCAGGCGCGAGGTCGAACCCAGCGGGTCCACGGCAGGATAGATGCCTTTTTCCGAGATCGCACGGTCCAGAACGGTCGTTGCGTCAAGGTGGGCGAACGAGGTTGCAGGCGCCGGGTCGGTAAGGTCGTCGGCCGGAACGTAAACGGCCTGCACCGAGGTGATCGAGCCGTTCTTGGTCGAGGTGATGCGTTCCTGCATCGCGCCCATGTCGGTTGCCAGCGTCGGCTGATAACCCACGGCCGAAGGAATACGGCCCAGAAGAGCCGACACTTCCGAACCTGCCTGGGTAAAGCGGAAGATGTTGTCCACGAAGAACAGCACGTCAGCGCCGGTTTCATCGCGGAACTGCTCGGCCAGGGTCAGACCCGACAGCGCGATGCGCATCCGCGCGCCCGGCGGTTCGTTCATCTGACCGTACACCAGCGCGATTTTCGATTTGGTCAGGTCTTCGATGTCGATAACACCGGACTCGATCATTTCGTGGTAAAGGTCGTTGCCCTCACGGGTCCGCTCGCCCACACCAGCGAACACCGACACGCCCGAGTGCACCTTGGCGATGTTGTTGATCAGTTCCATGATCAGAACCGTCTTGCCCACGCCGGCGCCGCCGANNACAGGCCGATCTTGCCGCCCTTGGTATAGGGGGCCAAGAGGTCGATCACCTTGATACCGGTCACCAGAATCTGGCTTTCGGTCGCCTGATCGGCGAAGGCCGGGGCGGGTTGGTGGATGGCGCGGGTCGTGGTGGCCACGACCGGACCCTTTTCGTCCACCGGCTCACCGATGACGTTCAGGATGCGGCCCAGCGTGGCCGAACCGACCGGAACCGAGATCGGCGCGCCCAGATCTTTCACCGCCGCACCGCGCACCAGACCTTCGGTTGCGTCCATCGCCACCGCGCGAACGGTGTTTTCGCCCAGATGCTGGGCGACTTCCATCACCAGCCGCTTGCCATTGTTGTCGGTTTCAAGCGCGTTCAGAATCGCGGGCAGCGCGCCTTCGAACTGCACGTCCACGACAGCGCCGATCACCTGCGTGACTTTGCCTTGTGCCATTGTCGTTTCTCCGGTTCCTCAGAGCGCCTCGGCGCCCGAAATGATTTCGATAAGCTCTTTGGTGATCGCGGCCTGACGGCTCCGGTTGTAGCGGATCGTCAGCTTGTTGATCATGTCGCCCGCGTTGCGCGTCGCGTTGTCCATGGCGGACATCCGCGCGCCCTGCTCGGACGCTCCGTTTTCCAGAAGAGCGGTAAAGACCTGCGTGGCCACGCCGCGCGGCAGAAGGTCGGCAAGGATGCCTTCCTCTGACGGCTCATAGTCATACAGGGCCGACGCGCTGCCGGCATCCTCAAAGGTCGCCGGGATCACCTGTTTCGCGGTCGGGATCTGGCTGATCACCGACTGGAAGCGGTTGTAGAACAGCGTCGCCACGTCAAACTCGCCGCCGTCAAAGCGCGACAGGATTTCCCGTGCGATGCCTTGCGCGTTGGAATACCCCATGCGCTTGACGTCGCTCAGATCGACATGGCCGACAAAATACTGCCCATAGTCACGGCGCAGTTGCTCGCGGCCCTTTTTGCCGACAGTCAGGATCTTGACCGTCTTTCCGGCTGCAAGCAGTTCGGCAATCTTCGCCCGCGCCAGGCGGACGATGGTGGTGTTGAAGCCGCCGCACAATCCGCGCTCCGAGGTCATGATGACCAAGAGATGCACCTTGTCGGCGCCGGTCCCGGCCAGAAGGCGCGGGGCACCAGCAGAATTGGCGGCGCCCGAAGCCAGCGCACCCATCACCGCAGTCATCCGCTCGGCATAGGGCCGTGCGGCTTCCGCAGCTTCCTGGGCGCGGCGCAGCTTCGCCGCGGCCACCATCTGCATGGCCTTCGTGATCTTCCGCGTGTTCTTGACGCTTTGGATCCGGTTTTTTAGGTCCTTAAGGCTGGGCATATCCCTGTCCTCTCAAACCGCTCAAGCGAAGTCTTTGGCGAATTCCGCGATCGCGTCTTTCAGCTTCTGCTCGTCCGCACCCTTGATCTTGGGATCGGCGGTGGTGATCCAGTCCAGGATGTCCTTGCGCTTGGTCCGCAGGAACTGAACCAGACCGGCCTCGAACCGGCCCACGTCCTTGACGGCGATCTTGTCGAGGAAACCCGAGGTGCCCGAATAGATCACCGCGACGATTTCCGCGTTGGTCAGCGGCGCATATTGCGGCTGCTTCATCAGCTCGGTCAGGCGCGCACCACGGTTCAGGAGGGCCTGGGTCGAGGCGTCAAGGTCGGACCCGAACTGGGCGAAGGCCGCCATTTCGCGGTACTGCGCGAGGGACAGTTTCACCGGGCCGGCAACCGTTTTCATCGAGTTGGTCTGAGCCGACGAGCCCACGCGCGACACCGAGAGGCCGGTGTTCACGGCCGGGCGGATGCCTTGGTAGAACAGTTCGGTTTCAAGGAAGATCTGGCCGTCAGTGATCGAGATCACGTTGGTCGGAATAAAGGCCGACACGTCGCCGCCTTGGGTTTCGATGATCGGCAGCGCGGTCAGCGAACCGGCGCCGAAATCTTCGTTCAGCTTGGCCGAACGCTCCAGCAGGCGAGAGTGCAGATAGAACACGTCACCCGGATAGGCCTCGCGGCCCGGCGGACGGCGGAGCAGCAGCGACATCTGGCGATACGCAACGGCCTGCTTCGAGAGGTCATCATAGATGATCAGGGCATGGCGGCCATTGTCGCGGAAGAATTCCGCCATAGCGGTCGCCGAGTAGGGCGCCAGGAACTGCATCGGCGCGGGGTCCGAAGCGGTGGCGGCGACGACGATGGTGTAGTCGATGGCGCCGGTTTCTTCCAGCTTCTTCACCAGCTGCGCCACGGTCGAGCGCTTTTGCCCGATGGCGACGTAGATGCAGTACAGCTTCTTCGACTCGTCGGAACCGGCAGCCTCATTGTAGGACTTCTGGTTCAGGATGGTGTCCAGCGCCACGGCAGTCTTGCCGGTCTGGCGGTCACCGATGATCAGCTCGCGCTGGCCACGGCCAACCGGGATCATGGCGTCAACGGCCTTCAGGCCGGTCGCCATCGGCTCATGCACCGATTTACGAGGAATGATGCCGGGGGCCTTGACGTCGGCCACGCGGCGCTCGGACGCCGCAATCGGGCCTTTGCCGTCGATCGGGTTGCCCAGACCGTCAACCACGCGACCCAGAAGGGCGTTGCCAGCGGGCACGTCCACGATGGACTTGGTGCGCTTGACGGTGTCGCCTTCCTTGATGTCCTGGTCGGANNCGGATGCCGCCGGGGAATTCCACCATTTCACCGGCCTGAACATTGTCCAGCCCGTGAACGCGGGCGATGCCGTCGCCAACCGACAGCACGCGGCCCACTTCGGCCACTTCGGCGTCCTTGCCAAAGTTCTTGATCTGCTCCTTGAGGATCGCAGAGATCTCAGCAGCCTGGATTCCCATCACCCAACCTCTTTCATTGCATTCTGCAGGGAAGCGAGCTTCGACTTGACCGACGTGTCGATCATGGTCGAGCCCAGCTTGACGATAAGTCCGCCGATAAGGGTCTCATCAACGGTGGTGTTCAGCTTGACGGTCTTGCCGACCTTGGCTTTCAGCGTTTCAGCCAGCTTTTTCGACTGTGCTGCGGTCAGCTTGGCGGCGGCGGTCACTTCTGCCGTGACTTCGCCCTTTTCCTCGGCGATGCGCGCCTTGAGGTCGTCCACCAGTTGCGGCAGCACGAACAGGCGGCGGTTGCCCGCCATCAGCGCCAGCGTATTGGCGGTCAGCGCAGACAGGCCCAGCTTTTCGCCGACGGCAGCGATCGCGCGGCCCTGATCTTCACGGGTGATCACCGGAGACGAGATCGCCTCGCGCAGATCGGGGCTGGCGGCAAGCGCCTCGCCCAAAGCATCGGCATCAGTTTCCAGCGCCTTCAGCGCCTTGCCGTCCTTGGCAAGCTCGAACAGTGCCTGGGCATAGCGCCCTGCAATGCCGAGCGAGATCGAAGCTGGTTCGGACACGTCATCCCTTCCGCTGTCTTAGGCCCCCCCTCACCGTCCTCGGGTCACGACCCGATTGGCGGCGTACACTGGGGCATACGTCTTCAGATTTCGGGCGTCCTTAGCAGAGGGATTGTAACGTAGCAACCGGGAAGGGCCGCCAAGACCCGCCAAAAAGATGCGGCAAATATGTGTTCGCTGCGCCGCGGCAACAAAGCTGAGGTCCTGCTGGCGCTATCAGCGCCGCAGCAGGGCAGCGGCGGACCAGAATCACACACACCTCACGGGCGCGTGATCAGCCTTCGGTGCGAGGCGTCACCTGCGGCGTGGGCACCGGCTGGCCCACCCCTTCCAGCACCCGCAGCGGGCGGCGCACCACCGCGCCCAAACCACCGCGCGTCGGCGCGTAGGTCTGCTTTGACGCCTCGATCATCAGAACCCCGCCAGAAAGCCAGGGCAGGCGGCGGCCCACCCCTTCCCAGAACCCCGCCGTGCGCAGCCAGAACGGCGCCTGGCTTGGCGGGGCGTGCAGCACGGTTTTCCCGCCTTCGGGGGTAAAGCCATGCTGTTTGATCAGCGTCTCAAGCTGCGCCGCAGAATAGGGCCGGCCCACGCCAAAGGGCGTCGCGTCGCTTCGCGACCACAGGCCCGCGCGATTCGGCACGACGAACAGCACCCGCCCGCCGGGGCCAAGCACGCGGTGCGCCTCTTCCAGCAGGGCCGCCGGATGGTCCGAGGTTTCCAGCCCGTGCATCATCACCAGCCGGTCCACCAGCCCGGTCGAGACCGGCCACTGGGTTTCCTCGCACAGGACGCTTACATTCTCCATGCCCGCAGGCCAGGGCATCACCCCCTGCGGCCCCGGCATCAGCCCGATCACGCGGCGCGCTTCGGCCAGATAGGGCCGCAGCAAGGGCACGGCGAAGCCGAAGCCCACCACGGTCTGCCCGCTGAGGGGCGGCCAGAAATCGACCACGCGGTCACGGATGGCACGCTGTGCCACGCGCCCAAGTTGGGTGCGATAATAAAAGTTCCGCAGGTCCAGCACGTCGAGGTGCATTGCAGCCGCCCGCCCTTCGGTTCAAACTGGCCCAGCATACCGAGGAAAACGCAGAAAACCATGCCGCTTGAACTCGTCACCATCCCCTGCCTTCAAGACAACTATGCCTATCTGCTGCACGCACGCGGCAGCAACCGGGCCGCTTTGGTCGATGCGCCCGAAGTCGGCCCGATCCTGAAAGAGCTGCTGAAACGCGAATGGCTGCTTTCCGATATTTTCCTGACACATCATCATGATGACCACATCCAGGGCGTGGCAGAGCTGCGCGAGGTGACGGGCGCCAAGGTTTGGGGGGCAGAGGCTGACCGCGCCCGCCTGCCCTATCTCGACTGGTCACTGGAGCAGGGCGATCTGGTCGAGGTCGGGCGGGAATCGGGCTGGGTACTGGATGTGCCCGGTCATACGCGCGGGCATATTGCGCTGCACTTCCCAGGCTCGAAACTGGCCTTTACCGGCGACAGCCTGATGTCAGGCGGTTGCGGAAGGCTGTTCGAGGGTACGCCTGCCGAAATGTTCGCCAGCCTGCAAAAACTGGCCGCGCTACCGCCTGAAACCCTGATCTGCTCCGGCCATGAATACACCGCCTCGAACCTGCGCTTTGCCGCGACGATCGAGCCGGAAAACCCCGCCCTTCAGGCCCGCATCGCCGCCTGCACCGCCGCGCGGGCCGAGGGTCGCGCCACCGTGCCGGTGCTGTTGTCTGAAGAACTGGCAACAAACCCCTATTTGCGCTGCCATCTGCCTCAGATAAAGGCCGCCGCCGGCCTGCCCGATGGCACCGATCTTCAGGTTTTTGCCGAGATTCGGGCCCGCAAGGACCGCTTTTAGGCCCGACCTTCCATTTCCGCTGCTGCGGCAAAGGTCATCGCCTGGCCCCCGCGATGCGGGCAGAACCGGAACCCCGCCCCGGCCCCGGCTTCCGGAATGTCGGCCTGCCGCAAGTCCTCCCCTTGCAAACCCCGGATCAGTTCCCACATACCCCCTTGCGACAGGGCCGGGACGGTCCGCGCGCCCCCGAAATGATCACATTTTGTGCCGCTTTCGAAAGAAAGCACAAATCCGGTGCGATGGGGCTTGAAACCTGCTCCAGAAAACCGATCCTTTACCTTATGAGGCCACGGTCGAGGTAACGCCCTCGGCCCGCAGGATAGGAGCACTTGAACGTGCCATCTTTTACCACGACGCTGGAACAGGCCATTCACGCCGCGCTTGCCCTTGCCAATGCGCGCCGCCACGAACTGGCCACCCTTGAACACCTGCTTCTGGCCCTGATCGATGAGCCTGACGCCGCCCGCGTGATGAAGGCGTGCTCGGTCAATCTGGACGATCTGCGCAAGACCTTGGTCGAGTTTATCGATGATGATCTCTCGACTCTGGTGACCGATGTCGAAGGGTCCGAAGCCGTACCGACCGCCGCCTTCCAGCGTGTTATCCAGCGTGCGGCGATCCATGTGCAATCATCGGGCCGCACCGAGGTGACGGGGGCCAATGTGCTGGTCGCGATCTTTGCCGAACGCGAATCGAATGCTGCCTATTTCCTGCAAGAACAGGACATGACCCGCTATGACGCGGTGAATTTCATCGCGCATGGCGTGGCGAAAGACCCCAGCTATGGCGAGACCCGCCCGGTTTCCGGCGCGGATGAGACGCAGCACGAAACACCCAAGGGCGAGGCTGGAGAGGCCAAGGAATCCGCCCTGTCCAAGTATTGCGTCGATCTGAACGTCAAGGCGCGCAAGGGCGATGTTGATCCGCTGATCGGACGCGAGCAAGAGGTGGAGCGCGCGATTCAGGTGCTGTGCCGCCGCCGCAAGA
>DDEX01000121.1 GCA_002336845.1 Rhodobacteraceae bacterium UBA1943
CTGAAAGACCCCAAGGTGCGGCTGTTCACCGATTTCATGGCGACGCATGTGAAGGAAGAGATGCGCCGCGCGATGAAGGGGCTGGAGGGGCGGTTCGGGGGATAGGCCGCCGCCTTACATCTGCCCTCTCTGCAAGGGATGACGGGCGCGCATCATTGATGCCTTGGTGTGGGGTGGTTGACGGGGCCACCCTCTCCCCGTGGGGGAGAGGGCAGGGTGAGGGCCTTAGCGCCAGCCCAGACCCGGCGCGACGTGCTTAAGGATCGCCTCGATCACATGGGCGTTGTAATCAACCCCCAACTGGTTCGGCACCGTAATCAGCAGCGTATCGGCCTCGGCAATCGCTTCGTCCTGCTGCAACTGGTCGATCAGCTTGTCCGGCTCGCCCACATAGCTGCGGCCAAAGACGGCGCGGAAATTGTCGATCTGGCCGATCTGGTCCTGTTCCGGGCGACCCGAACCGAAATACATCCGGTCGGTGTCATTCATCAGCGCAAAGATCGAGCGGCTGACCGAGACACGCGGTTCGCGTTTGTGCCCGGCCTCTTTCCACGCCGCGCGGTATTTGCGGATCTGCTTGGCCTGCTGGATGTGCAGCGGCTCACCCGACTCGTCCACCTTGAGGGTGGAGCTTTGCAGGTTCATGCCCAGTGCCGCCGCCCATTCCGCCGTGGCGTCCGAGGCTGCTCCCCACCAGATGCGATCCTTCAGGCCCGGCGCATGCGGTTCCAGCCGCAACAGGCCCGGCGGGTTGGGGAACATGGGCCGGGGGTTCGGCTTGGCGAAACCCTTGCCGTCCAGCAAGTTCAGAAATGTCAGCGCGTGGTCGCGCGCCATGTCCTGCTCGGTCTCGCCCTCGGCGGGGGCATAGCCAAAATGCCGCCAGCCGTCGATCACCTGTTCGGGCGACCCGCGCGAAATACCCAGTTGCAGTCGCCCGCCGGCGATCAGGTCGGCGCTGCCGGCATCCTCGATCATGTAGAACGGGTTTTCATAGCGCATGTCGATCACGCCGGTGCCAATTTCAATCCGCTTGGTGCGCGCACCCACAGCGGCCAGCAGCGGGAACGGCGAGGAGAGCTGCTGCGCGAAATGGTGGACGCGGAAATAGGCGCCATCGGCGCCCAGTTCCTCGGCCGCGACTGCAAGGTCGATGGATTGCAAAAGAACGTCCGAGGCAGACCGCGTGGCCGACTGGGGCGAGGGCGACCAATGGCCAAAGGACAGAAAACCGATCTTCTTCATGGCGAAAGTTCCACAGGCAAGGCCCAAGCGGCCGACCTTCGCGGTGTAGATAGGCAGCGGACGGCCCATGTGACAAGGCAGCAGGAATGAACATTGGCCGTGCATGGCGGCACGGATTGGTGCGGTCGCACAGGGCGGTCAGGCACCAGATTACGGTTCGCGGCCAGAATATTGCCCTTTGTCACCAATCAGACGATGCGGCAGCGCAGCAGGTGAAAGACGCGGGCCAGACCGGCCTTGTGCAGCGCCTGCCCCAACCGGGGGCTGACGAAAAAGCTCATTTTCACTCGCTCATCGCCCCAGATGTCCGGCCCATCCAGTGCGGCGCGGGTGACGGCGAAATCGTCATCCTTGACCCAGAGCTCAGGCCTGCAAGCGCCTTTCCCATTTGGACCATCAACTGAGCGGCTTGCTTCCATGGCAAGCGCATTCTTCTTTTCCCCAAAGTTCAAGGCCCAATAGAACCCGTCAAGCGGGGTCACCCCGTCGTGGCGCACCAGTTCAAGCGGATAAAGGCCGCCAGCGCCCAGATCAAACTGCCGTAAAACCGCAGCCGCCTTTTCGGTCACACACATAAAGCCGTTCAGGCAGAAGAGATTGCGCATGCGTGTGATCTTGCGACCTGCGTCTTCGACCGCCCGTTGCGGCAATAGGTTCGGGTCCAGATGCGCGCCCCTCCTGTTGGCCATTGCGTTCTTCGTGCGCGCCAAAGGCGGCGCTGCACGGTCTTCCATTTCAAACCAGGCAGTCAGTGCAGTTTTCTGCGGTGCGGTGCTTAGCCAGACGGTCTCGGTCATCATCACATTCCTTTGGTTGGCGCGGCACCCATCTTCGCCAGCCTCGGCTTCAAGATGGCCAAACCTCACCCCGCCTGCAACGCCGCCTCCAGCCGGTCAAGGAAGAAGGCGACGTTCTCGGCCGAGAACACCAAGGGCGGGCGGATTTTCAGCACGTTGGCTCGGGGGCCGGTGGCCGAGATCAGGACGCCGCCTTCACGCAGGTGGTTGACGATACGGGCCGTGCGGGTGGCATCGGGGGCAAGGGGATCGCCACCCTTGACGATTTCGGCCCCAAGGAACAGGCCCGCCGACCGGATGGGGCCAAGGGCCGAATGGCGGGTGGCAAGGTCGGCCAGCCCGTCACGGAACAGCGCGCCAACCGTGGCGGCGTTCTGCATCAGGCCCTCATCCTCGATCACGTCCAGCACGGCGTTCGCGGTGGCCGCCGCCACAGCATTGCCGCCAAAGGTGTTGAAATAGCGCGCCTTTGCGCCAAAGGCGGCGATCACCTCGGGCCGCATGACAAGGCCCGCGATGGGATAGCCGTTGCCCATCGGCTTGCCCAAGCTGACCATATCGGGCGTGAGGCCATGGCGCTGAAAGCCCCACATCGCCTTGCCCGTGCGGCCAAAGCCCGGTTGCACCTCATCTGCAATGAACAGGCCCCCGGCGCGGCGAATGGCCTGAACCGCCGGAGCCAGAAAGCCGGGCGGGTCGACATAGACGCCATCGGAAGAAAACACCGTATCGACGATAAGCGCCGCGGGTCTGATGCCGTGGCGGGTCAGATCGTCGATCGCTTTCTGCACCTCTGCCGCAAAGGCCGCACCCAGATCGCCCGTCATCCGCAGCGGGTCGGGCGCGGGGATTGTGCGCACATGCTCGCCCAACGCCACGCCGACGCCAAGCGACGGCGACATGCCCGCGATGGCATGGGTGACGCCGTGATAGGCGTTTTCAGTGACGATAAAGCCGGTGCCGCCGGTATGGGCGCGGGCAATGCGGAAGGCGAGGTCATTCGCCTCGGACCCGGTGCAGGTGAACATCACATGGGCCAATTCCTGCGGGAAATAGGACAGCAGACGCTCGGCATAGGCCAGGATGCCCTCATGCAGGTAACGGGTGTGACTGGCGAACAGGCCCGCCTGCCGCGACATCGCCTCGACCACATGGGGGTGGCAGTGGCCGACGGAGGCGACGTTGTTGTAGGTGTCGAGATAGGCCTTTCCAGCCGCGTCATAAAGCCAGACGCCCTCGCCCCGCACCAGATGCACCGGGGTTTCGTAGAACAGCCGATAGGCCGGGCCAAGCGCCTGCTGGCGGCGGGTGACAAGGGCCTGATCTTCGGGCGGCAGGTGGCCCTGGCCGGGCACATAGGCATTCGGCATGGTGCCGGGCAGGGTTGGCTTATCTGTCATCGGTCACTCCTGCCCACAGGCGCGGGCGATGGTGGTTCGGGCCACATCGGCGGGGATGGCGGCAAAGGCGGTCAACCCTTCGCGGGCGGCGGGGGCGTTGCGCAGGATATAGGCGGCATTGCCTGGCCAGCGGGCGGCGCGGTGGCTGGCAATCGCAAGGGTGGTCAGCCAGCGGGTCTGGGTGAGGAGGGGGAGAAGGCGGGCCTCCTGTTCCGTCAGCGGGGTTTCGGCGTGGAATGCCGCCGCGAAGTCGGCCAGCGATTGCAGGGGGGCGGTGGGGTCAACCTGATAGCTGGCGGCAATGGCCAGATCGCAGATCAAGGGCGTGCGCACCATATCGCCGAAATCGAGGATGCCTGCGATGGTGGCGGGATCGTCTGGTGATACCAGAATGTTGTGCGGGTTCAGGTCGTTATGGACCACCTGCCAGCGCAGGGCGGGCAGGGCGGGGGCGGCCTCGGCATTGAAACGGTCTAGAATGTGCTGGCAGAGCGGGCGGAAGGCGGGGTCGATGTCGGGAATCAGGGGCGCAAGGCTGGCGGCTTGCCTGATGTCCCATTGCAGGAAATGGTCGGCGGCGGGGTCGGCGAAATCGGCCATGGCGCGGGCGAGTTGCGCGGCGATGCGACCCATCGCGCGGCGTTGGGCGGCGCTGCGGGGGGCAAGGTGCAGCGGCGTCCCTTCCAGATAGGTCAACAGGCGCAGGCGGCCTTGGGGGGTGGCGATTTCGGTCTGGCCGGTTTGGCTGGGAATGACGCGCGGCACCGGCTGGCCCGCGCCTTCCAGATGCAACAGGGCGCGGGTTTGAAAATCGGTCACCGCCGCCGGCTCGGCGGGGTTAGCGAGTTTCAGCACATAGCCTTGGCCGGGGGTGGCAAGGTGAAAGTTCAGGTCACGTTCGGAGGTGAGGCGCTTCAGTTGCCCGGTCAGGCCCCAGTGCTGCGACAGCAGGGCCAAGGCCGTCGCCTCTGGCAGGTCGGGCGGTGGGGCGGTAAGCGAGGCGCCAAGGGGAGAGGCATCGGTCATGGCGCAAGGGAAGCCGGGGCCTTGCCGCCTGTCAAGCGGCAGGGCCGCCGTGGCCCGGACCATTCAGCGGAACTGGCATTACGCGGAAGGGTGTGGGGTAGCGGTATTCCTGAAGGTTGGGGGTTTGGCCGATGCGATCGACCACGGCGAAAAGGCCGGGCGCCGAAAGCGGGGTCAGCACACCGTGCCAGGTGCCGCGGTTCAGGTTGATGCCTTGGGCACCATTGGTCAGGAATGCCAGCGGCGTGCCGGGGGTGCCGGCTTCATCCGGTGCGACGATGACGAGGAAGGGGTGTTCCGTCATTGGCAGAAAGGCCTGAGAACCGTCTGGGTGGCGCTCCACGAGATCGAAGGCATAGGGCAGTGCGCGCGGCGTGGCGTTGAAGATTGAAATGCCTGCGCGGCCCTGCGGCCCGAAATCAAGCTGCGCGCGGTCATGGTGGCGATGGCAGAGGGCCGCGTTGATCAGGCGGAAATCTCCGGTTGCCTCCAGCACATCGCCGAAGGGGGCGAAGGATTGGGCGGTGAGGGGCTGGGGGATCAGGTCGGACATGGTGGGCTTTCTGGCTGGCGCCGGGGGGCTGTCTGCCCCCGGACCCCCCGAGGATATTTATGAACAGATGATGGGGTCAGCGGGGCGGGCCGAAGGCGCCGGGGCCGCGCAGTTTGGCATGGCGGTTCACGTCCTTGTAAAGGAGGTAGCGGAAGCGACCGGGGCCTGCGGCATAGCAGGCCTGTGGGCAATAGGCGCGCAACCACATGAAATCGCCGGCCTCAACCTCGACCCAATCCTGGTTGAGTTTGTAAACCGCCTTGCCTTCCAACACATAAAGGCCGTGTTCCATGACATGGGTTTCCTCGAACGGAATGACGCCGCCGGGTTGGAAGGTGACGATGTTGACATGGGCATCATGGCGCAGGTCGTCGGGTTCGACGAAGCGGGTGGTGCCCCAGCGGTCTTGCGTATCGGGCATCCAGCGGACAGGGATGTCGCGTTCGTTGATCACGAAAGCATCGGGGGCGGGGGTGCCGGGGGCGGATTCGTAGATCTTGCGAAGCCAGTGGAAACGGGCCGGTGTGCCACCCTCGGCATGAAGCGCCCAAGGGGTTGCGGCGGGGATATAGGCGTAGGAGCCTGCCTCCATCTCATACCCCGTGCCCGCGATGGTGAGGGTGGCAAGGCCGGAAGTGAAGAACAGCCAGTGTTCGGCGCCGGTTTCGGGGTCTGGGCTGTTTGATCCGCCGCCGGGGGCCACCTCCATCACATATTGGCTGAAGGTTTCCGCAAAGCCCGACATGGGCCGTGCAATCAGCCACAGGCGGGTGCCCGTCCAGCCAGGCAGGTAGCTGGTCACGATGTCGGAAAAGCAACCCTTGGGGATGAAAGCGTAGGAATTTGTGAAAACCGCGCGCTGGGTCATCAGCGCGGTTTGCGGCGGCAGGCCGCCGGGCGGAGCGTAATACTGGGTCATGGCAGGATATCTTTCAGGCGCAATTCGGCGATGCGTTCGACCTGTGCGCAGGCGGTAGCGAATTCGGTAGCTGTGTCATTGGCAAGGCGGGTGTGGAAGGCGGCAAGGATACCGTCTTTCGTATGGTCGCGCACCGCGATGATGAAGGGGAAGCCGTGCTTTTCCACATAGGCCGCGTTTAGCCGCTGGAAGGTGGCGCGCTCTTCATCGGTCAGGGCATCAAGGGCGGCGCTGGCCTGTTCGGCGGTGCTTTCGGCGGTGAGGCGTTTGGCCGCCGCGAGCTTCCCGGCAAGGTCCGGGTGGGCGCGCAATACGCCGAGGCGTTCCTCTGCCGTGGCGCTGCGGAACATGCGGGCAAGGGCGTTGTGCAAACCTGAGGCACTGTCATGCGCCGGGCCAAGTTCAAGATTGTACGCCCGTTCGGCGATGAAAGGCGAATGTTCGAAAATGGACCCGAAGCGCGCTACGAAGCGGGCTTCGGTCATCTGAGAAGGGCGCTCGAACCGATTGTGCGGATGGGTTTTTCGCCAATGCTCGGCAATGTCGATGCGACGGGGGAACCAGACGCCTTCGTGTGATTTTGCATAGTCGAGAAAGCGGCGCAGGCCCGCCACCTTGCCCGGACGGCCGATAAGCCGGTTGTGCAGACCGATGGAAAACATCTTGGCGCGGCCAGCCTGACCTTCGGCGTAAAGCGTGTCGAAGCTGTCTTTCAGGTAACTGAAGAATTGCTCCCCGGTGATGTAGCCCGGCGCGGTGGCAAAGCGCATGTCGTTCGCCTCCAGCGTATAGGGGATGACCAGTTGGTCATGATCGCCGTACTCGCGCCAATAGGGCAGGTCGTCGTCATAGGTGTCGGAAATCCAGTCGAGGCGGCGGGTCTCGGCGGTCAGGCGCACGGTGTTCATGCTGCACCGCCCGGTGTACCAGCCGCGCGGCGGTTCGCCCACGACCTCGGTATGCAGGCGGAAGCTCTCGGCGATCTGGCGGGCCTCTTCCTGCTCCGGCATGTCGCGGTGTTCGACCCATTTCAGCCCGTGGCTGGCAATCTCCCAGCCTGCCGCCTTCATCGCGGCAAGTTGCTCGGGGTTGCGAGCCAGCGCGGTGGTGACGCCGTAGATGGTGACGGGAATATTCATCCCGGTGAACAGCCGATGCAGCCGCCAGAAGCCTGCCCGCGCGCCGTAATCATAGATCGATTCCATGTTCCAGTGGCGCTGGCCGGGCCAGGGGGCGGCCCCTGCGATGTCGGACAGGAACGCCTCGGACTGGGCATCGCCATGAAGCAGGTTGTTCTCGCCGCCCTCTTCGTAGTTCAGCACCAGAGACACGGCGATTTTGGCGCCGCCGGGCCACATGGCATCGGGCGGGTTCGGGCCATAGCCACGGAAGTCGCGGGGGTAGCGGTGCATTCGTCTCTCCGGTTTGTGGCAGGCTAGGCCAGTTGTGCCAAAGGTTTTATCAAATTCTTCCAGAAGCAGCTTTGCCTTGCGGGAATGGTCGCACCATGTGCCATGGCTTGCTAGGGTGTTTACGGCAGATGGAGGCGACTATGACGGCTGGCAGGTTGACGACCCATGTTCTGGATACCGCGCGGGGAACGCCCGCGGCGGGGGTGAGGATCATGCTTTACCGGATTTCGGGACAGAGTCACCGCAAGGTGAAAGAGGTCGTCACCAATGCCGATGGCCGCACCGACGGCCCGATGCTGGCGGGCGCTGACCTGACGCCAGGTAGCTATGAGTTGGTTTTCTGTGCCGGTGACTATTTGCGCGCCAGTGGTCAGGCGCCGGGGGGGCAGGCAGGCGATGGCGTGCTTTTCCTGGATGAAATTCCCATCCGGTTCGGCATTGCCGATGCGGGCCAGCATTATCATGTTCCGTTGCTGATCAGCCCCTTTGCCTATTCGACCTATCGCGGCAGCTAGGGGCGCTATCCTGCCGCGAAGGCCCGGCACGTCTGCGCGATGCGGTCGAGGGCGCGCTGTCAGATATTCTGCTGCTCGGCACCGAAGAGCAGGTTCGCCTCGCAGGGCGCGGCGCGCAGAGACTGGTTTCGGGCCAGCCGGTCAGGACGGACGAACTGGTGATCTCGTTAAGAACCTTCATCCGCGCGGCACTTGACCTTGCCCCTTGCCACAAGGGGTTGCGGTGCAGGGCCAAGTCGCCGGGCCGCCGCCTCTGCCGGCGGCAAAGGAGAGGCCGCCAAGGGCGGGGAGGGCCGCGGTAGCGGGGGCGGGCCATGCCGATGACCGCTTGGGTGACGACCCGTCCGAGCGGAAATAGCAACCGGCATGTCGTCAATGGCAATGACGGGCGAAACGCGATGCGGGACGATTGGCGCAAGACGGACCAACCGGGATATCCGGTGCCCCAAAGGAGCTTGCGATGACCGATCTGCCCCGGCTGGGCGCCGCCCTTTACCTGAAGGAGTTTACCGGCATCGCCGGAATGGAGCGTTTTGTGCGCGACCATGACCGCGATGTGGAGATTCGCGACTTTACGGAAATCGGGGCGCTGACGGACAATGTGTGGCCCGATATCGCCGACCGTGCGCGGCAGCTTTTTACGGGTCATGACGGGCGGATCGGACTACATGGGCCGTTCTGGGGGTTCACCGTCGATGTCCCCGACCCAGATATCCGCAAGATCGCCCAGGACAGGATTGCGGCAGCCTTGTCGGCGCTGACCCGCATTCTGGACGGCAAGGGGGGCGGGCACCTGGTGCTGCACAGCCCTTATACCACTTGGCACGGCTTCAACCGCTGGACCAACCAATGCGACGCGGCGGGAATACTGGAGCGGTGTCATATCACATTGGCCCCGGCGGTGCGGATGGCCGAAGAGAATGGCATCGTGATCGTGCTGGAAAACTGCGAAGATCGTGACCCGGTTGAGCGGGTGGCGCTGGCGGCCAGTTTCGGCTCGCCCGCCGTGCAGGTGTCGCTTGATACGGGGCACGCCCATTACGCGCATGGCGCAACGGGCGCCCCGCCGGTCGATGCCTTTGTGCGGGCGGCGGGGGCGGCGCTGGCCCATGTGCATTTGCAGGATGCCGATGGCGTGGCCGACAGGCACTGGGCGCTGGGGCAGGGCAACATCCTGTGGCCCGGCGTCTTCACCGCTTTGGGCGAAGCGTCCGTGATGCCGCGGCTGATCCTGGAAATGGCGGATGCGCGCGATATCCTTCCCTCGGCCCATTGGGCGGCAGAGCGCGGGCTCGCGACCTAGCGCAGGGCCGGGGTGGCGCTTGCCGGGGGCATGGCAGGGGCGCCGTGGGTGTGGGCGACGGCCTTGGGCGCTGCTTTCCAAGGGTTCGACTTGAACCATCCGACGGTGCGGGCCACGGCGATCAGGATGGCGAAACCCACCAGATTGACCACAAGTGTTGCCATCATCCCGCGCCCGGCCAGGTCCAGCACGGCGCCAAGGGCGCGCGCCATCACCATCGAGGTGGCAAACACCGCCAGCGACTGCTGGCCAACCTGTTCCAGCAGGCGGACAAGGGGCTGCCATGGGCCGGGTTTGCGCAGCCGCGCGCCCTCTGGTCCGGCGGCGATCCAAGCCAGATAGGCCAGCGCCAGAAAGTGACCATAGCGCAGAATCCCGAAACTGGACTTGTCGTAAAGCGCAGGCCAGTCGGCGCGCCATTGCTTGACGAAAGGCAGGGCGTCGATGGCCCGATACCAAGCGAAGGGCACCGACAGCACCACCGCTGCCATCGCCAGCCAGACCAGATCGCGCCGCACCGGGGGGGCGGGCAGCCAGCCCGCCATCAGGCCAAAGCCGGTAAAGAACACCAGTTGCCAGGCAAAGGGGTTGAAGAACCACGGCCGTTCCGATCCGGCGGGGAACCAGAACTGCGCCGGCAAGGTCAACGGCAGCAGGCCCGCCGCCAACCACAGCATCGCACTCATGGCCAAGGGCAGGCGCTTATCTGCCCGCGCCAGCGCCATGGCAACGGGAATCATGGCCAGAATCACCAGATACATCGGCAGGATATCAAAGTAATTCGGCACATAGGTCAGTGTCAGCAGGCCGATCAGATTGATCTGCGCCGTATCCAGGAAAATCTTCAGGTTCAGCGCGGCCACCAGATCCGTGCGGAAAAGCCCGGTCGCATTCAGCCCCAGCATCAGGGTCAGCGTGGCCAGAAACACGCCGATATGCACCCAATAGACCTGCCATATCCGGTGCAGGATGCGCGCCGTTCCCAAAATCCAGCCGGCCCGGGCGAAGACCCCGCCAAAGGCGATGGCCGAAGCCATGCCCGAGCAGAAGACGAACATTTCGGTCGCATCGGAAAAGCCGAAGCGGGCGGGAATCCACAGGGTCCAGGGGTTGTCGGTGATATGGGCGATCAGGATGATGAACATGCCAAGACCGCGAAAGACATCAAGCCTGGGGTCACGGGTCCGCGCGGGCCTTTCCATGTCAGACCGCCTGGGCGCGCGCCGCGCCGATCAGGGTCAGCCGACGCTGGGCATAGCCGTCCAGCGCGCCGCCGCGCTGGGCCTGACGATCCAGCAGCAGCCCTTCGGCAGCCTCGGTATAGCCGCCACGCAGGGCGGCCTCTATCGTGATGCGGGCGAAGATGTCGCGCTGGGCATGGCTGCCGCCGATCTTGGCCAGATCGGCACGCCCGCTGCGCAAATGCAGCCAGGCAGTGGAATATTCGCCGGCGGCAAAGGCTTGCAGGCCTTGGGCCATATGCAGGCCGGGGCGGGCGATGATGCCTGCGGCTTCCCCGTTCGCGGGGCGGGCCGCCGCCATGCGCGCGATCAGCCCGGCAGCGGCCTCTTCACGGCCACCACCGCACAGCGCCAGCATGTAATGCAGGTCGGCAAAAGCCAGACAGCCATCGGCAGCGCGGGTTTCGGCCAGATCGGCCAGTTCATCCCAGCGGCTGCCGACCGGCACGCCGTCCAGTTCCAGCCGCGACAACAACGAGGCGGCATTGGCGATATCGCGGTAATCGTCGGTCTTGTCGGCGCGGATATCGCGGTCGTAAAGCGCCAGCGCCGCCTCGGCATTGCCAAGGTCAAGGTGCATCAGCGCCTGATGCCACCAGACGTGAAAGCGGAAGTTGTTGCAATGCGCCCAGCTTGCCTGCCGCCCGTCCAGCCAGGCCAATCCATCCTGGGCACGGCCAGTCATGTCATGGACATGGGCGACGGCATGAAGGCCCCAGGCGTCGTCGGGGCACAGGGCAACCCCCTCGCGGCCGATCCGTTCGGCCCGGGCATAGGCGCCGGTTTCCTCCAGCGCGAAGGCATAGCAGCCCAGCAGATAGCCGCGTGCGGGGTGATCATCCCAGGCCAGCATGATCCCTTCGATCGAGGCCCGCATCGCCGCCGGACGCCCAAGCACGAACAGGATTGCCTGCACCATCTTCATCGCCAGCGCATCGTGGGGCTGCGTGGTCAGAATGGCCTGAAGGCGGGCTGCCGCGCGGGTGGGCTGGCCGTTCAGCCAATCACCCAAGGCATGGACAAAGGCCGCGTCGCGGGCGGTGGGGGTGGGGCTTGTGATCGCGGCCGCATAGGCTTTGCGCGCAATGGCCACCATCTCTGCACGCCCCAGCAGCAGGCAGGACAGGCCGCGCACCGCTTGACCAAGGGCAAAATCGGGGGCTCTTTCCAACAAGGCATTCAGGGCCGGACCAGCCATCGCGGCGTGGGACAACAGGCCCAGAATAACCCGGTTCCAGTCGCCGATCAGCGTGGACGGCAGCGCAGTGGGGGTGCCGCAAAGATCATCGAACATCTGCATGAAAAGCCTTTCTTTCCCGACCCGGCCCAATGGACCTTTTCCTCTCCTTCGCGGCTTGGGGGGCAAGCGTTACCGGTCGGATGAAAAAGCTTTCAGAATGACGCCGATGTGAAAGCGCCACCATCCGGCACCGGGCAAGGCTGATCGCCGTCGCAGACGATGGACGGTCTGGATCTGGCTTCAGGCTGGATGAAAGTGATGGCGCTGCGCTCGCACGGGCGACCGATGAACAGGCCAATGCGCTCTGCGGCCTGTCGGCGGCAATCAGGCTGACAGGTGGGCCAATGACCGTTCAGCCATCAAGGCGGTGCGCCGCGTCGTAACCCGGTTTGCCGCCGATACAAAGCTTATGGCCAAGTTCAGGTTGGCATCATGGCCCACATGGACCGGCTTCTTGATTTGCCGCTGAAAATAATGGGGAGCTGTGGTGGCGAGGGGGGGACTCGAACCCCCGACCCTGCGATTATGAGTCGCATGCTCTAACCAACTGAGCTACCTAGCCACTTGGCGGGCTGATTATGGCGGGGGGGCGGGGGCGTCAAGGGGGAATCGCCGTTTCCCGGGGATTGGTCCGGGGTGCGGCGGTAAATAGGGCCTGGGGTCAGCGGAAGCGGTCGATCAGCCTGTCCAGCGGGCTGCGGGTGTCGGGTGTTTCCGCTGGTTTCGGGGCGGCCTTCGGGCGTGGCGGGGCATCGGGCTGGGGCGTCTCGGGGCGCGGCAGGCCAGAGCGGTCCTGACCAGAGCGGGGCGGCGCCGTGCGCAGCGCAACCGCATTCATGAAGCGCGCGGCATCGCCTGCGGCAAGCGCGGGCGCACCATCGGACAGGCCGCGCAGCAGGTCATCCAGCCAGTCGTGATCGGCCTTGGCGAAATCATGCAGCACATAGGCGGCGACGGCATCCTTGTGGCCGGGATGGCCGATACCAAGGCGGATGCGGTGATAGGCATCACCCAGATGCTGATGGATCGACCGTAGGCCGTTGTGGCCAGCGTGCCCCCCGCCGGTCTTGACCCGGGCTTTGCCGGGGGCAAGGTCCAGCTCATCATGAAACACCGTCAGATCGGCCAGCGGCAGCTTGTGAAAGGCCATGGCGGCCTGGACCGCCTGACCCGACAGGTTCATGAAGGTCTCTGGCTTCAGCAGCACGACTTTTTCATCGCCCAGCCGGCCTTCGGCAACCAGGCCCTGAAAGGCCTTGCGCCATGGGCCAAAACCGTGGTCCGCCGCGATACGGTCCAGCGCCATGAAGCCGATGTTGTGGCGGTTGCCCGCGTACTTCGCGCCCGGATTTCCCAGGCCGACCCAGAGTTTCATGCCGTTCCCCCTGTCTGCCCTGCGTGCCGTACTTCCAGCAATACGGAAAGCAGGCGAAAAGCAAAGGGCGCGAAGGTTGCCCCTCGCGCCCCCATTTCTGTCACCTGGCCGAAATCAGGCCTCGGCGGCTTCCGACGAGACCAGACCCGACGGTGCCGCAATGTTCGCCACGGCGAAGTTGCGGGCGACGGTGGGCTTGGCGCCGGCGGGCAGTTCGATGTCCTGAATGTGGATCACATCGCCAATCTGCTTGCCGGTCAGGTCAACCGTGATGTGGTCGGGGATGTCACCGGCCAGCACTTCCAGTTCGACTTCGTGGCGCACGATGGTCAGCGTGCCGCCGCGCTTCAGGCCGGGCGAGGCCTCGGCGTTGATGAAATCGACGTGGATGAACAGGTTGATGCGCGATTCGTCGTGAATGCGCATGAAATCGACGTGGGTCGGCAGATCCTTGACCACATCGCGCTGCACGCCGCGGCAGATCACATGCACGTCGTCCTGTCCTTCGATCTTCAGGTTGAAGAGCGTTTGCAGGAAGCGGCCAGCCTTGAGGCGCTTGAGCAGGTAGTAGTAGTTGATGTTCAGAGCGACCGGCTCTTTGCCGTCGCCATAAACGATTCCGGGTACGTTGCCCTCACGACGAGCTTGACGAGCGGCCCCCTTGCCTGTCCCCGTCCGTACCGCAGCGTTGAAGTCCTGAGCTTCACGAGCCATGGTATTCTCCTGATAAATAAGTCCGCCATCCTCCAAGGGTGCATGGCGCGACCGGGGGCCTATAGCGGCGAATCACCCGCATGGAAAGCAGAAAAAGTGCCGGGCGCGACGGTGCTGCCGGGCGCGATGTCGGCGGTGGGCTTGCCGCTGCGGGGCGCGCGGGCTAGGCGCTGGGGCATGATCTCCGCTCGTCTGATTGCCCTGGCCCGCGCGCCTTTGGCCACCTTTGCCGCCATGGGCGTGCTGTGGGGGGGCTTTGCCGCCGAACTGCCCGACACGAAAACAATGCTGGGCGTGGACGAATCCGCGCTGGGTCTGCTGTTGTTCATGACGCCGCTGGCGGCGGTGGCGGCGATGCTGGTGGCCCCGTGGCTGGGCGCGCGGCTGGGGCGGGTGGCCCTGCCTGCCGCGACGCTGGCGATGGCGGCGGCCTTTGTGCTGCCCGGTCAGGTTGGCGGGGCGGTCTGGTTGTTTCCGGTTGCGATGCTGG
Source organism: Rhodobacteraceae bacterium UBA1943 (assembly GCA_002336845.1). Lineage (GTDB taxonomy): Bacteria > Pseudomonadota > Alphaproteobacteria > Rhodobacterales > Rhodobacteraceae > Fuscibacter. The sequence goes on from DDEX01000121.1 coordinate 14,231, forward strand.
CTTGTGGCGCGACTACCGGATTGACCGACGTGCTGATGAACGCGCGCGTCGCGGATATCGAGGCGCAGACGCGCCTGCACATGATGAATTTGTGCCATGCCGCCTATTCGTTCGGCTATGCCGGAGGCGCGGTGGCCGTGGGCGCAATGCGCGATGCGGGCTGGCCGCCCGCGGTGGTTCTGGCGGCGTTGGGCCTGATTGCGGGCATCATGGCGCTGGCCACATTCGAGGCCGATGGCCGCATCGGGGGCCTTGCCCGGCCCAAGGACCGTGCGGCGGGGCGGCTGGGCCTGTTGCCGCTGCTGGGGGGCGCAATGGTGCTGATCGCCTTTCTGACCGAGAATGCGGCCGAGAACTGGTCGGCCCTGCATATCGAAAAGACGCTGGGTGGATCGCCCGCGCATGGCGCGATGGGGCCTGCGGTGATGGCCGTGACCATGGGCATGGCGCGGCTGGTGGGGCAGGGTATGGTGGCGCGGATCAATCCGGTGAGGCTGCTGACCGCCGGTGCGGCGGTGTCGGCCACCGGCGCGCTGATCGCTGGGGCTGCGGTGAACCCGGCCATGGCCTATGCGGGGTTTGTGGTCATGGGAATCGGATCCTCGGTCATCGCGCCGACGACCTTTTCGCTGGTGGCGAATCGTGCGGCACCGCAATCTCGCGCCCGGGCGGTGGCGCGGGCCACGCTTTACGGCTATTTCGGCTATTTCATCGGGCCGCCGCTGTTCGGCTATATCGCCGGGCATCTGGGCTTGCGGGCGGCTTTTGTGGGGGCGGCGGCGATGCTGGTCTTTGTGCCGCTGCTGGCGCGGCTGATCGGCAATCAACGGGCGTGAATCGCTTGACGACCGGCCGGAATCCCCCTAAAGGCCGGTCAGCGAATATCGGGAGCGTGCCATTGGTGCGCCCCTCTCTGTTTTGACACGAAGGATCACGACCATGTCGCGCGTCTGCGAACTGACGGGCAAAGGCCCGATGAGTGGCAACACGATCAGCCACGCCAACAACAAGACCCGCCGCCGGTTCCTTCCGAACCTGAACGAGGTCACGCTGATTTCCGACATTCTGGGCAAGGCGTTCAAGCTGCGCGTCTCGGCGGCCGGTCTGCGCACGGTTGACCACCGTGGCGGTCTGGATGCCTTCCTGGCCAAGGCCAAGGATGAAGAGCTGTCGGTTGCCGCTCTCCAGATCAAGAAAGACATCGCCAAGGCTCAGGCTGCCGCCTGATCTTTTGCCGATCGCGAACAGGGGCCCTGCGTGTGCGTCACGCGGGGCCTTTGGCTTTTCCATGGTGACAAGCTGTCGCTTGGCCTTGCCGCGGGCTTGGGGTAAAACGCGGGCATGATGCGGCATCGCCCCCTGATCGGCCTGTTCCTGGCGTTGTGCCTTGCCCTGACCTCGGTCAGCCTTGCTGTGGCGCGGGTGCAGGCCCCGATGGCGGGCTGGCTGGAGCTGTGCGGAACGGCGGGCCCTGTCGCTGTCGATGCCGATGGCCGTCCGGTTGGCGCGGTGCATCTGTGCCCTGACTGCATAGCGGCCTTTGCCGTTGCGGACCTCGCCAGCCCGCAGCCGATTGCGCTGCCGCCTTCGGCCTATCGGCTGTTGTCGCTGGCGCAGGTGCGGCCTTCGCAACGTACGATGGCGGTGCAGGCGGTCGAGGCGCGGGGGCCACCGTCCTTGGTCTGAACCTTTTGCTTTCAGATCAACCACAGGACAAATCAGATGACTCCGATCCGCATTCTTATGGCCGCTGCGGCGACCGTTCTCTCTCTCTCCTCTCCCGTGCTCGCCCATGGCACCGAAGATCATTCGGGCGACACCCATCCCGAAGGCATTCACATTCATGATGCCTATGCCCGCGTGAATGGCGGCGTTGGCAAGACTGGTGCCGTGTTCTTCATGATCCACAACAACACTGGCAAGGACATTGTCATAACTGGTGCCGAATCCGATGCGGCCAAGGTGGTGGAACTGCACACGCATGTCGAAGGCGCCGATGGCGTGATGCAGATGAAGAAGATCGAGGGTGGTGTTCCTCTGCCGCAGGGCGAGATGCACGAATTCGCCCGGGGCGGCGATCATGTCATGCTTATGGGCCTGACGCGCGAGTTGAAGGACGGCGACAAGATCACCGTGATGCTGACCTTTGATGATGGCGAAACCGGCAGCTTCGAGGCGGTGGTGGATAACCAGCGCAAGGCCGGGGCCTCGATGGACATGGACGGGATGCAGATGGACGGCATGGACCATAGCGCCATGGGCCACAGCACTCCGTAACTTTCCCGGCGCCCGGCCTCCCGGTCGGGCGCAAACCCGTTCAAGGTGGCCATGATCCCGTTCCAGACCCTGCCCGACGCCCTGACACCCGAGGAATGCGACCGGATCATTGCCACGGTTCAGGCCGGTGCCATGAAAGATGCGGGCCTTGTGCGCGGCCAGACGGCGCATCATTTGCGCCGGGCCGAGATTGCCTGGCTGGACGATATTCCGCAGGCCGCGTGGGTGATGGACCGCATGATCGGTCTGGTTGCGCAGGCCAACCGGCAAGCCTTTGGCTTTGATCTGACCGATTCCGGCGAAAGTGCGCAAGTTGCCCGCTATGGGGCAGAGCGCGAGGGGCATTTCGGCTGGCATTCCGATATCGGGGCGGGCGCCTGGGCGGCCAAGCGAAAGCTGACCGTGGTGGTGCAACTGTCGGACCCTGCCGATTACGATGGCGGCGCGCTGGAGTTGTGGCCTGACAGCAATGTCGCCACAGCGCCGCGCCAACGCGGGCTGGCCACAGTGTTTCCCAGTTTCGAGTTGCATCGGGTAACGCCGGTCACACGCGGCATCCGGTGGTCGCTGACGCTTTGGGCGCATGGCCCCGCTTTCCGTTAAAGACCTGTGTCCGTCTTTGCCCGATTGCCCGCTCTTCCCTGTTTGGGAAGGGGACCGCGCTGACAGAAAAGGGCGTACCGTCGGCCCGCGTTGATCGGGCTAGCGGTCAAGCTCTTTCATCCAATCCAGCGCCTGCGTGGTAATGCGGTAATGGCCGGTGATCGGGAAAGACATCAGCAGGTCTTCCTCCTGCGCGCCGCCCCCGATGTTGTGCAGGATCAGGCGCTGGTCACCGTCGCTGTTCATCCGGTCCGAGACGATGCCGATGTGCGGCAGATTGCCCGGTAGCCGCCATGTCACCAGATCACCGGGTTGATAGTCGGCCGCATCGTCGCTGATCGGCAAATCGGCCTTGGCGCGTTTCAACAGGGTTTGCAGGTTCGGCACGCGGCGGTGGTCAATGTTGGCATCCGGGCCGGAAAGATCCCACAGCCGGGGATAGGCATCAAAGTCGCGTGTCATGTCGGTATGCACGACACGCTGCAAATCCAGCCCCCAGGCGGTGCGAAAGGCGCGGATCAGCACATCGGTGCAGACACCCCTGTCGGACGGCACGTCCCCGCCCGGATAGGACAGGCCGACATAGGCGGGATCATAGCGGGTGGTCACGCCAATCTGGGCGCGGGCGGCGGCGATCAGGCCGGGCATATCCTGTGCCGCAACCGGCGGCGTGGCCAGAAACAGCACGGCGGAAAGGACGAAAAGCAAGCAACGCATGGGGTCAGGTTGCCGCAAGCCGGCCGCTCTGGCCAGAGCATGGCGCAACGGCAGGCATCTTCCCGCCAGCCCGGCCATGCGGTATCAGCGGGCATGGCCATTACGCTGAGCAGACTGAGCGATCTTGCCGCCCATGGTTTCGATGACATCATCGACGTGCGCGCACCTGCCGAATTCGCCGACGATCACCTGCCGGGCGCGATCAGCCTGCCGGTGCTGGATGATGACGAGCGTGCGCGGGTGGGCACGATCTACAAGCAGGTTTCGCCCTTTACCGCGCGCAAGCTGGGGGCCGCCCTCGTGGCGCGCAATGCTGCCAGGCATCTTGAGACGGCATTGGCCGACAAGCCCGGCGGGTGGCGGCCGCTGGTCTATTGCTGGCGCGGCGGCCAGCGGTCAGGCTCTTTCGCGTCGATCCTGTCGCAGATCGGCTGGCGTGTGGAAACCATTGCGGGCGGTTACAAGGCCTGGCGCGGGCTGGTCGTGCAGGCGCTGGGGCAGGTGCCGGACCGGGTGGTCGTGCTGGACGGCAACACTGGCAGCGCCAAGACCGAACTTTTGGGCCTGATGGCGTCGAAGGGGGTGCAGGTCATCGACCTTGAGGGCATGGCGAACCATCGCGGCTCGGTGTTCGGTGCGATGGGGGCACAACCCGGACAGCGCATGTTCGAAGGGCGGCTGGCCATGGCGCTGGCCAATCTGGACCCATCCCGCCCCGTGGTGATCGAGGCTGAAAGCGCCAGGATCGGGGCGCGCAGTCTGCCGCCCGGCCTGTGGCGCGCCATGTGCGCCGCGCCACGCATCGCGCTGACGGCCCCTGCGGCGGCGCGGGCGGCGTATCTGCTGCGGGCCTATGGCGATTTAGCGGCAGACAGGGCGCGGCTGGCGGGAATCATCGAGCAGCTACGCCCGCTGCACGCCGCCGAGGTGATTGCCCATTGGCAGGCATTGGTCGAAGCAGGAGCGTTTGGCGACCTCGCGCAAGAGCTAATGGTTCAACACTATGACCCGCGCTACCAAAAACACCGCAGCCGCATGGCGATGCCCGTGACCGAGGTCGAGGCGCCGGGCCTTGCCCCCGAGGATCTGGGGGCGCTGGCGGCGCGCTTGGCAGGCATCGTTCAATCATTCGATTGAATTGGCTCGATCCGGGGGGCGCCTGAAAGAATCTGGCCGATCCGGGCTGCCGCATACCCTGCCCCCCGCAGCCGGTTGACGACATCCGCGGCCTGATCGGCAGGTACGGCGGCCAGCAGGCCCCCGCTCGTCTGCGGGTCGTGCAGCAGGGCGCGCAAGGCGCCTTCGGGCAGCAACAGCCTTCCAACCGTCAGGGCGCGGTTGGCAGGCGCGAGGCTGGAGCCTTCGCCCGCCACCGCCAGGTCCAGCGCACCGGGCAGGATGGGGATGGCCGCCGTGTCCAGTTGCGCCGCCGCGCCAGAGGCATCGAGCATTTCCAGCAGATGCCCGGCAAGGCCAAAGCCGGTCACATCAGTCATCGCATGGGCAACCGGCGACAGGATGGCGGCGGCAGGGCCACTGGATTGTGCCATCGAGGTCAGGGCGGCAGCGACCGATTCCCCCAGGATCAGGCCGGGCAGGCGGGCCATGGCCATTTCGGCGGCCATGATCGTGCCGGTGCCGATGGCTTTGGTCACAATCAGCGCATCGCCGGGGCGTGCGCCGCCCTTGGTCAGGGCGCGGTTGGCAAGGCCTGTGATCGTGAAACCAATGGTCAGCTCGGCCCCGACAGAGCTGTGGCCGCCAACCACATCGGCCCCGGCCTCAGCAAAGATGGCGGCGGCCTCGGTCATCACCTCGGCCAGCATTCCGGCGGCTTTCTCGTCGGACAGGCGGGGCAGAATCACCTGCGCCAGCGCGGCCTGAGGGGCGGCCCCCATCGCCCAGATGTCGCCCAAGGCATGGGTGGCGGCGATACGGGCCATCAGCCGGGCATCGGGGGTGAAACTGCGCAGATGATCGGTGGTGATGACCTGAACGCCCCCTTCGGCACGCAGGATGGCGGCATCGTCGCCCCGGCCCGACAGCACATCGGCCCGTGCAGGGGCCGGCAGCGACGAAAGCGCCCCGGCCAGCGCCGCCCCGCCCAGCTTTGCCCCGCAGCCGCCGCACAGCGGTTTCGGCCCAATTGCCTCGGTCAGGCCGGGCAGGGCGGTGGCGGGCAGGGCAGGCGCCTCCATAGCGGGAAAATCGCCGAACTTTGCCATGAACTTGCGGTCGATCCGGTCTTTCAGCCGCCACAGCCATGGCCCGCCCGCGCGCAGGCCGAACTTGTCGGCCACTGCCCCTTTGTCGCCCGTCGAGACCAGCTTGAGGTAATCGCGTTGCGGACGGTACGCGTGCAGCGTGCCACCCGTCAGCACAGCGCACAGGTTGTGCAGCAGCACAGGCGCCTGCCGCACGGCAAAGACCCCGGCCTTTGGGCGCGGGGCATAGGACAGGTGGGCGCAATCCCCGGCGGCAAAGACCAGCGGGTCAGAGCTTTGTAGTGTGGGGTCAACCGTGACAAACCCCTGATGCAGCGCGAGCCCGGTTTCGGCCAGCCAGCCCTGCGGGCGGCTGCCTGCGACCGTCAACACGAAATCCGCGCCCAGGATTTGACCATTGCTCAGCGCGACCTGATCGGCGCTGGCGCCAACCGGCGTCTCGCCGGTGATGATGGCAATGCCCGCCCTGGCGATGTGGTCCAGCAGGCTGCGCCGCGCGCCAGGGCCTATGTGGGGCAGGATTGCCGGTGCCCGCTCGACCAATGTGACCTTGGGCTGCGCACCGCCCGCCCGCAGGCGATGGGCCGAGGCGAGTGCGAGCTCTACCCCACCCAGCCCGCCACCGATCACCACGACGCGGGGATAGGCGAGGCGGCGGGCAACGAAGGCCTCCCATGCAAGGGCATAGTCGCCCAAGGGTTTGGCGGCCGTGGCATGGCGGGCAAAGCCGGGAACGTCAGGTAGATCCGACCCGATTCCGATGTCGATCGAGGCGACGTCATAAGGCAGTGGCGGGCGGTTTTGCAGCACGATCTGCCGGGCGGCGGTGTCGATACCGATCGCACGGTCAAGGATCAGTCGCGCCCCCGCGAACCGGGCAAGGCGCATCAGATCGATCATGATCTCGTCGCGCCGGTAATGCCCAGCGACATGGCCGGGCAACATGCCGGTATAGGGGGCAGCGGGGCCGGGGTTGATCAGCGTCAGCCGCGCGCCGGGCAGCGGGGCCATTGCCCACATCCGTGCCACAAGGGCATGGGCGTGACCGCCCCCCACCAGCACCACATCGCGTATCACCGGATAGTCGCCCTGCATCGCCCGCCCCCAATAGGCGCTACCCTAGCGGGCAGGCGGGGCAAGGAACAGGTGCCCCGCCGCCGCCGCCCGCTTGACGGCGGAAGGTTGCGGCCCGAATGTCGGCACATGGCGCCGCGCCCCCGCATACAGATTTCGCAGACCCTGCGGCTGGAACTGAACACCAGCCTGCAAACCTCTATCGGGCTTCTGCGCACCGATGCGGCGGGGCTAAGCCGGTATCTGGAGGAGCAGGCCGCCACCAATCCACATCTGCGGCTGACCGCGCCCGCGCCCGCTCCTGGCGACTGGCTGCCAAGATGGAGCGGAGTTTTCGCTTCGGCAGGCGGCGGGGTGGATACCGAGTTTCTGCCCTCGGCCGGGCCAAGCCTTGCCGCCCATGTGATCGGCGAGATTGACGGAATGCGCCTGCCGCCCCGGGCCCGCCGGGTGGCCGATGCGCTGGCCGATGCGCTGGAGCCCTCTGGCTGGCTGGGCCGTCCGTTGACGGTGATTGCCGATGAGACGGCGGTGACGCTGGCCGAGGTGGAGGCGGTGCTTAAGCGGTTGCAGGGGATAGAGCCGCGCGGGTTGTTCGCCCGCGATCTGGCCGAGTGCCTATCCTTGCAGGCGCAAGAGATGGCGGCACTGGATGGGGCGATGCAGGTGGTGCTGGCGAACCTGCCGCTGCTGGCTTCCGGCCAGACGGCGCGACTGGCGCGGCTGGCGGGTTGTGACGAGGCCGGGGTTCTGGCGCGGTTCCGTCTTATCCGGGGGATGAACCCCAAAC
>DDEX01000093.1 GCA_002336845.1 Rhodobacteraceae bacterium UBA1943
CGGGGCGGGCGCTGGCCGGGCCTTGTGGGCCCGGCGGTGCAATTTGCCAGCGTCAACCCGTGGCGAAGGCGATGGCCTTCGCCAGAATAAGCGGAGCAAATGCGGCTTCATCGTTGCTGCCGTCGCTAACAGGCGCATCGCTGTCGTCACGGGGCTGACCTTTCACGCGCGGCGGGCTATGTCAGCCTTGCGAACGGAGCGGAGCGGCAGATGGCCTATTTCCTTGGGGTGGATACCGGCGGCACCTATACCGATGCGGTCATCGTGGATGAAGGCGCGCAGGCTGTTCTGGGCAAGGCCAAGTCGCTGACCACGCGGGCCGATCTGGCCCTTGGCATCGGGCGGGCGGCGGATGCGGCGCTGGCGGCGGCCGGGGTGCGGGCGGATCAGATTGCGTTGGTGTCACTGTCAACCACCCTTGCCACCAACGCGCTAGTTGAAGGGCAGGGGGGCCGTGTCGCACTGGTCTTCATCGGTTTTGACGCGGGCGACATGGAGCGCGGAGGGCTGACCGAGGCCTTGAAGGGCGATCCGGTCATCCTGCTCGACGGCGGCCACAATCATGCAGGGGGCGAGGCCGCGCCGCTGGATCTGGCGGGGCTGGAGGCGCAATTGGTCGAACTGGCCGATCAGGTCATGGGCTTTGCCGTGGCGGCACGGTTCGCCACCCGTAACCCCGCGCATGAGATTGCCGCGCGCGACCTGATCCGCCGCGTGACCGGGCGGCCCGTGACCTGCTCGCATGAACTGTCGGCGCAACTGAACGGGCCGAAGCGGGCGCTGACGGCGGTGCTGAATGCGCGGCTGATCGGTATGATCGACCGGCTGGTCGCGGCCTGCGAACGGCATCTGGAAACCGCGGGCATCAAGGCGCCGCTGATGGTGGTGCGGGGCGATGGCGCGCTGATTTCGGCGGCGATGGTGCGCGAGCGCCCGATTGAAACCATCCTTTCCGGCCCAGCGGCCAGCATCGTCGGCGCGCGCTGGCTGACCGGCGCCAAGGATGCGCTGGTGTCCGACATTGGCGGCACCACGACCGATATCGCAATTTTGAAGGATGGCTTGCCAGAGATTGATCCGCAGGGCGCGCAAGTGGGCGGGTTCCGCACGATGGTCGAGGCGGTGGCGATGCGCACTTGGGGCCTGGGCGGTGACAGCGAGGTGCATCTGTTGACGGCGGGCCTGACTGGCGGGCTGCGGCTTGGCCCGCGCCGGTTGATGCCGGTATCGCTGCTGGCGGTCGATGCCGGACCGATGGTTCATGCCGCCCTTGACCGCTGGCTTTCCACCGAAACGGCGGGTGAGTTCGACGGGCGTTTCGTCGTGCCGATGGGCGGGCAGGCCGGGGGGCTGACCAGCCGCGAGGCCACGGTTCTGGCCCGCATCACCGAGCCGATGCCGATGGCCAGCGCACTGACCAGCCGGATCGAGGTGGCGGCGCTGGAACGCCTTGTGGCGCGCGGGCTGGTGATGATTTCGGGCGTGACGCCTTCGGATGCCAGCCATGTGCTGGGTCGGCTGGATGCGTGGGATGGTGAGGCGGCAAAAAAGGCGCTGACCCTGATTGCCCGCCGCCGCACCGGCGCGGGCGAACGCTTTGCGACGGGGCCAGAGGTGCTGGCGCAAGGCATCATCGACCAGTTGACCGAGCAGACCGCCGATTGCCTGTTGGAAGCGGCCTTTGCCGAAGACCCGGCCTTCGCCGGTCAGGATGCGGGCGTTTTGGCCAAGCATGTGCTGCTGTCGCGCGGGCTGACCAACCATCGCGGCGTTATCGCCTTGTCGGCGCGGCTGAACGTGCCGGTGATCGGGCTGGGGGCGTCGGCGCCCAGCTATTACGGCGCGGTAGGCGAAAAGCTGGGTTGCGAAACCATCCTGCCCGATCATGCCGGGGTCGCCAATGCGATTGGCGCGGTGGTAGGGCAGGTCAGCCAGCGGGTTTCGGGGCTTGTGTCCTCCCCTGCCGCTGGCCGGTTCGTGGCGCATCTGGCAGAGGGCTTGCAAAGTTTTACCACGGCTGAGGCGGCGCTGGCGGCGATGGAGGCGGGCCTGCGCGCCGAGGCCGAAGCGCGGGCGCGGCAGGCTGGGGCTGAAGATTTGCACGTCACTGCAAGCCGGGAGCTGCGGGAGGCTGAGGTCGAGGGGACGAAGATGTTCATCGAGGGTATGGTGACGGTTGTGGCCTCGGGGCGACCACGGGTGGCGCATTAGCCCCCTGACCGTCATGCCATAAACCCCCTTACCCTACCCCCTCCCCCAAAGGCGAGAGGGGCTGTGCCCCATTGGCCATCGGGCGCAACCTGCCCGCGCTGCGCCCCCTGTCCCCTTTGGGGGAGAGGGTAGGGTGAGGGGGCGTGAGGGGGGCTACCGCTCGGTCAGTTTCAACTCGATCCGCCGGTTCTGCGCCCGCGCCTCTGGTGTGTCGCCTTCCGCCACGGGGCGGTATTCGCCGAACCCCGTCGCGGCCAGTCGCTGGGGAGGAAAGCCCAGCACATTGGACATATAGCGCACGACGGCCAGGGACCGCGCCTGCGAAAGCTGCCAGTTGTCCTTGAATTCTCCCGTACCCGACAGGGGCACATTGTCGGTATGGCCATCGACGCGGATGATCCAGTCGATGTCGGACGGAATCTGCGGCAGAACCTCGTTCAACGTTGCCACTACTTGGGCGATCTGCGCCTGACCCTCGGGCGCCAGATCGGCCGAGCCGGGCTGGAACAGCACTTCGGACGAGAACACGAAACGGTCGCCCACCACGCGTACGCCGGGGCGGCCTGCCATGATCTGGCTGATCTGGCCGAAGAATTCGCTGCGGTATTTGGCGAGGTTTTCGTTCTCGCTTTCCAGTCGCTTGCGCTCGGCTTCCTCAAGTTCGGCACGCTTTTTCTGCTCTGCCGCCACCTGTGCCAAAGCGGAATTGAGCTGGCTGCCAAGGGCATCCAGTTGCACCTTGGCTGCCGCGTCCTTGGCAGCAGAGGCATCCAGAACCGCCTGAAGGCTGCCCAACTGGCTGCGCAGGGCGGCGATCTGTTGATTCAACAGCTCCATCTTCTGCGCGGCCTCAACCGTCTTTTTCTGCTCCGCCGTCAGCGCCGCCTGTGCCACCGCCAGCCGGGCCGCGCGGTCGTCGCCCGTGGTGGCAGCCTTCGCCGCATCGGTGCGGGCGGCGGCGAGAAGGGTCAGGGTTTCCTCGGCCCGCTTGCGCTGTTCTTCTAGGGCAAGGGTCATCGAAGTCAGCTCCGTCTCGCTGCCCTTGAGCTTTTCTCGCAGCGCCTGCATCGCGGCGGCATCGACCAGACGGGCGGCTTCGGCATCGGATACCTTGGTTTGCGCCGCCTTCAGAGCAGCCTCGTCGGTCTGCCCCTTGGCGCGCAGATCGGCGACCAAAGCCTCCAGCGCCTCGCGCCGGGCGGCGGCAAGCCGGGCTTCCTCGGCGGATTTGTCGATCTCGGCCCGTGCCTTGGCGACGGCAAGGTCCAGCGCCTCTTTTTCGGACAGGAGTTTCGCCTGCGCGGTCTGCAAGTCGCTGACCTGCCCGCGCGCGGCATCGCGTTCGGACAAAAGGCTGGCCACCTGCGCCTCGAAACTGGTGATGCGGCCTTGGGCGGTGGCAAGCTCGCCCTGCGCGGTCTGCAACTGGCCGGTCAGGGTGGCGATCAGCGCCGATTGCTTGTCGCCCTCGGCCTTGGCTGCGGTAAGAGAGGCCGAGAGGTTCTCCACCTGCACCTGCAAATCGGCGGCCTTCTGTTTTTCCAAACCCAAGGCATCGGCCAATTGGGCGACGGTCTGGTTCAGGTCGTCCAGTTCCGTGGTCTGGGTGGTGATCGTGTCGCGCAACACGGCCTGCATGACGGTAAAGATGGTCAGGATGAACATCATCACCATGAGGAGCGTCGTCACCGCATCGACGAACCCCGGCCAGATATGAGAGGAATCGCGGCGGCGCGACAGGCCCATCTCAGGCCCGCCCGCGCGCCAGTTGCCGCACGGCGGCCGTCAGCGCCGCCAGATCGGCCCGCAGGTCGGTAACGGATTCCTGCCGCCCTGCTGCCAGTTCTTCCAGTATTCGCAGCAGTTGCACGTCGATCGAGCGCAGGCGCATCCGGCTTTCGGCATCGACCTGGGCCTTGCTGTCCTCGCCCGTCAGCGCGGCGATCAGGCGGTCTTGCCCATCGGCCATGCGGGTCAGCGTGGCGGCCTGGCCCTGTTCGGCCACGGCAACGCGGGCCAGCTTGGCAATCGCCGCCGTCAACTGATCCAGCTTTTCATCCGTGGCCTGCCGGTTCGCCTCGCCTTGGGCGATCAAGGTCTGCAACACCTCGACCTGGCCTGTCACATGGTCCAGCATCGCGGAAACGGCGGCAGTCTCGCCCTCGCCCTCTGGCCCGGCAAAGCCAAGGCGAGTGATCGAGGACAGCCATTCCTCCAGCTCTCGGTAAAAACGGTTCTGGCCGTGGCCCGCGAACAGCTCCAAAAGCCCCAGCACCAGCGACCCGGCCAGACCCATCAGCGACGAGGAAAACGCTGTGCCCATGCCGCCAAGCTGGTTTTCAAGGCCGCCCATCAGTTTCTGGAACACCTGAAGGCCGGATTCGCCCTCTTTCGGGGCTAGTCCGCGGATGGTTTCGACCACCGCCGGAACCGTGGTGGCAAGGCCGTAGAACGTGCCCAGAAGGCCAAGGAATATCAGCAGGTTGATCAGATATCGGGTAATGTCCCGCGCCTCATCAATCCGGGTCGCCACCGATTCAAGGATCGAGCGCGACGAGGAAGCCGAAATCTGCATCTTCGCCCCGCGCGACCGCAGCAGGGCGGCAAGGGGGGCCAGCAGACGGGGGGGCGCGGCCTCCTCAGCACCCGGGGCGTGGCGGGCAAAGCGTTCGATCCAGCTTACCGATTGCATCAGGGTGAAGACCTGCCAGAAGCAGGTCAGCACGCCCAGAAAGAACACCGCCGCAATAAAGCCGATCAGATAGGGGTTCGAATCGATGATGCCGATCAGCGTGTGATGAATGGCCCAGACCCCGGCCCCGATCAGGGCACAGGCCACCAGCATGAACACGATTTGCCGGATCGGCTGGCTGAAGTAAGAAGGCGTGGCGCGGTCTGGTTTTTCCATCGGTTGGTCCGAAGGGGCTGCTCGGGCGCAACCATAGCAGGCGACGGGCGGCTGCCAAGCAAAACCCGTGGGACGATGGGTCTAAAGTGCGTGAACGCGGGCCACCAGCCACTCCAGATCGGGGTCGCCGATCCCAAGTTGCGCAAGATGCTGTGCGGTTGCGGTCAGATAGTCGCGGTTCGGCCCGCGCCCGCCGACGGCCTGCGCGATGATCTGGGCCTGCTCCTCAAGGCCAAGGTGGCAATACTGCACATGATGGGGGTCAATCACATAGACCAGCGCCGTGATCTGCCCGCCGCCTACCAGGTCCACCGGCAATTCCCGTTCCAGATAGGCCGAGGAAATCAGTTCGCGTTCGCGCAGATCGGCCAGAGTCTGCGCCTCTGCCCCCGGTGCGACGCGGAATGCCACGCCGTCGCAATGCGCGCCGGGGGCTTCGTCCAAAGCCAGCACGAGACCGGGGTTTTCCTCGGTGCCGCGATGATGGATCGACCTCATGCAGAAGCTGCGGTGCCAGCCGGGTAGGCGGGCGATGCGGAACTCGGCCACCGGAAACCCCGGATGCCAGATCAGCGAGCCATAGCCGAACACCCACATGTCATGTGCCATAACTGGCCCTCCTGTTCCGTGGGGTGTAATCAGGCGGCGAAGCGAAAGGAAGCCCCGGACATGCGTGCCCTGACCTGGATTGTCGTTATCGTCGCGGCCCTGTGGGGTGGATACTGGTTCACGGCCAGCACGGCTGTTCAGCGCGGGGTCGAGGGGTGGTTTGCCGACCAGCAGGCCAATGGCATGGTGGCGGACAAGGCCGGGTTGCGGGTTGCGGGGTTTCCGAACCGCATCGACGTGACCGTGACGGGGCTGCATCTGGCCAACCCGGCCACCGGTACCGGCTGGCGTGCGCCAGAGGTGCAGGTTTATTCGATGTCATGGAAGCCGTGGCATGTGATTGCCGCCTGGCCAGGCGGGCAGGTGATCGACCTGCCGGGCCAGTCTGTCACGCTGGATGGCACCGACATGATGGCCTCGCTGGAGCTGCATCCGGGCATGGCGCTGGGGCTGAACCGCATCCGGGCGGATGGCAAGGGCATCAAGCTGACATCGACCGCTGGCTGGACCCTTGCGGCGGCCAAGGTAATTGCCGCGACCGAGGAAGACCCCAGCCTTGCCAACACCCACCGCCTTGGCCTGACGGTCGAGGACATCTCGCCCGATCCGGCCTTTGTGCGGGCCTTGGCCGATCCGGCTTTGCCCGCCGTCATTCCGCGCCTGCATCTGGATGCCTATGCGACGCTGACGGCCCCGGTTGACCGCTTTGCAGGAGAAAGCCATCCGCGCCTCTCGGGGCTGGATCTGAAGGATCTCAGCCTTGAATGGGGACCGCTGACGATAAAGGCGGCGGGCAGGCTGGCCCCCAATACCGATGGTGTGGCAGAGGGTGAGATTGCCCTGACCGTCACCGACTGGCGGCGCGCGATGAAGGTGATCGTGGCGATGGGCGGCTTGACACAGGATCAGGCGGATGTGCTGTCAAGGGGGCTGGAAACGCTAGCCAATGCCGGGCCTGACCCCGATGTGCTGAACCTGCCCCTGAAGGCGTCTGGGGGGCGGCTGTCGCTGGGGCCATTCCCGCTGGGACCCGCGCCAAGGTTGAACTAGGGCCTGTCGGACGGTTCGGCGCGCCGGATCGACAGTCAGGCAACTGCAGCCCAGCCGGATCGGTCGCCGCAGCATCGCCCCCCTGCGTGCAGGGGGCAGCCAAAGTCGGCTCCTCACGGCGACGACAGGTCAGTGTCGGCTCTGCTGGAAATGGGACCGGCGGTGCAGCGTGCCCCGGCACCGCATCGCCATGGCAACAACCCAAAGCTCGGACAAGCGGGATGTGAATGTTGGCCCGCTCTAGCGGCAATAGGCGCCGTAATTGTAATGCGCGGTGTCGAAATGCAGGTGGTTTTCGTGAAACCCGTCCGACCCTGGGCCAAGCGTGGTGCCAAAGATGCCGCAGGCCGCCTTGTGGGCGCGGCGGATCTGGGCGTTGTAATCGTTCAGCACGGTCCAGGTTGACCCGTCGCTGAACGTGAAACCGGCGATGTCGATGGCATTGCCCCGGCCATGTTCGCTGATCTTGTTGCCTTTCACATTGTTGCGGGGGCGGCAGATGTAGCTGGCTGCGATCTGTAACTCCACGACCTTGCGGCCCTTCATGGCCGGGCGCAGCCCACCTTCGATCCAGCGGTGCAGGGCGACGGCGGTCTGGCAGTTGATCGTGGCCGGTTGCGACAGGCGGATGCCCGCGATGGCGGTGACGCGGATCGGCTCTGGCACGCCGCAGCCTTTGACCTTCGAGGTAATGGGGGCCAGTTTTTCGCCGATGATATCGGGGTCGCCACAAATCGCGCCGGATGCCGCCCGTTTCTTCTTGCGCTTGCTGCTGCGGCTTTCGGGGGCGGGGTCCGGCATCGGGGCGGCGGCCAATTCAACCTCGGATGTGGGCAGTTGGCCAAGGCTTTCGGGCCGTGGGTGCGGTCGCATCGAGCTTTGGATCGTGGCAATGGGCAGCAAGGCTTCGGGTTGTGGCGGGGGCAGGGCCAGTGTCGCGGGGCGCGGCAGGGGGCGCAGGGTGGTCCGCAGGGTTTCCAGCGGCACAAGGGCGGGGGGCTGTTCCGCCGGAGGTCGGGCGGTGGCCGCCGCAGCCACCGTGCCCGGGCGCGGCTTGGGGATGAGTGACGTGGCAGGCGGATCGGCCCGAAGGGGCGCTGCCACCAAAATGGCAATCACGCAGAGGGCACGGGCAACTCCGGCCCGCATCATTCGCCCGGTTTGGCCGGGGGCGCGGCACGGCCGAAATCGGGGGCGGCGGTGTCCTGCCCGGCTTCGATGATGCCGCGACGGATGGCGCGGGTGCGGGTGAAATAGGCGTGCAGATGCTCGCCATCGCCCATGCGGATCGCGCGTTGCAGGACAAACAGTTCCTCGGCAAAGCGGCCAAGGATATCCAGAACGGCATCCTTGTTGGTCAGGAACACGTCGCGCCACATCACCGGATCGCTGGCGGCGATGCGGGTAAAGTCGCGGAAACCGGCGGCGGAATACTTGATGACCTCGGATTGTGAAACCCGGCGCATGTGATCGGCGACGCCCACCATCGTATAGGCGATGGCATGGGGCACATGGCTGACGACCGCGACCACAAGGTCATGGTGAGCTGCATCCATCACATCGACCTTGGCGCCCATTCCCTCAATCAGCGACCGCAAACGGGCAAGCGCCGCGGGGTCGCAGCCTTCGGGCGGCGTCAGCAGCCACCAGCGGTTCTGGAACAGCGTGGCAAAACCCGAACGCGGGCCGGAATACTCGGTTCCCGCCATCGGGTGGCCGGGGATGAAATGCACCCCTTCCGGCAGATGGGGTGAGACGGCATCGACCACAGCCTGTTTGACCGACCCCACATCCGTAATGGTCGCGCCCGGTTTCAGATGCGGTCCGATCTCGGTGGCGATGGCATCCATCGCCCCCACCGGTACACACAACACCACCAGATCGGCACCCTCGACCGCTTGGGCCGCCGTGTCGAAAACCCGGTCGCAAAGGCCGATCTCCAGCGCCGTCGCCCGCGTCGCGGCCGATTTCGCATGGCCAGTGATCTCGCCCGCCAGCCCGTCTGCCCGCATGGCATGGGCCATGGACGAAGCGATCAGCCCCAGCCCGATCAGGGCGACGCGCTGGTAGATCACCGTCATTTCATGCCCTTGAACTGGCCGATGGCATGGGCGACGCGGCGGCACGATGCCTCATCCCCCACGGTGATGCGCAGGCAGTGCGGCAGCTTGTAACTGGCCACGCGGCGCACGATCAGCCCCTGGGCCTGGAGGTAGGTATCGCAGGCCTCGGCCTCTTCCACGCTGGCGAAGCGGGCGAGGATGAAGTTGGCCATCGAGGTGTCCGAGGGCACGCCAAGGGCCGCCAAAGCCTCGGCCAGCCAGACCCGCATCCGCGCATTGTCAGCCCGGCATTTGGTGACGTAATCCTGATCGCGCACCGCCGCCTCGGCAGTATCAAGCTGGGTGTTCGACAGGTTGAACGGGCCGCGAATGCGGTTCAGCACGTCGATGATGGCCTTTGGCCCATAGCCCCAGCCGATCCGCAGCCCGCCAAGGCCGTAGATCTTCGAAAAGGTCCGCGTCATCACCACGTTTTCGCGCGCCGAGACCACCGAAGCGCCGCCGTCGAAGCCCTCGACATATTCGGCATAGGCCCCGTCCAGCACCAGAATGGCCTGGGCTGGCAGGTTGTCGGCCAGCCGTTCAATCTCGGCGGTCGAAATCATCGTGCCGGTCGGGTTGTTCGGGTTGGCCAGGAACACCAGCCGTGTGCGTCGGTTGCAGGCCTTCAGGATGGCATCCACGTCGGTGGTGCGGTCACGCTCCGTCACCTCGACCGGGGTGGCCCCGACCGCCATGGCGCTGATGCGGTACATCAGAAAGCCGTGTTCGGTGAACACTACTTCGTCCTTCGGCCCGGCATAGGCCTGGCACAGGAAGGTGATGATTTCATCCGACCCCACGCCGCAGATGATGCGGGCAGGATCAAGGCCATGCACCTCGCCGATCGCCTCCCGCAAGGGGGTGTGGTCGGTCGAGGGGTAGCGGTGCAACTGATGAACCGACCGCGCAAACGCGTCTTTGGCCTTGTCGGACGGGCCGAAGGGGTTTTCGTTCGACGACAGCTTCACGACATTGGCCACGCCTGCGACGGCAGCTTTGCCGCCTTCGTACAGGGCAATGTCCATGATGCCGGGCTGTGGGCGGATCTGGTCGTTCATCGGAATCCTCTGGGGTTCGTGGCGCGGGTTTTAGCCGGGGGGGGGCGTCATTGCCAGCAGCAATTCTGTCACGCCACGCGGGACTTTATTTTGATCAAATTATTCGCCATAAGAGCACCAGACCAGACCGGAGCGCCGCCATGACCGCCGAAAAGATCGCCGGAATTCCAGCCGATCGCCTTGCCACCTTCGCCGCGCGCGAGGCGAAACGCTATGCCAAGGCGCGGCCCAAGGCGAAAAAGGCGCTGGAGGCCGGGGCCAGCGTTTTTCTGGATGGCGTGCCGCTGCACTGGATGAAAGACTGGCCGATGCCGCATCTGCCCCTGGTCGCCAAGGCCCAAGGTGCGGTGATCGAGGACATCGATGGCCATACGATCGACGATTTCTGCTTGGGTGATACCGGCAGCATGTTCGGCCATTCGCCTGCGCCCGTTGCCAAGGCGATCCGCCATCAGGCCCGTCGCGGCCTGACCTATATGTTGCCCACCGAAGAGGCGCTGGAGGCCGGACGGCTGCTGAGCCAGACCTTCGGGCCAATGCGCTGGCAGATCGCCACAACGGCGACGGATGCCAACCGCTTCGCCATCCGCGTGGCGCGGGCGGTTACGGGGCGACCAAAGATCCTGGTTTTCAACGGCTGCTATCACGGCACCGTCGATGATGCGATGGTCGAACTTGTGAACGGCAAAACGCAGAACCGTCAGGGCCTGATGGGGCAGATTGCAGACCTGACGCTTGGCGCGGTCTGTGTGGAGTTCAATGATCTGGCGGCGGTGGAAGCGGCACTTGCCAAGGGCGATGTTGCCGCCATTCTGACCGAGCCGGTAATGACCAATTCCTGCATGGTGCTGCCCGATGCCGGTTTCCATGACGGGTTGCGCACCCTGTCGCGCCGGTATGGCGCGCTGCTGATCATCGACGAGACGCATACGATTTCCAGCGGCCGTGGCGGTTATACCCGTGTGCATTCGCTGACACCCGATATGTTCGTGGTCGGCAAATGCGTGGCGGGCGGAATGCCCACCGCTGTCTGGGGCATGAGCGAAGAGGTCGCCGCCCGCTATGCCACGGCCAACGCCGCCCGCGCGTCGGGCCATTCCGGCATGGGCACCACCTTGTCCGCAAACCCGATGCAGTTCGCCTGTCTGAAGGCCAACCTGTCACAGGTGATGACGGCAAAGGCCTATGCGCATATGGAAAAGCTGGCCGAACGCCTGTCGCATGGCCTGCGCAAGGTGATTACCCGGGTCAATGCACCGTGGCATGTCGTCCGCGTTGGCGCGCGGGTAGAGTTCATCTGCGCCCCAGGTCCGTTGAAAAACGGTGCCGAGGCTGGGCTTGCGCATCAGCCAAAGGTTGAGGCGGCGCTGCACACCGCGCTGTTGAACCAAGGCTGCCTGATCGCGCCCTTTCACAACATGATGCTGATCAGCCCGGCGACGAAAAAGGCGCAAGTGGACCGCCTGATCGCCGCCTTTGACACCGCCCTTTCCGAACTTTTCGCCTGAGACCCCCATGACCCAAGAACACAGCCCCTCCGGCTCCTCCATCGCCGAAGCCGAAGCCTTCCTTGCCGCTCATCCCGAGATTGAGGCCTTCGACATCATCCTGCACGATTCCAACGGCATCGGGCGCGGCAAGATCATTCGCCGCCACGAACTGTTGTCGATCTACAAATCGGGCCGGCATATGCCGATCTCGATCCTCGGCCTCGACATCTGCGGCGAGGATGTGCATGAAACCGGCCTGATCTGGGACGAGGGCGACGGCGACCGCCGCGCATGGCCCATTCCCGGCACGCTGGTGCCGCTTGCGGGCACCAATCCGCCGCGGGGCGAGGTGTTCCTGTCGCTCTATAACCTCGACGGCAGCCAGATGACCTCTGACCCGCGTCACGCCCTGCAACGGCAGGTCGATGCGCTGGCGGGCGAGGGGCTGTTCCCGGCAGGGGCGTTCGAGCTGGAGTTTTTCCTTTTGGAGAACGAGCGCGATGCGAACGGCAAGATGATCCCGGCGCGCGACGTGCTGGACGGGCGCAGAAACAGTAAAACCGATGTTTATTCGGTCGATCAACTTCACGGCATGTTGCCCCTGTTCAATGATATTTACGCGGGCGCCAAGGCCGCCGGAATCAAGGCGGAAACCCTGATCTCTGAATTCGCGCCCGGCCAATATGAACTGACCCTGCACTACCGTGAAAACGTCATGCAGGCTGCGGATGACCTGATGCGGCTGAAGCGTCTGGTGCGGATGCACGCGCGCCTGCATGGCCGCACCGCATGCTTCATGGCCAAACCGAATGAGGATTACGCCGGTTCGGGCATGCATTTCCACGTCTCGCTGCAAGACGCCAAGGGCGTGAATGTGTTCATGGAGCCGGTCGAGGGCCAGTGGAATGAAACGATCCGCCATGCCATCGGCGGGTTGCGCCAGACCATGGGCGAATCGATGCTGGTCTTCGCGCCGCATGCGAACTCCTGGCGCCGCTTTGCCAGCCAAAGCTATGCGCCGGTCTCGCCCACCTGGGGCGTCAACAACCGTTCGGTTGCGCTGCGTATTCCGGCAGGTGACATCCGCGCCCGCCGGATCGAACACCGCCCGGCGGGCGTGGACGCCAACCCCTATCTGGTCGCGGCCACCGTTCTGGCAGGCATCCGCCACGGGCTTAAGCACCGCATCGACCCCGGCCCCGAGGTCACCGGCAACGGCTATGATGCGGAAACCGATATCGTGATGCCCGACGACTGGCGCTCGGCCATCAAGGCCGCGACGGGCTCGGCTTTCCTCAAGGACGCGCTGGGCGAGGAGATGCACCGCACCTTTACGGCGGTGAAGGCCGCCGAATACGCCCGCGTCATGCGGACTGTCAGCGAGGTCGATTTCGACCTTTATCTGCATACGGTCTAAGTGCGGACCCGTCGGCAGCGGGGGCGCTTCGCCCCCCGCACCCCCCGAGGATATTTAGCGAAGGGGAAGGTGACAGCGCAGCTCTTTCCTTTCCCCTTCTGCAAATATCCCACGGGGGTCCGGGGGTGTGAACCCCCCGGCGGGTTGGGTCAGCGCACCGCGTCCAGCTCGGCATCCTTCATCCGGCAATCCCGCGCGCTGTCGGGCGCGCAGGGGCGCGGAGTAAGGTCTTTGGTCAGGCAGATGCGGACCTCTTGAATCATGCCCTGGTCGCAGGTGACGGTAATCTCGTCCCGCGTCAGGCCGGGGTTCGCCTCAAGAAACGCATCCTCGACAACCGAGGCGGGCAGCTTCATGTCCTTGCGGATTTTCGCGAAAACCGGGGGAAGGGTAATGCTGGCATGGGCCGCGCGGGCGGTCTTGTAGAAATCGGGCGCTGACAGGCCCGAACAGCGGCCATGTTTCTTCCATTGGTAGAAGGCCAGACCGGAGCCTCCCATGATGTCGGCCATGTCGGCGGTTTCGGCGCGGGTAGGGTCGCGCTTGCCCGTGCGGCAATAGCTGGGCCAGCCCCGTTCCTTTTGCGGCCAAAGGCCATGCAGCACCCAGGTCAGCCCGCGCCCGGCATCGCATTGCGGATCGTGCCGCGCATCGCCGGTCAACGCGCACCAGTTGGATGACCAGGAAAGCGACATCACATAATAGTCGAAATCGCCCGCCCGCTCGCCCTCGGCCCAAGCGGGGGCGCCGAAGCAAAAGGCCGCGAGGGCCAGGGCCAGTCTGCGCATTTTTGCTTCCCCTTTGCGGTGTTTCGCGCTATTGGCACCGGGAACTCCCTGAAAACAGGAATTCGCGGGCTTCAAACCTCGCAGCCGTTTTCCCGGCACGGGAGAGATTTGTAAAGTCCGCCGCTGGCGGCACAGCTATAAGGAGCGAGAGATGAACAAGCCTCTCATGGCCCGCGCGACCGCCGTCTGGCTGGTGGACAACACAACGCTGACCTTCCGTCAGATTGCCGAATTCTGCGGCATGCACGAACTGGAAGTGCAGGGCATCGCTGATGGTGATGTAGCGGGCGGCGTCAAGGGTTTTGACCCTGTGGGCAACAACCAGCTTGACGCGATCGAGATCGAGCGGGGTGAGAAAGACCCGCTTTACAAGCTGAAACTCAAGTTCAACGCGGCGGCCGTGGGCGAGGAAAAGCGCCGTGGCCCGCGCTATACCCCCCTGTCCAAGCGTCAGGACCGCCCCGCGGCAATCCTGTGGCTGGTCAAGTTCCACCCCGAGCTTTCGGACGGTGCCATCGGCAAGCTGGTCGGCACCACCAAGCCGACCATTCAGGCGATCCGCGAGCGGACCCATTGGAACATCAACAACATCCAGCCGATCGACCCGGTTGCGCTGGGCCTGTGCAAGCAGTCGGAGCTGGACACCGCCGTTCAGGCAGCCGCCCGCAAGAAGGCCGCTGACGGTGTGGTGATGACCGATGATGAGCGGCGCAAGCTTGTTTCGACCGAGCAGTCGCTGGGCATGGCGCCCGAAGCGCGGGTGCCGAACGGGCTGGAAGTTTTTGGCGACGAGGAAGAGGACGACACGCGCGGCCCCTCGGACTTTTCGAATGCCGACAGCTTTTTCAACCTGCCGCAGGGCGGGCATGATGATGACGAGGACGACCACCGTTAAGGCAGGTCTGTCAGGAATACGAAAAGGGCGCGGAGGATTTCCGCGCCCTTTTTCATTTGGCGGGTGAATTTGGCGGGCACCTTGACCAATCATGCCCCCAACGAAAGGGGATGACGGAGGCGGGCGGATGATCCGCCCTATCGGGCCATCAGAACCGGCACCTGCGCCTGTTCCAGCATTGCGCGCGTGGCCCCGCCCAGAATCGCTTCGCGGAAGCGGGAATGGCCATAGGCCCCCATTACCAGCAGGTCGGCGTCGATATCGGCGACATGGCGGGCGATCACCTCGGACACTTTGGGCAGCGACTTGGCCAGCACGCTGACCTCGGCCTTGGCACCGTGACGCACCAGCATCTGGCACAGATGGCCGCCGGGGTCCGACCGTTCGGGGCCGTGCTGCGGCGGGTCAACGACGGTAATATCCACCTTGTCTGCCGATTTCAGGAAGGGCAGAGCCGCGCGGGTGGCGGCCATCGCCTCGGCACTTTGGTTCCAGGCCAGGACGACCCGCTGCGGCACCGGGTTTTCCGGCAGCCCCTGGGTTGGCAGCACGATCACCGGCACGCGGCCTTCGAACAGTGCCGCCTCGACCACGGCTTCGGAATCGGCGCCCTTGCCCGCGCCATAGGGCCGTGCCAGCACCACGAGGTCGGCGAACCGCGCGCGCTGGGCCACCAGATCGGTCAGCGCGCCGATCTGGGTCACGGCGGCTTCAACGCTGTAGCGCAGATCTTCCGGCTCTGCTTTTAGGGCCTCGGTCACGGCCGCTTCGATGATGCGGGCGTCTTCTTCGGCGCGCTCGATGGCGATCTGCATCAGTTCGGCACCAGAACCGATATAGGTGTAGCCAAGCTGGGTGCGGTCGATTCCCAGAACCAGAATGTCCAGATGGGCATCCTGAGACCGGGCAAGACGCGAGGCCGAGGCAATGGTACCGGGCACGTCTGCCACGAAGTTCAGAATAGTCAGAAGTGATTTGTAGGCCATGAGGAGGGTCTCCCTTGCGGCTGATTTCATCGTCAATGTTTCGCCCGTGGAGCGATTTGGCGCATTGACCTCGATCAATCCCAGATCACTATTGCGTTGACATGGATCAAGGCCCGGGTCGCACACATTTGCGACAAGCGGTCAGTCAAAGTTCCCGGCAGGTGTGCGGTTGATTCCCGTGCGCCGGACCGGGGCGTACAGACGAAGGGACGCAAAATGTGGGATTACATAAAACTGATCGTGCTGGGGGCGGTGGCGGTTTTTGCCGCCATCGCTGCCAACTATGCGCACGATCTGCCTTATATGGTGAATGCCATCGTCGTCATGCTTGCCGCCGCCATCACGTTTGTCTGGCAATTGCGGCATGTGGGCGAGCCGGCTGTTCACCCTCAGACCGAGTATCTTGACGGCGTGATCCGCGCCGGGGTGATCGCGACGACCTTCTGGGGGATCGTCGGTTTCCTTGTGGGGGTGGTCATCGCCTCGCAACTGGCCTTTCCGTCGCTGAACATTCCGGGGGTCGAGGGTATCCTGAACTTCGGCCGGCTGCGGCCGCTGCACACCTCGGCGGTGATTTTCGCCTTTGGGGGCAACGCGCTGATCATGTCGGCGTTTTATGTGGTTCAGCGCACTTCGGCGGCGCGGCTTTGGGGCGGGAACCTGGCGTGGTTCGTGTTCTGGGGCTGGCAGTTGATGATCGTTCTGGCCGCCACGAGCTATGTGCTGGGCGGCTCGCAAGGCAAGGAATATGCCGAGACTGTCTGGTACATCGACTGGTGGATCGTGGTCGTCTGGGTCGCGTTCCTGCTGGTGTTCATCGGCACCCTGTGGAAGCGGAAAGAACCCCACATCTATGTTGCCAACTGGTTCTATCTGTCTTTCATCATCACCATCGCCATGCTGCATGTGGTGAATAACCTGGCGATTCCGGTTTCGATGTTCTCTTCGACCTCGGTTCAGGTCACAGGCGGCGTGCAGGATGCCATGACGCAATGGTGGTATGGCCACAATGCGGTGGGATTCTTCCTGACGGCCGGTTTCCTGGGGATGATGTACTACTTCGTGCCGAAACAGGCAGAGCGCCCTGTGTTCAGCTACAAGCTGTCGATCATCCACTTCTGGGCGCTGATCTTCCTCTACATNNATGATCAACGGCCTGATGACGCTTTCGGGCGCCTGGGACAAGCTGCGCACCGACCCGATCATCCGCATGATGGTGGTTTCGATCGGCTTTTACGGCATGTCCACCTTTGAAGGCCCGATGATGTCGATCAAGGCGGTCAACAGCCTGTCGCACTACACGGATTGGACCATCGGTCACGTCCATTCCGGCGCGCTTGGCTGGAACGGCATGATCACCTTCGGCGCGCTGTACTTCCTGACACCGCGTCTGTGGAACCGCGAAGGCCTTTATTCGCTGAAGCTGGTGTCCTGGCACTTCTGGCTCGCGACCATCGGGATCGTGCTTTACGCCGCCTCGATGTGGGTGTCGGGCATCATGGAGGGCCTGATGTGGCGCGAAGTCGATGCGAACGGCTTCCTGGTGAATGCCTTTGCCGACACGGTGGCCGCGAAATTCCCGATGTATGTGGTGCGTGCTGCGGGTGGCCTGATGTTCCTCGGCGGGGCCCTGATCATGGCCTACAACCTGTACATGACCGTCAAGGCCCAGCCGGTGAAAGCAGCGGTGAACGCCAACAACTTCGTTCCGGCGGAGTGAGGGGGAAAAGATGTCCATTCTCGACAAACATAAAAAGATCGAAACCCACGCCACGTTGCTGCTGGTCCTGTCCTTCCTGGTCGTGACCATCGGCGGTCTGGTCGAGATCGTGCCCCTGTTCTACATCCAGAACACCATCGAGAAGGTGACGGGGGTTCGCCCCTACACCCCGCTCGAACTGGCGGGACGCGAGATCTACATCCGCGAAGGCTGCTATGTCTGCCACAGCCAGATGATCCGCCCGATGCGGGACGAGGTTGAACGCTATGGCCACTACAGCCTTGCGGCGGAATCGATGTATGACCATCCGTTCCAGTGGGGGTCGAAGCGCACCGGGCCAGACCTTGCGCGCGTCGGCAACCGTTACTCGAACGCCTGGCATGTCGATCACCTGACCAACCCGCAGGCGGTGGTGCCGGAATCGGTGATGCCGAAATACGCCTTCCTGTCGGACCATGTGATTGACGGCCAGTACATCGCGGATTCGATGTGGGCCAACCGCGTCGTGGGCGTGCCCTACACTGACGACATGATGGCCAATGCCAAGGCAGACTTTGCGGCGCAAGCCAATCCCGATGCCGATGCGACAGGCCTGCAAGAGCGCTATGGCGCCGCGGCGTTCAAGCATCTTGATGTGACGGTTGCCAACTTTGACGGCCAGCCCCAACTGACCGAAATGGATGCGCTGATCGCCTATCTCCAGGTGCTGGGCACGATGGTGGACTTCTCCACCTATACGCCCGATCCGTCGCGGTAAGGGGGGCAGCATGGATCTTTACAGCCTGCTGCGTGAATTCGCCGACAGTTGGGGGCTGCTGCTTCTGACGCTGATCTTTGTGGGAGTTTTCCTCTGGGTCTTCCGTCCGGGCAGTCGCGCCATCCACGACGACATCGCGAATTCGATCTTCCGCAATGAAAAGCAACCCGCCGCAGAGGGGGCCGACAAGGCCCCCGCCATGCGGCCCGCGAAGGAGGCGTGATGTCATGTGCGCCAAACAAGTAAAGAAGGTTCAGGGCGAAGTTCCGACAACGGGCCATAGCTGGGATGGGATCGAGGAATTCGACAATCCGATGCCGCGCTGGTGGGTCTGGGTGTTCTACCTGACGATCGTGTTCGCCATTGGCTATACTATCGCCTATCCGGCATGGCCGCTGATCCACGGCGCGACCCGCGGGGTTCTGGGCCAAAGCACGCGCGCTGATGTCGATGCCGAAATCAAACGGTTCGACGATGCCAACGCCGCCATCAAGGCCCAACTGGTCGCGGTCCCGCTGGACCAGATCGCCAGCAATGATGAGTTGAAGCAATATGCGCTGCGGGCTGGGGCTTCGGTGTTCAAGAACAACTGCGCCCAGTGCCATGGGGCCGGGGCGGCAGGGGTGCAGGGCAAGGGCTATCCCAACCTGTTGGACAACGACTGGCTGTGGGGCGGTACGATTGACGACATCCACACCACCGTGACCCATGGTATCCGCAACACCACCGATGCCGACGCCCGCTATTCCGAAATGCCGAAGTTCGGAGTGGATGGGCTCTTGGAACCGGCGCAGATCGGTGATGTGGTGGAATACGTCCTGCAAATCTCGGGGCAGGACCATGACGCCGCCAAGGCGGCCGCCGGCGCGCAGGTCTTTGCCGACAATTGTGCGGCCTGCCATGGGCCCGACGGCAAGGGTGACCGCACGCAGGGCGCGCCGAACCTGACGGATGCGATCTGGCTTTATGGCGGCGACCGCGACACCATCACCCATACCGTGACCTATGCGCGGTTCGGTGTGATGCCCAACTGGAACGAGCGCCTGTCGGAGGACGAGATCCGTGCTGTGGCGACCTATGTTCACAGCCTGGGCGGCGGCGAGTAAGACTGCCCTTATGGGCGGCGAAAGGGGGCCTTCGGGCCCCCTTTTCAGTTTCGGCCGTGTGTTCGGTCCCCGCATGTTCGGCTTTGCCTGTTTGGCCTTGGATGGCTTCAGAACCTTTCGCGTCCCGGCAGGTCGCGCACCGGCAGGTGCCAATGCGGCGGCGCGGGCCAGTGGCGGGGCGGAGGGGGATCGGCGCGGTCATCGGTGCGGGCGGCAATTCGGAACGTGTTGGCAAGAAGGGTCAGCATGGCGTCCTCTCTGTGTAAGTTCATACTTTGAATTTACGCTTGTTCAGGCCATGATTACAGGAAACGGATTTCGCACCCCGTAAGTCAGGCTTACATGGACATCTGGAAGACCCTGCCGCCCCTTGCCGCCTTGCGCGCCTTTGCCGCCTGGTCTGACACGGGGTCTATGACGGTTGCCGGCCAGCGGCTGAACGTCTCGCACGCGGCAATCAGCCAGCAGGTTCGCGCGCTGGAATCGCATCTTGGTCTGGCACTGGTTGACCGCAGCATCGCACCACCGCGTCTGACGGCAGATGGCGCCCGGCTGGCCGAAGCCCTGCGCACGGGCTTTGGCGGCATGGCGCGCACGATTGCCGAACTGACCGGCGCCGATGCCGGGCGTCCGTTGCAGATCACCACCTCTCCCAGCTTTGCCGGGGCATGGCTGTTGCCCCGCCTGGCCCGGTTTCGCAGCCTGCACCCCGAGATCAGCCTGATGCTGGACCCGGCGACCGAGTTGCGCACCCTGACCTCCGGCGGGATCGATCTGGCGATCCGCTATGGCCATGGCCAGTGGCCGGGTGTGGACGTGCAGTTGCTGATGCCGACGCCGCTGGCGGTTGTCGCCGTCCCGCAACTGGTCGAGGGCGTGGACCAGGGCGATCTTGCGGCCCTGACCCGCCTGCCCTGGATCGACGAGCCGGGCACCGATGACCGGGGGGCGCTGTTCGGCAGTCACGGGTTGACGGTGGAGGGGGGCGGCATGGTGTCGCTGCCCGGCAATCTGATGATCGAGGCCGCGCGCGCAGGGCAGGGGATCGCCATTATTTCGCGCCTTCTGGTGCAGGGCGACCTTGAGGCGGGGCGACTGCGCCTGCTGCACCAGATCGACAACGGCAAAGGCTACTGGCTTGTTCGCCGCCCCGGCCCCCAGCGGCCCGAGGCCAGAAGCTTTGCGCGCTGGATTATTCAGGAAACCCGCGAATTCCGTGCCATTTGATTCAGGTCAAAGCGCCGAGGGGGCGGGATGTGGTTTCCTGCTTTTACGCCGTGATGTAATTCGCGGCCCGGCACCGACGCCCCATCCTGTTCGCGCGTTTCCTGGGGGCGTCGGCGCCTTCTTTCACGGCCCGGCTTTGGTCGGGCCTTTTTGTTTGCTATCCTGCCCGCGCCGCCATGCCGCATCGAAAAGCTGTCGCGGGGATAAGAGATTGATGCAGGTCAATGCGACCAGACGGTCAAGCGCCGATAGGATGCAGACCGGAACAGCCAAACGGCCGGAGCAAGCACCGTGAGCACGCCAGATACCAATCCGTCCCCCAGCCTGTATGCGGCGCGCGAGCCGATATTCCCCAAGCGCGTGAAGGGCAACTTTCGCACGCTGAAATGGTGGCTGATGGCCGTCATGCTGGGCATCTACTACATCACGCCCTGGCTGCGCTGGGACCGGGGACCTGCGCTTCCCGATCAGGCGGTGCTGCTTGATCTGGCGAACCGGCGGTTCTTTTTCTTCATGATCGAAATCTGGCCGCAGGAATTCTACTTTGTTGCGGGCCTCCTGATCATGGCGGGTTTGGGGCTGTTCCTGTTCACCAGCGCCGCCGGTCGGGTGTGGTGCGGTTATGCCTGCCCGCAGACGGTGTGGACCGACCTTTACATTCTGGTCGAACGCTGGGTCGAGGGCGACCGTAACGCCCGCATCCGTCTGTTCCGCCAGAAATGGGATGCCGAGAAGATCCGCAAGACCGCGATCAAATGGACGCTGTGGTTCCTGATCGGCCTGGCCACCGGCGGGGCGTGGATTTTCTATTTCACCGATGCGCCGACGCTGGCGCGCGATCTGGTTACCGGCAATGCCCATCCCATCGCCTATACGACCATGTTCATCCTGACCGCGACGACCTTTGCCTTTGGCGGCTTTGCGCGCGAACAGATCTGCATCTATGCCTGCCCTTGGCCGCGCATTCAGGCCGCGATGATGGATGAAGATACGCTGACCATCGGCTACCGCGAATGGCGGGGCGAGCCGCGTGGCAAGCCGGGTGTGGCAGGCAATGGTGACTGCATCGACTGCATGGCTTGCGTGAACGTCTGCCCGATGGGAATTGACATTCGCAACGGCCAGCAGCTTGCCTGCATTACCTGCGGCCTGTGCATCGACGCCTGCGACGAGATGATGGACAAGGTCGGCAAACCGCGCGGGCTGATCAGCTATCTTGCCCTGACCGACGAGACCCGCGAGCGGGCGGGCCAGCCGCCGAAATCGGTCTGGAAGCACGTTTTCCGGCCACGCACCGTTCTTTATACCGTGCTGTGGTCGGCGGTGGGGATCGGTCTGGTCGTGGCCTTGTTCCTGCGCTCTCCCATCGACGTGAACGTAACGCCGGTCAGAAATCCGGAATACGTCGTGCTGTCTGACGGCGCGATCCGCAACACCTACGACCTCAGGCTGCGCAACAAATATGGGCAAGACCACTGGTTCGCCTTCTCGGCCACGTCCGGCGCGGGGGAAACCTTTGTGCTGTCGCTGGAGGGAGAGGGCGGCCTGAAGGTTCGGGTTCCGGCCAATGAAACCAGCACACAGCGGTTGTTCATCACCGCGCCGGCTGGCACAATCGGCGCCACGACCGACCGCAGCGAAATTCGGCTGTGGGTGCAGGATCTGGGCGCTGTCGATGGCACGGCTGCCGTGCAGGGGCATGACCGGGTTCACAAGGACACCGTGTTCAACGGAAAGGCGAACTAACATGGCCGAGCTGACTGGCAAGCATGTTCTGGCGATCACCCTGACCTTTTTCGGGGTGATCATCGCGGTCAATACCGTGATGGCCGTCAAGGCGGTCAGCACCTTCCCTGGGCTTGAGGTGGAAAACTCTTATGTCGCCTCGCAAACCTGGGACAAGGAGATGGCCGCGCAAAAGGCGTTGGGCTGGCACCTGGCCGAGGATTACGACGAGGCGGCGCAGGAGCTGTTGCTGACCTTTACCGACAGCGCGGGCCAGCCGGTTCAGGTGAATGCCCTGAAGGTTCTGGTCGGGCGCCCGACCGAGGCCAAGGATGACGTCTATCCCGATTTCATCCATGAAGGCGGGGCCTATGTGGCCAAGGTGCCGCTGACCAGGGGCAAATGGATGCTGCATGTCGAGGCTGCGGCTCAGAATGGCACCCTGTATCGCCGCCGCATCGACCTGATGGTCGAGAGGTAAGATCGTGACCGCGCAACCCGAACCCGCCGATTTTGTCCCCACGGCGCCCGCCGCCTCGGCTTGCCCGGCCTGCGTTGTGGCGCCTTCGGCCGAACGGCTGGCGCAACTGGCACAAAGCCATCATGCGCGGCTGATGCTGTCCTTGCCGACGGCGCATTGCGCGGCCTGTATCTCGACGGTGGAAAACGCGGTGCAGGCGGTGCCGGGGGTGCAGGGCGCCCGGGTCAACCTGACGCTGAAGCGTGTGGCGGTGGATGCCGAGGCGTCTGTCACCGCCGCTGACCTGATCGCGGTGCTGAAAGGCGTGGGCTATGAGGCACATGAGCTGGACCCCGGCCTTCTGACCGCGACCGAGGCCGACAAGCAGGCGCGCGACATTCTGATGCGGTTGGGCGTGGCGTTCTTTTCGATGATGAACATCATGCTGTTGTCGGTCGCGGTCTGGTCGGGGGCCGAAGGGCCGACCCGCGATCTGTTCCACTGGATTTCCGGGGCCATCGCCCTGCCGACCGTGATTTTCTCTGGCCAGCCTTTCTTCAAATCTGCCTGGACGGGGCTGAAGGCGCGCCGGGTGAACATGGATTTCCCGATCTCGCTGGCGTTGGTTCTGGCCTCGTCGATCTCGGTTTTTGAAACCATCGAATCCGGCAGCCATGCCTATTTCGATGCTGCGGTGATGCTGTGCTTTTTCCTGCTGCTTGGCCGCTATCTCGACCAGAAGACGCGGGCGGTGGCCCGCTCTGCCGCCGAGGAGCTGGCGGCGTTGGAAGTGCCGCGCGCCACGGTTCTTGTCGATGGGGCAGAGGTGGTGCGCCCGATTGCCGAGGTGACGGTGGGCGATCTGGTTGTGGTGCGCCCCGGCGGGCGGATGCCGGTCGATGGTGTGGTGACTGAGGGGGCTTCGGAGCTTGACCGCTCGCTTCTGACCGGGGAAAGTCTGCCGGTCTTTGCCGGACCGGGAACGGTGGTGTCGGCGGGCGAGGTGAACCTGACCGGGCCTTTGACCCTGCGGGTCACGGCGGCGGGGCGCGACAGCAGCCTGCACCGCATGGCCGATCTGGTTGCGGTGGCCGAATCTGCGCGCACGAAATACACCACGCTGGCCGAACGGGCGGCGCGGCTTTACTCGCCGCTGGTCCATACCCTCAGCTTCTCGGCCTTTGCGTTCTGGATGTGGAAAACCGGCGGCGATGTGCGCTTTGCCATCAACATTTCTGCCGCGACGCTGATCATCACCTGCCCTTGCGCCCTTGGGCTTGCCGTGCCGGCGGTGGTAACGTCCGCCTCTGGCAAGCTGTTCCGCAAGGGGCTTTTGATCAAGCACGGCACGGCGCTGGAGCGTCTGGCCGATGTCGATACTGTGGTCTTCGACAAGACCGGCACCCTGACCATGGGCACGCCCGAGGCGACCAATCTGGCCGACCATCCGCGCGCTGCGGTCGAGGTGGCGGCGGCGCTTGCAGCAGCCTCGTCGCATCCCCTGGCACTTGCGCTGGCACAGGCGGCCCGCGCGGCGGGCATCACGCCTGCCCGCATCGAGGATTTGCGCGAGGTGCCAGGCTATGGCATCGAAGGGCGCTGGATGGGGCATGTGGTGCGCCTTGGCCGCGCCTCATGGTGCGAGGCAGAAGAGGCGCCGGTGACGGCGACCTATCTTTGCACCGGTGACGGCCGCGCCCGTGCCTTTACCTTTGTGGACCGTCTGCGGCCCGGCGCCGAAGCGGCGGTTACCGAGTTGAGGGCGCAAGGCAAGCATATCCGCCTGATCTCCGGCGATACCGAGGGTGCAGTGGCGGCGCTGGCGCAACGTCTGGGCATTGCCGATTGGGTCAGCGGTGCGTTGCCCGCCGAAAAGGCGGCGCTGGTGCGCGACCTGACAGAACGCGGCGCACGGGTTCTGATGGTGGGTGACGGGTTGAATGACACGGCGGCCCTTGCGGCGGCGCATGTCTCGATCAGCCCGGCGACGGCGCTGGACGCGGCGCGCACGGCTTCGGACATCGTGCTTTTGGGGCAGGACATGGCACCCATCGCCGATGCCACCCGGATCGGCAAACAGGCACGCCGGCGGATCATCGAGAATTTCGCGCTGTCGGCAGGCTATAACGTGATCGCGGTTCCCTTGGCGCTGATCGGGTCGGCCACACCGCTGGCGGCGGCACTGGCGATGTCGCTGTCGTCGATCACGGTCTCGCTGAATGCGCTGAGGCTGAAATGATGGGGTTGAAGTAATGGAAATCCTGTCGATCCTGATTCCGGTTTCGCTGTTTCTGGGCGGGATCGGGCTGGTTGCCTTCTTCTGGGCGATGAAGACGCGGCAGTTCGATGATCCGCAGGGCGATGCCAACCGGATCTTGACCAAGGACTGGGACGATCATCCAAGACCTTGAATGTAGTTCCCTGAAGGGGGCCTAGGCGCGGCCCGCCGTGGCCGACAGGGTGATGGGGTCGATGCCCATCGTTTTCAGCGCCGCCCCCCATTTCGCCGGATCATCCTCGGCAAAGATCAGGGCAGGCTCGGCCTCGGCGGTCAGCCAGTCATTACGGGCGATCTCATCCTCCAACTGCCCCGGACCCCAGCCGGAATAGCCCAGGGCCAGCAGCGCACGATGCGGACCTTCGCCGCGCGCCAGCGCCTCCAGCACATCCAGCGTTGCGGTCATGCCATAGCCGCCAGGGATCTTCATCGTCGTCTCGCCGCCACGATAGTCCCGCGAATGCAGCACAAAGCCGCGCCCGCGTTCGACCGGCCCGCCATAGCGGATGCGAATCTCGCGCCCGGCTTCGGCGCGGGGAATCTCCAGATGTTCCAGAAGGTTCGACAGCGACAGGTCGGGGATCGATTTGTTCACGATCAGGCCCATCGCGCCTTCATCCGAATGGGCGCAGATCAGGATCACGCTTTTTTCAAAACGCGGATCGCCCAAGCCGGGCATGGCAATCAGCAGCTTTCCGGTCAGATCCATCGAATCGCCCCCCATGAGGTAAGGATGGGCGCTTGGGCTGCGATGCTCAAGCACCCATCGCCCAAAGTTGATTTCCCTGTCGGCCGGCTTTGCCTATGTTGCAGGCATGATGAAAGCTGCTTTCGCCCTTGCTGCGTTGCTTGCGACGCCGGTTCACGCCTTCAGCCAGGATGACGTGCTGTCTGGCCAGTTACTGCCCGGCTGGCGGATGGAGAATGGCAACCAGATGGCGGCCATGGCGCTGAACCTGTCGCCCGGCTGGAAAACCTATTGGCGTGCGCCGGGCGAGGCGGGGATTCCACCGGAATTCGACTGGTCAGGGTCGGACAACATCAAGGCGGTGCGTTTTCACTGGCCCAGCCCTTCGGTGTTTCACACGAACGGCTTGCAGACGGTGGGCTATCACGACGCCTTGGTCCTGCCGGTCGAGATCACGCCCAAAGACCCGGCAAAGCCGGTGACGGTGCGGTTGCGGGTCGATCTGGGGGTCTGCAATGATATCTGCCTGCCGGCCGAGTTGAATTTCGCCGGGCAGTTGCCCGCGCAGGGCAAGCCCGATCCCTCGATTCGTGCCGCGCTGGCCGCTCAGCCGCGCCGGGGGGACGAGGCGGGGCTGAAGGCGATTTCCTGCACCGTTCAACCCATCTCGGATGGCCTGCGCCTGACCGCCCGCATCGACCTGCCCAAGCGTGGACCAGAGGAGGTTGTGGTCATCGAGAACGGCGACCGCAATGTCTGGGTATCAGAGGCGGAAACCGAACGGCAGGGGGCCTTGCTCGTGTCCTCTGCCGATATGGTGCCCTCGGGCGGAGGGGCCTTTGCACTGGATCGCAAAGGGGTGACTGTCACCGTGCTAGGGCAGGGCCGGGCGGTCGAGATTGCCGGGTGTCCGGCACCTTGACGTGCAAAGGTGCGCGAGATCACGCACCCTACCCAAAGAGTGAAACGATTGCGCGGTTGGCCCGTAGGGTGTGTGCTTTGCACGCACCGATCTATGCCCCGGTCAGCCGCACCTTCAGCGACAAAAGATCGGCCCAGGCATCCCGTTTTGCCATCGGGGTACGCAACAGATAGGCCGGGTGCGTCATGGGCAGCAGAGGTTTTCCCAGCGCCTCTGACCAGGTGCCACGGGCCTTGAGGATGCCGCGTGCCCCGGTCAGCGCCACCAGCGGCGTGTTGCCCATCACCACGATCACCTGCGGATCGACCAGCGCGATGTGACGCTCGATAAAGGGCTTCATCATCGCAATCTCGGCGGATTCCGGGTCGCGGTTGCCGGGGGGGCGCCAAGGCATGACATTGGTGATGTAAAGCGCCGATTCGCTGTCGGGCGATTGCCGTGACAGGCCGATGGCCGCGAACATCCGGTCCAGAAGCTGCCCGGCGCGGCCCACGAAGGGGCGGCCCTCGATGTCCTCATCCCGGCCCGGCGCCTCGCCCAGAATCAGCACGCGGGCCCGTGGGTTGCCATCGGCAAAGACGGTATTCTTTGCGCCCTTCTTCAACTCGCAATGGTCGAAAACGGTGATTGCCTCGCGCAGCGCCTCAAGGTTCTGTGCCCGATGGGCAGCGTCGCGGGCGGCGGCCACGGGGTCTGGCTTGTCCGCTGAGGGGGATGGCCACGGTTCGGTCCGCACCGCTTCGATCCGCAGCGGCGCGACCGGGCGCGCCGTAACCTTGGGCGCAGTCTCGGCCAGATCATAGCGGTTGACCGGCCCTTCCATCAGCGCATCGGTCAGGCCCAGATCGACCTGCCAGGACAGGGCCGCCAAAGCCGCCTCCCAATCCGCCCCGATCTGATCCGCGATTCCCATGGGGTGCAGGGTAGGGCCATGGCCTGCCCCCGGCAAGGCGGCTTGCCCCGCGCCTGCCCCTTTGCGATAAGCACCCAAACCAGCCGGAGAAAGCCCATGACCTTTCGCGCCCGCCACCTTCTTGGGATCGAGCAGCTTTCGCCGCAGGAAATCGTCACCGTTCTTGATCTGGCCGACCGCTATGTCGATCTGAACCGCCGCACGGTGAAGTCGTCCGACGTGCTGGCGGGGATGACGCAGATCAACATGTTCTTCGAAAACTCCACCCGGACGCAGGCGAGTTTTGAACTCGCAGGCAAGCGGCTGGGGGCGGATGTGATGAACATGTCGGTCGCACAGTCGTCGGTGAAAAAGGGGGAAACCCTGATCGACACCGCGATGACGCTGAACGCCATGCACCCCGACCTTCTGGTCGTGCGGCACGGGGCCAGCGGGGCGGTCAACCTGTTGGCGCAAAAGGTGGGTTGCGCGGTTCTGAATGCAGGTGACGGGCGGCATGAACACCCCACCCAGGCCCTGCTGGACGCGCTGACCATCCGCCGCGCCAAGGGCCGCATTCAGCGCCTGACCGTGGCAATTTGCGGCGACATCGCGCATAGCCGGGTGGCGCGGTCGAACCTGATCCTGTTGGGCAAGATGGAAAACCGCATCCGCCTGATCGCCCCGCCCACCCTGATGCCCGCAGGCGTGGGCGAGTTTGGCTGCGAACTTTACGACAACATGGCCGAGGGGCTGAAGGATGCCGACGTGGTGATGATGCTGCGCCTTCAGCGCGAGCGGATGGACGGCGGCTTCATCCCGTCCGAGCGCGAATATTACCACCGCTATGGCTTGGATGCCGAGAAACTGGCCCATGCCAAGCCCGACGCCATCGTGATGCACCCAGGGCCTATGAACCGCGGCGTCGAGATCGACGGGGAAATCGCCGACGACATCAACCGCAGTGTGATTCAAGAGCAGGTGGAAATGGGCGTCGCGGTGCGGATGGCCTGCATGGACCTGCTGGCAAGGAACCTGCGGGCCGAGCGCGGGCGCCGGGCGGTGGAGAGTTATGTGTGATGGATATTATCGGTGGTATTGGCGCGGCTACGGAAGGTCTGAAGCTGCTGAACGAGCTGAGGAAAATCGACAAGGAGGTCGATAAGGCTGAACTCAAACTCAGGCTCGTCGAAGTTGCAGATAAACTGTTGGATTCCAAACAGGCACTTCAGGATGCGCAAGAGCGTGAGCTGCAATTGAAGGATCGCATTTCGGAACTTGAGCAAAAACTGACGGATCGAGCCTCATTCGAGGATGAAAACGGTTTGCTGTTCCGAAAGGATGCCTCGGGCGGGCGGGTCGGTGAGCCATATTGCAACAAGTGTTATGTGCTAGAGGACAAATTGCTTCGTATGCGCCATTTTGCAGCGAAACCCGGGGCAAAGGCCTACTACCTATGTGATAGCTGCAAAGTGACCATAGTTACCGGACCGGCATTGCCTCGACCCCCTGCAAGCAAACCTTATGCCTCACGCTTTGGTAGAGGCGGCGATTTCTGAAATGATAGTTTCGCGCTCGATCGTGTTCGATATCAGATGACCCATGCCTGACCCCGACCCCCACCGCAAACCCACCAAGGCCGAAATGCGCACCGGCGGCATGGTGGCCACCGCCGTCTTGCTGTTCCTCGTCCTTTTCACCGTCGCTTTCGTGGTGATGGCGGGCTAACATCGGGCGAAAGGCGCGGAGGAGAGCCATGGCCCGGATCGAACGCGACAGCATCCACGCCGTCCCCGCCGCGCTGGAGGGGGATGAAAAGCTGGTGACCACCTTTCCACCCGACTTGCATACCTATTGGAAAAGCAATGCCATTCTGGCGGTGGTCGCGGCGGCGGGGGCAGGGGGGGTGTTGGTCGCTTTGGGCAATGCCTATCCCTGGACCGGGCCTTTGGGTGCTCTGCTCGCCATGGCGGCCCGTGCTGCCTATCTGAAATCGGAAGTGTTCACCGAGGACTGGCGGATGACCAGCCGTCGCCTGCTTGGCCCCGGCGGGCGGATCGTGCCGCTGTCCCAGATCAAAGAGGTGCGCAAGTTTCTGGATGCGGCGCAGGTCGTCACCAAGGCAGGCGACAAGCACCTGATAAAGTATCAGGCCGATCCGGCGGCCACGGTTGCCGCCATCCTTGCGGCCCGCGATGCGCGGCGGCCTGCTTAACCCGTTGAAAGGATTTCCATGACGACGACCCCGCCCGGATGGGAAAACATCCTTGCCCCCGGAGAGACGATCCTGTGGCAGGGCCAGCCAGATCCGCGGGTCGATTGGTCGGAACTTGCGCGGCCCACCACGATCTTTGGTATGGCCTTCATGGCCTTCGCCCTGTTCCTGATGACGCGGCCCGACGCGCAACCCTTGGGGGGCCTGATCTTCCTTCCCTTCCTGTTGTTGGGCGCGCATCTCGCCATCGGACGCCTGTTCTGGGATGCCTACAAGCGCGGCAGGACGCATTACACGCTGTCCGATCGCACTGCCTTTGTCGCCACCGATGTGATGGGCAAGCGCGATCTGCGTAGCATTCCCTTGTCGCCGGGGATGTCGCTGACCTTGCAAGAGGGCACGCCCGGTTCGGTGGTGTTCGGCGTGGATGAGCAGGTGATCCCCGGCCGCTGGCAAGGCTCGCACAGCGATGGCATGTATGTGCCCGCCCGGACGGTGCGCCGCCCGGTGGGGTTTCTGCGGGTTGCCGATGCAAGGGCGGCTTACGGCCTGATGCAACAGGCGATTGCCGCGCTTGCCCCCCAGCCCCCGGCGCGCTAGGCAGGCGCCACAGCGAAGGGGGCCCCGATGAGTGTTACCGTTTTCCAGAACCTCCGCGTGATTGACCCCGAAACCGGCAGTGACGAGCCGGGCAGCCTGACGGTGGAAGGCGGCGTGATCACCGCCCATGGGGCCGAGGCACCGAAAGGCGCCAGCCTGATCGACGGGGCGGGCCTGTGCCTTGCCCCCGGTATCGTTGATTGGGGCGTCAAGATCGGCGAGCCGGGCGAGAGGCACCGCGAAAGCTTTCGCTCGGCGGGTCTTGCGGCGGCGGCGGGCGGTGTCACCACCATCATCGCGCGCCCCGACACGCAACCCGCCATCGACACGCCCGAGACGCTGGAATTCGTCACCCGACGCGCGGCCGAGGCAAGCCCGGTGCGCATCCGCCATATGGCCGCGCTGACCAAGGGCCGTCAGGGCCGCGAGATGACCGAGATCGGCTTTCTGCTGGACGCGGGCGCCATCGCCTTTACCGATGTGTTCCATGTGGCGACCGACACCAAGTCGCTGTCGCGCGCGCTGACCTATGCCCGCAGCCTTGGCGCGCTGGTCATCGGTCATCCGCAGGAACCCGGAATGTCGCAAGGTGCCGCCACCACCAGCGGCAAGTTCGCCAGCCTGCGCGGCCTGCCCGGGGTTTCCCCCATGGCCGAGCGGATGGGGCTGGAGCGCGACCTTGCCCTGGCCGAGATGACCGGCGTGCGCTATCACGCCGACCAGATCACCACCGCCCGCAGCCTGCCTGCGCTGGCCCGCGCCAGGGATCAGGGGCTGGATGTGACGGCGGGGGTTTCGATCCACCATCTGACGTTGAATGAATTCGACGTGGGCGACTATCGCACCTTCTTCAAGCTGACGCCCCCCCTGCGGTCGGAAGATGACCGGCTGGCCATGGTGCAGGCGGTGGCAGATGGGCTGATCGACGTGATCGGCAGCTTTCACACCCCGGCGGATGAGGAATCGAAACGCCTGCCGTTCGAAGAGGCGGCTTCCGGGGCCGTCGGTCTTGAAACCCTGCTGCCGGCCGCCTTGCGCCTGTATCACGCCGGCGCCCTGGACCTGCCGGGCCTGTTCCGCGCGCTGGCGCTGAACCCGGCGAACCGCCTTGGCCTGCCGCAGGGCCGCCTGTCGGTGGGGGCCCCCGCCGATCTGGTGCTGTTCGATCCCGATGCGCCTTTCGTGCTGGACCGCTTCAAGTTGCACTCGAAATCCAAGAACACGCCGTTTGACGGCGCGCGGCTGGAGGGTAAGGTGCTGGGAACCTGGGTTTCCGGTAACCGTGTATTCGAGGCGAACTGACATGCCCCCCATTACCTCTGCGCCCCTGACGCTGATCATCGTGGCGGTCCTGGCCTACCTGCTTGGCTCGATTCCGTTCGGGGTGGTGATCACCAGGGCCATGGGCCTGGGCGATCTGCGCCAGATCGGTTCGGGCAATATCGGCGCGACCAATGTCTTGCGCACCGGCAACAAGGGGGCCGCCCTGGCGACCCTGCTGCTGGATGCGGCAAAGGGCGCGGTGGCGGTGCTGATCGCGCGGGCCGCGGTGGGCGAGGATGGCGCGCAATTGGCGGCTTTGGCCAGCTTTCTGGGCCATCTGTTTCCGGTCTGGCTGCGCTTCCGCGGCGGCAAGGGCGTGGCGACCTTTCTTGGCACGCTGATCGCGCTGGCCTGGCCGGTGGGGCTGGCGGCCTGTGCGACATGGCTTGTGGCGGCGGTTCTGTTCCGCATCTCGTCGCTTGCAGCGCTGATCGCGGCGGCCATGGCCTCGCTATGGTGCTTTGTCTTCGATCAGGGCACGATGCTGTTTCTGGTCATCCTGCTGACCGCGCTGATCTATCTGCGCCATTGGCCGAATCTGGAGCGCATCAAGGCCGGGACAGAACCTAAGATCGGGCAGAAAAAAGCATGAAAATTTTGCTACTTATGGCGGTATTGGTGGCCCCCTTCGCTGCCCATGCAGGGGTTACCGCCGACGACATCATGACCGAAGCCAAGGCCGATTGCACAAGTTTCGACAATGGCACGGTGACGGCTGCGCCCGATGCGGTGACCCAGGTTGACCTGACCGGAGACGGCACGCCAGAAACTGTTGTAGATTGGGGCAAGCTGTCCTGTTCCACCATGGCAAGTGCCTGGGGCGGCACCGGGGGCAGCATGATTTCGGTTCTGATCGGCGACACGCGGTCGGACTATATGGCGCTGGGCTGGAAAGTGGTCGATTTCGGCGGGCCGGTCCTGTTGTTGCAGGTGCATGGCGCGGAATGTGGTGGCACCGGATCGGACCCTTGTGTGGATGCCGAGGTGTGGAACGGGCAGGCCATGCTGTCGGTCCGCGCCGTGGGCGGCGATGAAGACAGCCAGCCAGTGCAGGAAGATGCCCCTGCCGCGGATTCAGATCCCTGACGTTCGGCCGGCGACGTTCGGCAGGGGGCTGAGCGTCGGTTTCGGAAGCGGGGCCTCCCCATAAATGGGGAGGCGGGGCGAGTTACAGGCTCGCGGCGGCGTAGATCGGCTCCAGCGATTTCCCCCAGGCGCC
Organism: Rhodobacteraceae bacterium UBA1943; assembly: GCA_002336845.1. Taxonomy (GTDB): domain Bacteria; phylum Pseudomonadota; class Alphaproteobacteria; order Rhodobacterales; family Rhodobacteraceae; genus Fuscibacter. The sequence goes on from DDEX01000093.1 coordinate 32,650, forward strand.
GTTATACAGGTCAAGCCAGCGGTCGGCTTGGGTCTTGCCGGTGGCAAGGCTGTCCATCAGCGGTGCGAGGTGGCGCTCTTCTCCCATGCCGCGCGCGGCAAGGCCCGCGTGCGACAGGCCCACGGTGGCGCGGGCAAGGTCGATCAGCTTGACGCCATTCGCCTCTCCGGCCAGCGCAGAGACCGAGGCGGCAACCCGCAGTCCCTCGCGCGTTTCGGCATCAAAGCCCTTTACCAGATCCCAGGCGGCATCCAGCGCCGCACTGTCATACATCAGCCCCACCCAAAAGGCGGGCAGCGCCACGATATGGGCAAAATCGCCGCAATCGGCGCCGCGCATTTCGATGTATTTCTTCACCCGCGCCTCGGGGAAGACGGTGGTCATATGGTCGGCCCAGTCTGACAAGGTGGGCTTTTCGCCGGGCAGGGCGGGCAACTGTCCCTTCAGGAAATCGCGGAAACTTTGCCCGAGTGCATTGATGTACTTGCCGTCGCGATAGACGAAATACATCGGCACATCCAACACCCAATCGACATAGGCCTGAAAGCCCATGCCCTGATCAAAGGCAAAGGGCAGCATTCCGGTGCGGCTGGCATCCAGATCGCGCCAGATGCGGCTGCGCCAACTGCGGTGGCCATTGGGCTTGGCGTCAAAGAACGGGCTGGAGGCGAACAGCGCCGTCGCCACCGGCTGCAAGGCCAGCGCCACGCGCAGCTTTTTCACCATGTCGGCCTCGCTGGAATAGTCGAGGTTCACCTGCACGGTCGAGGTGCGATACATCATCTGTGTGCCATGGGTGCCGACGCGGCCCATATAGTCGGTCATCAGGCGGTAACGGCCCTTTGGCATCACGGGCATCTGATCGTGATGCCACTCGGGGGCCGCGCCCAGGCCCATGAAACGGATGCCAAGCGGGGTGGCGATGCTTGCCACCTCGTCCAGATGCTGGCGCAGCTCTGCCTCGGTCTCGTGCACCGTCACGAGCGGTGCGCCGGACAGCTCGAACTGTCCGCCGGGTTCAAGGCTGATGTTGGCCAGACCGCGGGTCAGCCCGATGATATTGTCGCCCTCACGCACGGGCGACCAGCCGAAATTCTGCTCAAGCCCTTGGAAAATAGCGGAAATGGAACGGTCTCCGCCATAGGGCAGCGGGGCATGGCTGCCTTCCAGCCAGCCGAATTTCTCGTGTTCGGTGCCAAGACGCCACTCGTCCTTGGGTTTGCAACCCGACTCCATATAAGCCGCAAGCTGCGAAAAGTCCTCGATCAGGCCGCCGCCAGACTGGGGAATCGACATGATGGGAAACCTCGTGCTTGGGAGAGTTATGGGCGCACATGGGTGTCTTGTCAGGGCGCACAAGTCAAGGGCACCCGCGACAGGCTAGTTTCGGGCGATGACCGCGCCACCGGGCCTGCGCCAGACCATACGCATTCCTGCCAGACCGTCGGGCACTGGCATCCGGCTGCCACTGCCCGGCTCTGGCCCGAGGGCCGCGACCAGATCGGCGGTGTCCATTCCCGGCAGACTGGCAAAGGCATCGAACAATCGGTCGGCCCCGGCGGCATCGACCGGCACCAGTATGGCCTGTCCGTCTGCCTGCTTTAGCCGCCACAGCCGCCTGCCGCGCAGGGTGATCAGTTTGATTTCAACCAGCTCTGGCAAGCTGACAAAGCCGCCGATCTCGGGGCCAAGATAGGAAATCTGGCCCTCATCCACCTCGACCACACCGGGCGCGCCAACCTCCTGGCCGAACCGCAGCCGCCGCCACGCGTTCAGGCCAAGGCCCGCACCCAGCGCGACAACGCCCGCCCCGGCCGGAATAAGGATCAGCCCGCCCAGCCGGATGAACCACAGCCCAATCGCGGCAATGACCGCCGCCGCGATCACCTCGCGCCAGCGGGAAAGGGCGGCACGCATCGCGGGGCGGATCATTTCCAGTCTCCCAGATGCGCCTGCCACAGTGTGATGGCGGCCACGGCGGCGGTTTCGGCCCGAAGAATGCGCGGTCCCAGCGAGACCGGGGTGACTTGCGGGACCTTTGTCAGCCTGCCGCGCTCTTCTTCGGTAAAGCCGCCTTCGGGGCCGATCAGAATTGCCCAGGGGCCGGGGGGCAGGCCCGCAAAGGCGGCGGCGGTGCCTACCAGCCCCTCATCCGCCCACAGGATGCGGCGGTCTGCGGGCCAGGCAGCCAGAAGGCGGTCCAACGGTTGCGCCTCGATCACCTCGGGCACGATGTTCGCGCCGCATTGTTCGGCCGCCTCGATGGCATGGGCGCGCATCTTGTCGGCGCGCGTGCGCTCTCCTTGCGTGCGGCGGGTCAGCACCGGCAGGATGCGCGCAACGCCCAGTTCTACGGCCTTTTCGACGATAAAATCGGTGCGGGCTTTCTTGACGGGTGCAAACAACAGCCACAGGTCCGGTGGCAGGCGCAGCGGGGCCACCTGCACCTCGGCCCGCAGGATCCCCGCGCGCTTGCCCGCCTGTTCAACCCGCGCCAGCCACTCGCCATCCTGCCCGTTGAACAGCGCCACGGGGGCACCGGGCGTCAGCCGCATGACGTTGAACAGATAGTTGGCCTGGCCTTCGCCGACCGCCACCGCTTGCCCCGCCGCCAGCGGCTGATCTACATAAAGCCTGATCTTCGCCTGTTCCATGAAAGCCAAGCTATGTCCGCACCGCACGAATTGCCAGAGGCCGACATGCGCGTGACCGATGCCCCCCGCGACAACTGGGTGGATCGCTATGCCCCCATGGCGATGCGCCCCTATCTGCGCCTGTCGCGGGCCGACCGGCCGATCGGCACCTGGCTGCTGCTCATTCCCTGCCTGTGGGGCATCGCACTGGCCGCCATGGCCGACGGGTTCCGGCTTTGGGATCTGTGGCTGGCGGTGTCTTGTGCCATCGGGGCGTTCGTGATGCGCGGGGCAGGCTGCACCTGGAATGACATCACAGACCGCAAGATCGACGCGCAGGTTGCGCGCACAAGGTCGCGGCCCATTCCGTCGGGTCAGGTCAGCGTGCGCGGGGCACTGGTCTGGATGGTTGTGCAGGCGGTGATCGGGGCCGCGATCCTGCTAAGCTATAATCGCGCGGCCATTCTGCTGGGGGTGCTGTCGCTGCTGCCGGTGGCGGTCTATCCCTTTGCCAAGCGGTTCACCTGGTGGCCCCAGGCGTTTCTGGGCATTGCGTTCAACTGGGGGGCGCTGCTGGCCTATGCCGCCCATGCGGGCGAGCTGCGGCTGCCCGCGCTGCTGCTTTATGCCTGCGGGATCGTCTGGACGCTGTATTACGACACGATCTATGCCCATCAGGACAAAGAGGATGACGCGCTGATCGGGGTGAAATCGACTGCGCGGCTGTTTGCGGAAAACTCTCGCCAATGGCTGTTTGCCTTTCTGATGCTTGGCGTTCTGTTGATGGCGGGTGCCGTGATTGCCGCAGCCTTGCCGACCGGGCAGATCTTGCCGTTGTTTCTTGGGCTTGCAGGGGCCTGGGCGATGGGGTGGCACATGGTCTGGCAGATGCGCGGACTGAACCTGGATGATCCTGCCACCTGTATGCGGACCTTTCGGTCCAACCGCGATGCGGGTCTGATTGCTGCGCTGTTTCTTGCCGCAGGGGCGATGGTTTGATTGATCGTTGCCCGCCCGCGCCTTAAGCAGTCCGGGCTGCCTGTCCTGTCGATTCCCAAGCGAATGCGCCCTTGATCAAACTGCCCTCTCTTCGCGTGTCGCAGACGCTCCTTGCCTGGGCGGCCTTTGTCGCCGCCGGTCTTTTGTTTCTGCTGGTCGCAAGCATCGCCTCGCTGGTGGTCGAACGTATTTCCGGTTCAGCGGTGCGCAGCAGGTTGCTGAACGAGGGGATCACCTGGGTCGAGGTGCACGCCGAGGGCTTGCAGATCCAGCTTTATGGCACCGCCCCGAACGAGGCGCAGCGGTTCCATGTGGTGAAGCTGACCGGCGACATGGTGGATAACTCGCGCATCCGCGACCGGATGGAGGTGGCGCCGCCCAAGGCATTCGAACCGCCGAAATTCTCGCTGGAGATGCTGCGCAACGATGACGGTATCCAACTGATCGGGCTTTTGCCCGACGCCGGGCAGCGTGACGATCTGCTGGCCAAGGCGCAGGCATTGCAGGCCGGCACCGAGGTGCAGAACATGATCGAGACCGCCGCCTATCCGGCCCCCGATGGCTGGCAGTCGGCGCTGGATTTCGGGGTGGCGGCGCTGACGATGTTGCCGCGCTCCAAGGTTTCGGTGTCGCCCGATGGCGTTGCGGTCACGGCCATTGCCGCCAGCGATGCCGAGCGCCGTAGTTTTGAGGCGGCACTGGCGGGTGTGCGGCCCGAAGGGTTGCCTGTCACGGTCGAGATTTCGGCACCGCGCCCGGTGATCACGCCCTTTACCCTGCGCTTTGTAAAGGATTCGGGTGGCACGCGGTTCGATGCCTGTTCTGCCGATACCGACAAGGCCCGCAGCCGGATTGTCGCCGCAGCCCGTGATGCCGGGGTGACGGGGCGTATTCTTTGCACCGTGGGCCTTGGCGTTCCCACACCGTCCTGGGCCGATGCGGCGGCGGCAGGGATTGCCGCAGTCAATGCGCTGGACGAGGCGACAATCACCTTCCGCGACGCCGATGTCACGCTCGAGGCGGGCAAGGGCGTGTCGCAGGCCGATTTTGACCGGGTGGTCGGCGATCTGACCGCCACCTTGCCAGAGGTGTTCTCGCTGGATGCAAAACTGGCAAAGTCAGAGACGCAGCAGCAAGGGCCGGTCGAGTTTACGGCCTCTCTGAACGGAGAAACCGGCCGGGTCGAATTGCGCGGCCGCCTGATGGACGAGGCGCAGCGCGATGCGGTGGGGGCTTTTGCCACATCGTTGTTCGGCACGGGCAAGGTGTATCTGGCCCCCCGGTTGGATGCTGAAACCCCCGATGGCTGGCCGGTGCGGATTCTGGCGGGTCTTGAGGCGCTGGCGCAGTTGAAGGAAGGCAAGCTGGTGGTTCGGGCCGATGCGGTGACGGTTTCGGGCGTCACCGGATCACAGGTGGCCAAGGCGCGTATTTCACAGGTGTTGTCGGACAAGCTGGGGCAGGGCCAGACTTTCCGTGTTGACGTGCGCTATGACGAGGCGCTGGACCCGATTGCCTCGGTTCCCACACCGCAGGAATGCGCCGAGGACGTGGCCGATGTGCTCAAGCGCCACGAGATCAAGTTCGCACCACAATCTTCCGAGATCGAGGGCGCGTCGAATGCCGCGATCGAGGCGCTGGCCGATGTGCTGAAACGCTGCCCCGGTGCGCGGATGGAGATTCAGGGCCACACTGACTCGCAGGGTTCGGACGGGGGGAACCTGTCGCTGTCGCAGGCACGCGCCGAGGCGGTTCTGCTGGCGCTTCAGGGCCGGCAGGTCGATGTGTCCGGCATGACGGCCAAGGGCTATGGCGAAACCCAACCCATTGCCGACAATGCCAGCGAGGAGGGCCGCGAGGTCAACCGGCGCATCGAATTCGTGCTGGCGGGGACGCAAAAGGTGGCAACTTCACCGCAGGCCGGCAAGGATGGCGATGGGGCCGCCGTCGTGTCGCCTGATGCCTCGCCGGCGGCTGCGGAAGACGATTCCCCCTCGCTTGCACCGAAAAAGATCACCGTCCGCCCCAAACCGCGCCCCGACAAGCAGGGCTGACAGGAAAGACCCGATGAACCGCATCGAATTCATCTTTTCAACCGCCATCGTGCTGCTTTTGGCTTTTGCGCTGGGCTGGTTCACCTATTGGCTGCTGCACCGCTTTACCCGCGTGGCTGGCGGCGACATGGGCGAGATGGACAGGCTGGCCCAGTCGCTGCACGAGGCCGAAGAGGTGCGTGATCAGGCGCTGGTCTATATGGAAAGCCGTGAGGCGGAATTGCTGAACCAGATCGCCCAGACCGAGGCAGAACTGCGCGCCGCGATGGAGGGCTTGCGCGATGCCCGGCTGGAGGCCGAGGAGATGCGCGGCTATATCGAACGGATGCACGCCAATTCATAGGAACGGTGCGTGGGAGTGGTGCGTGAAATCACGCACCCTACGGGGGGATTTTGTGGGTAGGGTGTGTGCTATGCACGCACCATCCACGAGCTAAAACCCGTCGAGACAAGCCGCCATCAGCTCCGATTGCGGGTTTTCCAGATCATCTATCACGCTGAAATGGTGGTGCCCCGGCGCGACAGTCCAGGGACAGGACCAGCATTCCGAAAGCGTTCTGGCCTGCCACAGAAAGGCCGGTCGTTCTTGTCCGCCGACCCAGACATGCGCCTCAACCCCCGGACGCAACGTCAGACGGGCCGGGCTTTCCGCCGCAACCTCTGCCGCGTCAAGCCGCAGGTTGGCATTCATCTCGGTTGCCATCAGCGGCTCCAGCTCTGCCAGCGGCGAGATGGGCACCACGCGGGCCAACGGCACCCCCTGATCGGTACAGCCCATCCGCGCCGACAGGTGCCCGCCCGCTGAATGCCCCGCGACCACCACGGGGCCTGGAACAAGCGCAGCCGCCGCCCGCACGGCCGCTGCCACCTCTTCGGTCATCGCCGAAATCCGTGCCTCTGGGGCAAGTGTGTAGGAGGGCATCGCCACCGCCCAACCCCGCGCCAAGGCGCCCGCCGCCAGATGCGACCAGCTTTCGCGGCCAAAGGCCAGCCAATAGCCGCCATGGATGAACACGAACAATCCGCGCGGGGCGGCCTTGGGCAAGAACAGGTCAAACCTGTGGCGGATCGCCGGGCCATAGGCATGGGAGGAATGGCGTGAACCCATCGCCGTGCGGAAGGCGGCGGCTTGGCCAGCCCACAGGTCGGGCAGGGCCTCTGACCCCGGAATGAAGGCGCCGTTGGCGTATTCGCGATCCATGTCCATGGGATGACTCCAGATTTCATCAGGTTTTCAGTCCAGCCTAAAGCCGCCAGCTAGACTTTTTAGCCCTTGTCCTCCATGTCATGTCCATCCCGAAAAGCAAGGAGGGCATGATGCTCGATTCCGTGACCAATCTCCGCGATCTGCTGAAAGACCCCTCGCTTCTGGCAACCCAGGCCTATGTGGCAGGGGAATGGGTCGATGCCGCCGATGGTGCCACGTTCGAGGTGACGAACCCCGCCCGTGGCGATGTGATTGCCCGCGTGCCGAACCTGACCCGCGCCGATGCCGCCCGCGCGATTGGCGCCGCCGCCGTGGCGCAAAAGGAATGGGCCGCGCGCACCGGCAAGGAACGCGCCGCGATCATGCGGAAATGGTTCGACCTGATGATGGCGAACCAGGACGATCTGGGCGTGATCCTGTGCGCCGAGATGGGCAAGCCGCTGGCTGAGGCCAAGGGTGAGATCGCCTATGGTGCGTCGTTCATCGAATGGTTCGGCGAAGAGGCCAAGCGTGTCTATGGCGAAACCATCCCCGGCCATCAGCGCGACAAGCGCATCACGGTGATCAAGCAGCCGATCGGTGTTGTCGCCTCGATCACGCCGTGGAACTTCCCGAATGCGATGATCACCCGCAAATGCGCCCCGGCGCTGGCGGTGGGCTGTGGTTTCGTGGCCCGCCCTGCGGCGGAAACCCCGCTGTCGGCGCTGGCTCTGGCGGTGCTGGCCGAGCGCGCCGGTCTGCCCAAGGGCATCTTCTCGGTCATCACATCGGCTCGTGCGTCCGACATCGGCAAGGAGTTCTGCGAGAACCCCATCGTCCGCAAGCTGACCTTCACCGGCAGCACCGAGGTGGGTCGCATCCTGCTGCGTCAGGCCGCCGAACAGGTGATGAAATGCAGCATGGAGCTGGGCGGCAACGCGCCCTTCATCGTGTTCGACGACGCCGATCTGGACAAGGCGGTCGAGGGCGCGATGATTTCCAAGTTCCGCAACAACGGGCAGACCTGCGTCTGCGCCAACCGCATCTATGTGCAGGCCGGCGTCTATGATGCCTTTGCCGAAAAGCTGAAGACCGCCGTTGCCAAGACCAGCGTGGGCGACGGGCTGAAGGATTCGGTGCAGTTCGGGCCGCTGATCAACATGGATGCGGTGGAAAAGGTCGAGGAGCATATCGCCGACGCCAAGGCCAAGGGTGCGAAGGTGGTTCTTGGCGGCGCGCGCCATGATCTGGGCGGCACCTTCTTTCAGCCGACCGTGCTGACCGGCGTGACCGATGCCATGGCGGTGACCAGCGAAGAGACCTTTGGCCCGGTGGCCCCGCTGTTCAAGTTCGACACCGAAGAGGAAGTGATCGCCAAGGCCAATGACACGATCTTCGGTCTGGCCAGCTATTTCTACGCCCGCGACATCGGCCGCATCACCCGGGTGCAAGAGGGGCTGGAATATGGCATGGTCGGTGTGAACACCGGCCTGATTTCCACCGAGGTTGCGCCCTTCGGCGGTGTCAAACAGTCGGGCCTTGGCCGTGAGGGGAGCCATCACGGCATGGAGGACTATCTGGAGATGAAATACATCTGCCTGTCGGTCTGATCGGGAATATATAGGGAAAACGGGGGCTTGTGCCCCCGTTTTTCGTTTCTGGCGCCCGGGTTTACGGCTTGATATGCGATAACCAGCCGCCGATTTTGTCTAGCGCCCGCCTTTCGCCCATCTGTTGCCCATGGCCCGCTGCCAAGGGCCGCTGCGAAAGGACAAGATATGTCGCATCCCATCTTCAAGACCGCGCTGGCCGCTGCAACCGCGCTTTCCATCGGGCTGACCGCCGCCCCCGCCCTGGCTTGGGGCGACCGCGAGCAAGGCATCGTGACCGGCATCGCCGGGACGCTGCTGTTCCAGCACGTTCAGCGCGAAGCCCGCGACCATCGTCAGCCGCCCCGCTATCAGGATGATGACGGCTATTACCAACGACCCGCCTATGGCTATCGCCCCGCGCCGCCCCCGCGTGAGTATTACCAGCCGCAGCGCATCTCGGTCTATCAGACCACGCTGGGGCAGGCGTTCAACACCTATTCCTCGTCCGAACGCCGCGACATCCAGCGAGAACTGCGCCGCATGGGGTATTATGATGGCCGGGTTGATGGCTCGTTCGGCCCCGGCACCTATGAGGCGGTGAATTCCTATGCCCGCCGCAGCGGCCAATCCGGGGCCACCCGGTCGATGGCTGCGGCCTATGGCGTTTATGACAGCCTGCTGTACTGACCCCCCATTCCCGTTCCCCCTGTAACGAGTGCCAACCGGCGGCTTCCTGCCGCCGGTTTTTTCATGGCCGACCCAAGGATTGCCAACTGTCCTGCGTCAAAGCACTGTGATGCTGATGAATACACCAGATGAGACGCTGGCAGAGGCCGCCCTTTCCGGCGACCGGGCGTCCTTTTCAGTACTGATCGGTCGCCATTACGACCGCATCTTCGGTCTGGCCTTCAGGCTGACCGGCAGTCGCGCCGATGCCGAAGATCTGGCGCAGGATATCTGTGCCGCCCTGCCTGTCAAACTGCGCCACTGGCGGGCAGAGGCGCGGTTCACGACATGGCTTTACCGCGTCGTGGTCAATGCCGCGCATGACCTGCGCCGCCGTCAGGCTACCCGCGCCCGGGCCGCCGACGGCTGGGGCGATTGGGAGATTGCCCGGCAGCACCACATGGCCGAGGAGGCCGAGGCGCTGGACTGGCTGGGCGCGGCAATGGCCAGGCTGACCCCGGAACTGCGCGACACCGTGGCGCTGGTTCTGGGCGAAGAACTGACCCAGGCCGAGGCTGGGCGCGTTCTGGGCATTTCCGAAGGCACTGTTGCCTGGCGTATGGCGCAGGTGAAGCGGCAACTCAAGGCGATCGCCGCCGAGGAGGCGACATGACCGACGAACTTGATGATCTGAAGGCCGCGCTGCACCGCGCTACCCCGGTGGCCGATGACAAGGCGCGCGCCCGCGCCATGGCACAGGCGATGAAAAATTTCGACCGGCTCCAAGGATCGGCTGAGGAGATGCGTTCCAAGGCAGACCCGCCCGTGCAGGCGGGGTTCCTTGCCGGAGTGTTTTCCATGCTGAATTCCTTGAAATCCCGCCCCCTGCTTGCCGCCACCACCTCTGCCGCCGCGCTGATCGCCGGGTTTGTCGTGTTTTTGCCGATTGCCGGGCAATTGCCTGTCGCCCCGTCGAAACCGGCGGCCCCCGGGGTGGCGCGCGAGGCTGCCCCCGCCGATGCGGAAGCGCGCAAGACCGTGGACGAGACCGCCGCTCCGAAGCCCGCGCCAGCACCCGCCGCACCCGAAGCGAAAGTTGCCGAACCGCAAGAGGCGGATACCACCGTTGCCCCTCAAGCAGAATTGGCCCTGCCGGACGTGCGGGGTCGTGTGGCGAATGGCGGTGCATTGGGCTTAAGCGCGGACAGCGCGGCCCCGGCGATTACCGGCAACATGACCGTGTATCTGGAGGCCGAACCGGCCCCGCCGCCGGTTGCCAATACCGAGGCCTATGCCAATTCCCCGGTGAACCCGGTGCATGTGACGGCCGAAGACCCGGTGTCCACCTTTTCCATCGACGTGGATACGGCCTCTTATGCCGTCGTCCGCTCGTCCCTGATGGCGGGGATGCTGCCCGATGCGGACTCGGTGCGGGTCGAGGAAATGGTGAACTATTTCCCCTACAACTATCCCGCGCCCGAGGCGGGGCAGGCGTTCCGTCCCACCGTCACCGTAATGCAGACGCCGTGGAACAAGGAAACGCGGCTGGTCCACATCGGCATTCAGGGCGCGATGCCCGCCGCCACGCGCCCGCCGCTGAATTTGGTGTTCCTGATCGACACCTCTGGCAGCATGGAAGATGCCAACAAGCTGCCGCTGCTGAAGCAATCTCTCGCTCTGATGCTGCCGCAACTTCACCCCGAGGATCAGGTGGCCATCGTCGCCTATGCCGGATCGGCGGGGCTGGTGTTGCCGCCCACGGCGGCCAGCGACAAGACGGCCATTCTGGCGGCGCTGGACAATCTGGATGCAGGCGGATCGACCGCCGGGGCGGAAGGTATCGCTCTGGCCTATCAGGTGGCCGAAGGCATGAAGGCCAAGGGTGAGGTTTCCCGTGTGCTGCTGGCCACGGATGGCGATTTCAACGTCGGAATTGATGATCCGGCCGATCTGAGCAAAATGATCGAAAAACAGCGCGAGACAGGCACTTATCTTTCAGTGCTGGGCTTTGGTCGGGGCAATCTGGACGATGCCACGATGCAGGCGCTGGCGCAGAACGGCAATGGCACCGCCAGCTATATCGACACGCTGAATGAGGCGCGGAAGGTTCTGGTCGATCAGTTGACAGGTGCCCTTTACCCCATCGCCGACAATGTGAAAATTCAGGTCGAATGGAACCCCGCCACCGTCGCCGAATACCGCCTGATCGGCTATGAGACCCGCGCGCTGAATCGCGAGGATTTCAACAACGACAAGGTGGATGCGGGCGACATCGGTGCTGGCACCCAGGTGACGGCGATTTATGAGATCACGCCCCCCGGCAGCCCCGCGCTGCTGAATGATCCCTTGCGTTATGGCGCCGCCCCGGCGACGGGCGACAGCAAGGAGTTGGGCTTCCTGCGCCTGCGGTCGGTCAAACCGGGCGAAACCCAAAGCACCATTCTGGAAACCCCGATCGCGCCTGAAACCGCTGCTCCGTCGCCCGATGCGCTGTTTGCCGTGGCGATTGCAGGCTTTGGCCAAAAGCTGCGCGGTGCCAAGTATCTGGGCGACTGGGGCTGGGACCAGATGATCGCGCTGGCAACCTCGGCCAAGGGGGAAGATGCCTTTGGCTACCGTGCCGAGGCGGTCAACCTGATGCGGCTGGCCGAAAGCCTGTCGGCGCGCTGACACTCACAGCCGCCGGATCACCGTTGCGTGATTTTTGCCGGTGCGGGGGATGAACCCTGCGCCGGCTGCGTCATTGCGATCGGGTGGTCACAAGGGCCACCCGTCCCGGCTTTGGACAAGCGAAGCCATAAGGGGAGGACTACCATGATCCGCATTGCGATTGCTGCAACCTGTCTGGCACTGGCCGGGCTGCCCGCACTGGCCGAGACGGGCATCAAGAAGATGAACGGCGTGTTGACCGATGCCAAGGGCATGACGCTTTACACCTTTGACAAGGACGAGGGCGGCAAATCGGCCTGCTATGATGCCTGCGCCGCTGCCTGGCCGCCCCTGCTGGCCGAAAAGGGCGCTGCGGCGACGGGCGACTATGGCCTGACCGAACGCACCGACGGCACGATGCAGTGGACCTATGAGGGAATGCCGCTGTACCTTTGGGTCAAGGACACCAAGCCCGGCGACATGACAGGTGATGGCGTCAAGGGCGTCTGGCATGTCGTGAAGTAAAGGGCGGAGATGCCGGTTCTGGACGAGATCGAGGCGGCGATTCCCAGCCTGCGGGCCTATGCCCGCGGGCTGATGCGCGACCGCGATGCCGCCGATGATCTGGTGCAGGATACGCTGGAATCTGCCGTGGCCCATATGGGGCAGTGGCGGGGAGAGGGGGCCTTGCGCGGCTGGCTGTTCCGCATCCTTCTGAACCGCTTTCGTGATGGTTTGCGGCGGGGGAGGGTGGCGCCGGTTGTGGCCATGGTGGCCGAACCCGCCGCTCCCGCCGCCGCCGACGGCCGGTTGCAACTGGCCGAAGTTCACGCCGCCATGGGCCGTTTGCCCGAAGATCAGCGCGCGGCCCTGTTGCTGGTCGGGCTGGAGGGGATGAGCATCGCCGAGGCGGCAGAGGTGCTGGGCATCGCCCAGGGCACGCTGGCCTCTCGCCTTGGGCGGGCACGCGCGGCCTTGCGGCAGATGACGGGGCGCGATGACGACAGCCGCCCCAGAAAGGGGAACGGGCCGTGAGCGGACAGCCAATCATCCTGTCAGACGAAGACCTGCTGTCGCTGCGCCATGGCGATGCCGCGGGGCGCGCGACTTTGGCCCGCCATGCGGCCGAGGACGATCAGGTGGCGATCAGGCTGGCCGAATGGGACCGGCAGGATGCCGCCCTGCGCACGCTTTATGCCCCCGTGGCCGAAGAGCCGGTGCCCGAACGGCTACTTGTGGCGCTGCGGCGACAGGCGCCTGCTCAAAGCCTCGTTCTGTCGTCCCTTTGGCGCATTGCGGCGGCGGTGGCGCTGGTTGGCGTCGGTTTTGCCGGTGGTTGGGCTTTTTCCCGCCTTGGCGCGGACTCACCCGACAGCCTCGCCCGTGCTGCGCTGACAAGTTACGCGACCTATGCGGTCGAGGTGGCCCATCCGGTCGAGGTGCCCGCCAGCGATGAGGCGCATCTGGTCAAATGGCTGTCCAAGCGGTTGGGCCAGCCGATCCGGGTGCCCGATCTGGCCCGCGACGGGTTTCGGCTGATCGGCGGGCGGCTGGTGCCGGGGCAAGCCTCGCCCGCCGGGTTATTGATGTACGAAGATGCCATGGGCCGCAGGCTGACGATCTATGTCACCCGCGCCGAAGGCGCCGAGACCGATCTGGCCTTTGCCGAGACACAAGGCGCGCAGGCCTTCTGGTGGATCGATGGCGGTCTTGGCTGTGCGCTGGTGGGGGATCTGCCACGCGATACGTTGCGGCGTCTGGCATTGCAGGCCTATCACGACCTGACCGAGGCATGAATTGGCCCGCCGCGTTGCGTGGCGGGCCAGATCTTATGCGCGCCCCGTTTCAGGGAAAGCTGCGCGTTCAGGCTGTCGGCTCAGTTGACGGTTTCCGCCGCCTTGGACTCGACCTGCTTCACCTCGGTGCGGGTGGGGCCGGCAATCTCGATACGGCGCGGCTTCAGCGCCTCGGGCGTTTCGCGCACCAGATCGATGTGCAACATGCCCAGCTCATGGGTCGCGCCGGTGACGCGGACATGATCGGCCAAGGCAAAGCGGCGCTCGAACGCGCGGGTGGCGATGCCGCGGTGCAGATAGGCTTTTTCCGTGGCATCGGGTGCCTTGCGGGCAGCCACGAACAGGGCGCCGTCCCTTACCTCGACCGACAATTCGTCGGGGGCAAAGCCCGCAACGGCGATCGAGATGCGATAGGCATCCTCGGCGGTTTTCTCGATATTGTAGGGCGGATAGCTGGGCTGGACATCAGCGGTCAGCGCGCGGTCCATCAGATCGGCGATGCGGTCAAAGCCGACAGTGGCGCGGTATAGGGGGGCAAGATCAAAGGCTCGCATGGTCATCCTCTTTCAAGCGATGTCTGGGTGCCTGCCCTTCAGGGGGCCAGGCGGGGAAACGCCGGGCCCACAGTGGCACCCGGCTGTTTCCTCATCTGGGAAGTGCTTGACGGGGTTTCAAGACCGGCCCGGATCCGGCCCGATCACGGTTTGACGAACCGCGCCCCGATGTTGCGGCTGGTGTCGCCCGCGCCGATCCTGCGGATCGTGGGGGTGGCCGCAGGTGCGGATGTCTGGCTCAGGGTCTTGCCGGCCCGCAGTTGCGCCCTCAGCTCCGCGACAATGCGCGGCAATTCCATGCCAAACGCGACAGAGGCATCATTCCGGTCGTGACCACCCCCGGAAATGATCGACATGATGCGTCCACGACCGGATGACATATCAAGCACCGGCGCACCGGAAGACCCGAAGGTCACATCGCAGTCCACGACAATCAGCCCCTCCTGCTTGCCCAGAACGGTGCAGATCTTTTGCCAGGACAAGACCTCCTCGCGCCCTTCGGCATAAGAGACGACGCTGACCTTACGGCCCTCGCCGGGGGTTTCCACGGCAAAGGGGGCGGCAATGGCTGCGGCAATCGGGGTTTCAAGCCGCAGCAAAGCGACGTCACGCTGCATCATTTCGGCGTCCAGGGCGGCTTCGCGGCGATAGTGCGGATCGGCGACCGTGGTCAGAACACGGCTTTCGGCGATGGCTTGGCCCTGAGAGTAGCCAGCACGAAAGGTGATTCTTGTGGCATCAACGGGGGCGCCGGTGCTGTCAAAGACGCAATGGGCCGCGGTCAGAACCAGATCGGTCGCAATCAGGGTTCCGGTGCAAAAGCCGCTGCCTGCAATATCGACACGGCCCACCGCCTCCCAACCGAACAACTCATCGCGCCGGGTCAGGGCCGACAGGCCGCTGTTGTCTTGCGCCGCCCCGCCGTCGGCAAGTGTCAGAAACGCCAGAACCGCCGCGAAAAGATGGTGGCGGCTCATGGCTTGACGAACTTTGCACCGCCGCTGCCCGACAGAAGCCGCACCTTGCCCGGTTTGCCAAGGCCCAGTTCTGCCTTCAGCAGCGGTAATGCGGTTTCAATGCCCACACCCAGCGCGATCTTGCGGCCCTGTGATTCCGCCTTGGCCGAAATCACCGACACCACGCGCGGCCCCTCTGGCCCCATTTCGAACACCGGAGAGCCGGAAGCCCCGAAATCGACATCGCAGGACAGCACCAGAATGTCGCCCCCCCGATCCAGCACCTGACAACTGCGTTCCAGCGAGGGCGCCTCGGAGCGGTCCTGCGCATAAGAGACGACGCCAACCGAGGTATTTGCATCCGGTTCCGGCCCGGTGGCAAAGGGTTGAACCTGCGGCAGTTTCACCGCGCGGTCCAGTTGCAGCAGCGCCACGTCATACCCCACCCGCTCCAGATCCTCGGCACCGGAATAGACGTAGTCGGGGTGAATCACGGCGGCGCGCAGGTTGCGGTAGGCTTCCGCCCGGCCATTGCGCCATCCGGCGCGAAACTCGATCGTCTCGATGGGCAGGCGCGCGCCGGTTTCCTTGTCGAACAGGCAATGCGCGGCGGTCAGCACCAGATCTTCGGCGATCAGCGTCGCGGTGCAAAACCCCCGGTCGCCCAGTTGCAGCCGCCCCACCGCCTGCCAGCCGCGCGATTCGTCGCCCGTCTGCATGGCGACCAGCGGGCTTTGCTGCGCAAGGGCAGAGTTGGCCAGCATTCCAAGCATAAAAAGAACAGCCGCTTTCAGCATTGCCTGGCAGGCCCCGGTTTGGTTGATCGCCACAGCCAGCACACCTAGCCCGGCTTTCCGGCGCATTTGTGGCGGGCAAGGATCAATTGGCAAGCGGCTAGGTCAGCGCCCGTGGCTTCGGCCCGCCGGTGGCCCAGTCCAGCAGTTCCACCGTATGCACCACCGGCACCCCGGTGCCCGATCCGATCTGCATCATGCAGCCGATGTTGCCAGCCGCGATGATGTCTGGGGCCTTCGCCTCCAGCGTCGCTACCTTGCGCCGCTTCAGCTCGGCCGAAATTTCGGGCTGCATCAGGTTGTAGGTGCCCGCAGAGCCGCAGCACAGGTGGCTGTCGGCGGGTTCCACCACCTCGAAGCCCACGCGTTTCAGCAAATCCTTGGGCGCAGTCTTGATCTGCTGCCCGTGTTGCAGGCTGCAAGCGGCGTGGTAGGCCACGCGAAGCCCCTTGGGCGCCCCCTGCGGCAGGCCGATCTTCACCAGAACCTCGCTGATGTCCTTGGCCAGCGCCGACACTTCCGCCGCCTGATCGGCGAGTGGCGAGGTGCGGAACATATGGCCGTAATCCTTCACCGTTGTCCCGCAACCGCTGGTGTTGATGACGATGAAATCAAGGCCTTTGGGTTTTTCGGCCAGAAAGGCGCGGATATTGGCCTCGGCAAAGCCATGCGCCTCGTCCTCGCGGCCCATGTGATGGGTCAGCGCCCCGCAACACCCCATCCCGCGCGGGATCACCACCTCGCATCCCAGCCGCCGCAGCAGGCGGATGGTGGCATCGTTGATGTCGGTGTTCAGCGCCTTTTGCGCGCAACCGGTCATCAGCGCGACGCGGTAACGCCGCTCGCCCACGGCAGGGAAGGTCTGCGGATCATCGTTTCGCGACACCGACGGCACGGTTTTTGGCGCCATCGCCACCATGGCCCGCAGCCGCGCATCGGGCAAAAACCGCGCGAATGGCCGCGCCAGCTTCGCCCCCAGCAGCGCCAGCCGGAATCGCCCCGGATAGGGCAACACCTTCGCCAGCACCCAGCGCAGGGCACGGTCCGTCACGGGGCGGCGATAGGTCTTTTCCACATGCGCGCGGGCATGGTCGATCAGGTGCATGTAATGCACGCCGCTGGGGCAGGTTGTCATGCAGGCCAGGCAGGACAGGCAGCGGTCGATATGCTTGACGGTCTTTTCATCGGCGGGCCGCCCGGTCTCCAGCATCTCCTTGATCAGATAGATGCGGCCGCGCGGGCTGTCCAATTCATCGCCCAGCACCTGATAACTGGGACAGGTTGCCGTGCAAAATCCGCAATGCACGCAGGCGCGCAGGATTTCATTGGCGCGCTTGAGACCGGGGTCGGCCAGTTGCTCTGGCGTGAAATGGGTTTGCATCAGGCGGCTCCTTGGGCGAACAGGCCCCTTGGGTCGAACTCGGCGCGCAGCCGCGCCGTCAGGGCGGCAACAGCAGCGGTCTCGGGTGGCAGCAGGGTCTGCTCCATACCGGGCAGGGCGCGCAACAGGGTTGCATGCCCCTCGCTTCCCACCGCGTCACGCACCTGGGCCACGGCATCGGTCAACAGCCAGACCAGTCCGCCGCCCCAGTCATACAGCGCCTCAACTGGCCCCGCCGCCCGCAGCCCCGCCACAATCCCTTCTGCCGCCGTCGGCTTTACCACCAGCCGCCACACCGCCCCGGATATGCCCGCAAACTCCGCCACATCGCGCACATCCCGCCAGATCGCGGCGCTTTCCACCCCGTCAACGGCGCGCCAGTCGCCCTTCAGCGTCGCCTTCAGCGCACCGGCCCGATAGGCGACCGAGCCTGCCAGCCCCTCGATGCGCAGCAATGCACGGCCTCTGGCCCAAGCCGCGCCCGAGATGTCGAACGGCGTCCGCAGCGCGGCTTGCAATATCTCTGGCCCTGTCGTCTCTGCAATCAGCGTGACCTCGGCCTCCGGCACCGCCTGCACCTTCAGGCTGA
>DDEX01000034.1 GCA_002336845.1 Rhodobacteraceae bacterium UBA1943
TAAATCTTTCCCCCGAAGGGCACATTCGGTATTACTCCCAGTTTCCCGGGGCTATTCCGAAGCAAAGGGCACGTTCCCACGCGTTACTCACCCGTCCGCCGCTAGGACCGAAGTCCTCGCTCGACTTGCATGTGTTAGGCCTGCCGCCAGCGTTCGTTCTGAGCCAGGATCAAACTCTCAAGTTGAAAGCGTATCTCTACGCTATCCTTGACGTCGAACCTTCGCACATCTGCTATACCCATCAAGGGCATAGTCTCTTACACTTCATGTGCCAAGTTACCGAAGTAACGTGACCCACAAACTGTGAAGCTGACACCTACATCATCGGTCCGCCCAGTTTCCCGAACTTCCCTAGTAGGCCGATATGCAAACAGTCAAACGCCGATGCGCCCAAACCGCCCACATATCCCTTCTTCCATCATATTGTCAAAGAGCATGAGGACAAAACAAACCGAGGCGCTAATCTCTTAGCGTTCCCCGAACCGCCTTGCCTTCAGATATTTTCGGTGTTCCGCCTCAGCTTTCGCCGCTTCTTCCCACCGCCACCGTCGCTTCGTTTTCGCCTTTCAGCGTCTGTTCCGCTTCGGTGAGGGGGCTTTTACGGAGAGGGACGGGGAGCCGCAAGAGGAAAAAAGCAGCCCGTCGCATTTTTTTCGCATTTCTTTATTTCCTCACAAAATCTGGGGGTTGTTCGATCCATAGCCACAAGGGGCGCTGCAGTCACGCAATATCCTTGCGGCGATGCGGCGTGAATCAGGCAGTTTGTAACCTGCGCCTGCGCTGGGGGATCAGGCGAATGGCCAGAAGCCCCACGACCAGCCCCAGATAGATCAGTGCCTCGGTGGTATAGACCTTGCCAATCATCAGGAAATGCACCGCCCCGGCCAGGATCGCCGGATAGGCCATCCGGTGCAGACGGCGCCAGGCCTGCCCGCCTAAACGCCTGATCGATCCGTCGTTAGACGTAAGGGCCAGGGGCAACAGCATGAGGAACCCTGCGAAACCCACGATGATGTAGGGGCGCTTCACCAAGTCGCCAGCGATCTGCGGCCAGTAGAACCCCATGTCCAGCCCGATCCAGACCCCGAAATGCGCCAGGATATAGAAGAAACCCAGCAAGCCCAGCGCGCGGCGGAATTTCAGCAACCGCAAACCAACCCGCATCAGCGGCGTCACCGCCAACGAGGCAATCAGGAATCGCAGCCCCCATTCGCCCAGCGGCCGCTCCAGCCCTTTCACCGGGTCCGGCCCGAGGCCACCGAAGAAGGCCGCATAAATCAACAAGCCTGCGGGAATCGCACCGGCGAGGTAAACCACCCAGGTCGGCAGGCGGCGAAGCTGACGGTTGACCTGGTCCATCAATAATCCACCGTCAGATCCTGACCGGCATAAAGGCTGGCAACCGCATCCCCATAGCCGTTGAACATAAGCGTATCCTTGCGGCCCCCGAACAGGCCCGCGCCGATGGGCCGTTCAGTGGCCTGCGACCAGCGCGGATGATCGACTTGCGGGTTCACATTGGCATAAAACCCGTATTCGTTCGATTGCAGCATGTTCCAGGTGGTCGGCGGCTGCTTGTCGGTCAGGGTGATCTTGACGATGCTCTTGATCGACTTGAACCCGTATTTCCACGGCACAATCAGCCGCAGCGGGGCACCGTTCTGTTTCGGCATCGGCTGATCGTAAAGACCGGTTGCCAGAATGGTCAGCGGATGCATCGCCTCGTCCAGCCGCAACCCCTCGACATAGGGCCAAGGGAAAGAGCTGTCTCTCTGGCCCGGCATTTCCTCGGGGCGCAGCAGGGTTTCAAAGGCGACGTACTTCGCTGCCGGCTGCACTCCGACACGGTTCAGCAACCCGGCAAGCTCGAACCC
Organism: Rhodobacteraceae bacterium UBA1943; assembly: GCA_002336845.1. Classification (GTDB taxonomy): domain Bacteria; phylum Pseudomonadota; class Alphaproteobacteria; order Rhodobacterales; family Rhodobacteraceae; genus Fuscibacter. The sequence continues at coordinate 1,875 of DDEX01000034.1, forward strand.
ATGCCACGGCACGATCATCGACCATGCCTCGACACAACGGAAACGATAGATGCGCTCTTCTATCGACTGCCCTTTCAGCACATCGGCAAGATCATACTTGCCAGGCTTGTCCACCAACCCGGCAATCTCGACCGACCAGGGGTCGATCGTCAGTGCACCCGCATAGGCCGCAGGATCCTCCTTGCCCCAACCAAATTCGTAAAAGTTGTTATAGTGGGAGATGTCCTCCAGTGAGTTCGGCGGCTCGTCCACCGACCACTGGTTGCGCGCCATCGTGGGCGTGGCAATCAGGGCCCCCGCACCCGCCATCAACTGCCGCCGGTTAAGGAACATGGCCTTCGGGGTCACGTCCGACCAGTTAAACTTGCTCTTGAATGACATCGCGCGCTCCCGCATTTCCCCCGAAAAGATGGGCCGGTTCCGACAAAAGGCAAAACAAACCACCTCACATTCGCGGCACGGCATTGTAACACAAAGGTGCATAGTCAGGAGATACCGATGCCCGCCCCGAAAAACCCGTTGAAACAGGCGCTGCGCGAGGGCCGGGTGCAGACCGGCATCTGGGTGAACCTTGCCAGCCCAATTGCCGTCGATTTGCTGGCGGGGGCCGGATTCGATTGGCTGTTGCTTGACGGGGAACACGGCCCGAATACGATTCTTACCCTGCTGACACAGGCGCAGGTGATCGGCCCGCGCTGCAGCGTGGTTGTGCGGCCGCCGGTGGGCGAGGTCTGGATGATCAAGCAGATCCTCGACCTGGGGGTGCAGAATGTGCTGGTGCCAATGGTGGACAGCGTAGAGCAGGCGCGGGAAATGGCCCGGGCCATGCGCTATCCGCCGAACGGAGTGCGGGGCCTTGGCGCCTCGGTCGCGCGGGCGGCGGATTATGGACGGACTGCCGCATACATGGCCAATGCCGATGACGAGGTTTGCCTGATCCTTCAGGTCGAAAGCCGCGCCGGTCTGGCGGCGCTGCCCGGCATTCTTGCGGTGGAAGGCGTGGACGCGGTGTTCATAGGGCCATCCGATCTTGCCGCCGACATGGGGTTTCGCGGCGACACCACGCACCCCGAGGTTTTGCGAGCCATAGAAGCGGCGATTGCCCAGATCACCGCCAGCGGCAAGGCGGCGGGCATCCTGACCTTTGACGAGGCACTGGCCCGCCACTATCGCGACCTGGGCGTGACCTTTCTTGGCGTTGGCAGCGATGTGAACCTTTTGATGCGGGCGGCGGGCAGCTTGGCGGAACGATCCCGCTAAAACCGCCCGAACAGCCTGCGCGCCTCCTCCGCCGAATAGCGGCCAAGGCGCACGTCTTCGGCAACCAGCGCGGGGTCTCGCGCCGCCGGATCGCCATAGCCCCCGCCGCCGGGCGTACGCACCCGCACCCGGTCACCCGGCTGCAACGCAATATCCTGCGCCTTGGACAGATGCGGCGGCACCCAGACTTCGCCGCCACGATGCACCTCAACCCGGTTCACCGCACCATCCTTGCCGCCCAGCACGCCTTGAGGGCCGACCCGGCCATGGTCCATCACGAAACTGGCGCGCGCATGGCCGCGCAGCAACTCGATCTCGTAATCCAGGCCAAAGCCGCCCCTGTGCTGCCCTGCTCCGCCCGACCCCTCGTGCAGGGCATAACGGCGGTAAAGCACCGGAAAGGTCTGCTCCATGATTTCCACGGGCGGAGCTTTTGAAATGCCGATGGTCGAACAGCCATTCGACAACCCATCATGACCCGCATTGCCGCCATAGCCACCGCCAGAAATCTGATACATGACGAAATCGCGGCCTCGCTCCGGGTCATGCCCGCCCAGACCGAAATTGCCGCTGGTGCCCGCGGGCGCCGCCGTCACACGGTCGGGGAACACCTGCACAAGTGCTGCAAAGACCGCCTCGGCGATACGTTGGCTGACCTCGGCCGCACAGCCCGAGACGGGGCGGGGATAACGGGCATCAAGAAAGGTGCCTTCGATCCCGGTGACCAGCAGCGGCTCAAACGCCCCGGCCGAAATCGGCACATCGGGGAACACATGGCGCACCGCCAGATAGACGGCCGAAAGCGTCGTTGCTCGCACCGAATTCATCGGCCCCATGCAGGGCGGCGAGGAACCAGCAAAGTCGAACACCACATCCGCCCCCTGCCGCCGCAGGGTCAGGGCGATGGTCAGGGGTTCATTCACCACCCCATCGCTGTCCACGATGGCGGTGGCGCGAACCGGCGTTTCCGGCACATCGGCCATAACCGCCCGCATCTGCCGCGCCGCCAGCTTGCGCATCTCGGCAATCGCCTCGGCCACCGTGGCATCGCCATAGCGGTCCATCAGGCCCGCAAGCCGCTCTGCCCCGACCAAAAGCGCGCTGGCCTGCGCCTTCACATCGCCGATGCGCTGTTCGCTGACGCGGATGTTGCAACAGATGATCTGCCAGATCTCGCGGTCCATCTCGCCGCGCTTGAACAGCTTGACGGGTGGCAAGCGCAGCCCCTCTTGCTCCGCACTGATCGCACTGGCCGAGAACCCGCCCGGCACAGCCCCCCCGGTATCCGGCCAATGCCCGGTGTTCGACAGCCAACAGACCAGTTCGCCCCCCCGATAAAATGGCATGGCAAAGCGCACATCCATCAGATGCGTGCCGCCCAGATAGGGGTCGTTCACGATATAGATGTCGCCCGGCTCAGGCGTTGCCGTTTCGCCAGACCGGATACGCTCGATCAGCGTTCGCGTCGAAAACTGCATGACGCCGACGAACACCGGCAGTCCTTTCGAGCCTTGCGCGATCAGGCTGCCATCCTTGGCGGAATAAATCCCATCCGAACGGTCATCCGCCTCGGCGATCACCGGGGAAAAGGCGGCGCGCGAAAAGGTCAGGTCCATCTCGTCACAGACCTGCTGCAAGCCGGCCTGAATCACCGCCAGAGTCACCGGATCAAGCATTGCCCACCTCGACAATCAGGTTTCCGTCCAGATCCGAGGTCACCCGGCAGCCCGGTTCGACCACCACCGTCGTATCCATCTGCTCGATGATTACAGGGCCGGTCAGGTTCAGCGCCAAGGGCAGGTGGTCGCGCCAGTAAACCGGGGTATCGACCCAACCGCCGAACCAGACGTTGCGGGTTTCCGCAGGTTGGGCCACGGGCAAACGCCCGCCCGGCTCGATCAGGCGCGACAGGTCCAGCTCTGGCCGCTCGCCGATGACCGAGCAATTCAGATTCACCAGATTGGCGCGGATATCCGGCAGATCGACCTTGAAGCGCGCCCAATAGGCGGCCTCGAACGCAGCCTGCATCACCTCGCGGCTGACCTCCGGTCCCGGAAGGGCAATGCGCAGAAGGTGAGTCTGCCCCACAAACTGCATGTCGGCGGAAAACTCGGCCCGCACCTGCGCCAGGGCGAGTTTTTCGGCCCCGATCAGCCGCCGCCCCTCGGCCTCTTGCCCCGCCAGAACCGCATGAACCTCGGCCATGTCCACTGCATCCAATGGCCGGTTCAGCGTGCGCACGAAATCATGCCGCAGATCGGCCACCACGCAGCCCAGCGCATTGGTCAGGCCGGGGCGGGCGGGCACCAGCACGCGCGGCACCGCAAGTTCCCGCGCCAGCGCAACCGCGTGCAGCGGCCCCGCCCCGCCAAAGGCGAACAGCGCAAAGTCGCGCGGGTCGGCACCCATGCTGATAGAAACCATGCGGATCGCGCCAGCCATATGGGTGTTGGCAATCCGCACCACCGCCTCGGCCGCCTGTTCGACCGAAAGGCCAAGGGGCCGGGCGATCTGCGCCTCCATCGCCGCGCGTGCCGCCTCGGCTGCCTGGCCAAAGCGATGGGCAGGCAGCCGACCCAAAAGCAGGTTGGCATCGGAAATCGTCACCCGCTCACCGCCACGCCCATAGCAGACCGGACCCGGGTAAGACCCTGCCGATTCCGGCCCCACCCGCAGCATTCCTCCGGCATCAACCCGCGCGATGCTGCCCCCTCCCGCGCCCACGGTGCGCACATCGACCATGGGCACATGGATCGGCATGGCATATTCCACCTCGATCTCATTGCTGACCGGGGCCACCCCTGCCTTGATCATCGCCACATCCGTGCTGGTGCCGCCCATGTCATAGGTCAGAAGGTTCGCCATCCCGGCCCGCCGCCCGGTGGCGACGGCCGCCATCACACCGCTGGCCGGGCCGGACATGACCGTCTTCACCGCCTCGCGCGCCACCTTGTCCGCCGCAACCATGCCGCCATTGCCGTTCATCACCAGCAAATCGCGCCCATAGCCCTTGGCCTTCAGCCCATGCGCCAACCGCGCGACATAGCGTTCCAGCAAGGGCTGCACGCTGGCATTGACCGCCGCGGTGACCCCCCGCTCGAACTCTCGGCTTTCCGACAGCAGGGAATGGCCGGTGGTGATATAGCCATTAGGCCACAGACCCGCCGCGATCTCTGCCGCGCGCAGTTCATGCACGGGGTTGGCATAGGCGTGCAGGAAATGGATCACCAGACTTTCGCAACCCTGATCCAGCAACCGACGCACCGCATCCGCCACCGCCACTTCGTCCAGAGCGGTGATCACCCGGCCCCGCGCATCCATCCGCTCTGGCACCTCCAGCCGCAGGTCGCGCGGGATCACCGGCACGAAGGTTCCGGTCATGCCATAAGCCTGTGGGCGGGTGCGGCGGCCCAGTTCCAGCACATCGCGGAACCCTTGGGTCGTGATCAGGCCAGTGCGGCACAGCTTGCGCTCCAGCACCGCGTTTGTCGTGGTGGTGGTGCCATGCACGATCAAGTCCATATCGGCCAGATCGGCCCCGGCCTCGGTGAATGCCGCCAGCACACCGCCCGATTGGTCGGGCAGGCTGGTCGGCACCTTGGCCAGTCGCACCGCCCCGGTTGCCGGATCAAGGATCACCAGATCGGTGAAGGTTCCGCCCACATCGACACCCGCCACCAACCCGGTCATTCACACCCCCACATAGGCCGCAAACTGCGGCGCATCGGCCCGCAAATCCGCCACCGCAAGTACCTCGGCCACCCGGCCATGATCCATGAAGGCCACACGGTCGGCCATTTGCAGCACCGCCTCGACCCGTTGTTCCACCAGAACTGTCGCCACGCCGGTGGCCTTTAGCCCCATCACCACATCCCGGATCGCCGCGATCATGGAGGGTTGCAGCCCCTCGGTCGGCTCATCCAGCAACAGCACCTTGGGCTCCATGCATAGGGCGCGGGCGATTGCCAGCATCTGCTGCTCGCCTCCCGACAGGGTTTGCGACACCTGCCCCAGCCGCTCTCGTAACCGGGGAAACAGGTCCAGCACCCGCTCGCGCACCGCGCGGCCCCGGTGCCGGGTCATCAGCCCGATCTCCAGATTCTCGGCCACGGTCAGCGGCCCGAACAGCCGACGCCCCTGCGGCACCAGTGCGATGCCATGGCGTGGCACCTCATGCGCGGGCAGGTCCGACAAGTCGTCTCCGTCCAGCATGAACCGCCCCTGCCGCGCCACCAGCCCCATGATCGCCCGCATCAGCGTGGTCTTGCCCACGCCGTTCCTGCCCATGATGCAGGTCACCTCGCCACCCCGCGCCTCCAGCGCTACATCGCGCAGCACGGTCACGGCGCCATAGCTGGCCGAAACCCCCTCAAGCCGCAGCATCGCCGGTTCCCAGATAGGCGGCCTGCACCGCCGGATTGGCCCGAATTTCGGCGGGCGTCCCCTGTGCCAGCACCTGACCGAAGTTGAGGACGGTAATCCGCTGGGCCAGATCCATCACCACCTCCATGTTATGCTCGATCATCAGCACGGTGGTTTCCGACACCAGCCCGCGCACCAGCGCGACGAACCCGTCAATCTCACCCGCGGCCAATCCTTGTGTCGGCTCATCCAGAATCAGGACGCGGGGTTTTAGCGCCAGCCCCATCGCCAGCTCCAACAGCCGCTGATGGCCATAGGACAGTGTTCCCGCCTCCTGGCTAACCAGAGACTCCATCCCCACCCTGCCCAGCGCCTCCGCCACCCCGGCCCGCAAGTCGCGCGCACCCTGCGACTGGACCGCCAGCGCCACATTGTCGAACACCGACAGGCGCGGATAGATCGAGGTGATCTGGAAGGTATAGGCGATGCCCTTCCGCACCCGGGCATGGGCAGGCAACGCGGTAATGTCCTCTTCGCCCAGCTCGATCCGCCCGGCATCCGGAGCAATCCGCCCCGAAAGCAGACTGACAAAGGTGGTCTTGCCCGCCCCGTTCGGTCCGATCAGCGCATGAATCTCCCCCGCCCGCAGAGCGAAATCCACGCCGTCCACCGCCTTCAGCCCACCAAATGCCTTGGCCAGCCCTGTTGCCTGCAAGATCACGGCAGCCATGGCAGCCACCTTTCGCGCACAAACCCCAGAATGCCGCGCGGCGCGAACAGGACCAGCACGATCAGCGCCACCCCCACCAGCATCAGATAGGCATTGGTCAGGCTTGAGACAAAGTCGATCAGCCAGAACATCGCCGCCGCCCCAATCAGCGGGCCGAGGGCGGTGCCCGCCCCACCCAGCAGGGAATATAGCATCGGCAGGATCGAATATTGCACCGTGGCAAACCCCGCCCCGGCATAGCCGAAGAACAGCCCATAGGCCGCCCCCGCCAGCCCGGCATAAAGACCGGAAACCACCAGAACCTTCAGCTTCACCGCATAGGGGTTATAGCCCAGCATCCGGCTGCGCTCCTCATTCTCGCGCATCGCCAGCATGATGCGGCCGAACCGGGACCGAACCAGCGCCACCGCCAGCAGCAGCGCCACGGCATAGATGCCAAGGGCTAGCCACAGCCGCGGCGCATCCTGCGTCAGGTCAATGCCCAACACCCGCCGCGCCGCGCCCGGCAGCACGAGCCCCTGATCGCCGCCCGTTACCGCGTTGAACCAGATCAGTGTCAGGTATCCGGCCTGCGCGAACATCAGCGTCACGATCATGAAGCTGACACCCTTGGTCCGCAGCGCCAGCAGGCCGACCGCCCCGGCCACAACGCCCCCCGCCAGCATCCCCAGTGCCAGCACCGGCACACCGCCCCAGCCCCACAGCGTCACCGGCAACGCCGCGCCAAACATGCCCGCACCAAAGAACAGCGCATGACCAAGGCTTAACATCCCGGTATAGCCGAAGGCCAGATTGTAGCCGGTGGCATAGACCGCCAGCACCAGCACCCGCGCCAGATTGTTGGCGTGATAGGCAGGCAGCACAGCGGCCAACACAGCCAGTCCGGCCAGAGCCACCAGATGGAACAACCACGCCTTCATGCCTTGGCCCCGAACAAGCCCTGCGGCCGGAACACCAGCACCAAGGCCACCAGCAGCGTGGCGATGATCTTTGACAGCGTCGGCGCCCAGAACATCGAAATCACACCATCCGACAGCCCGATGATCAGCGCCGCCACCAAGGTGCCGCGTAAACTGCCAAGGCCCCCGATGATCACCGTGATGAACGACAGCAGCAGCGGGTCGCCCCCCATCAGGTAATGCACCTGCGTCGTCGGCACGACCAGCACTGCGGCCACCGCTGCCAGCGCAGCCCCCAGACCAAAGGTGCCCGCATAAACCCGGTCCACGTTGATGCCGAAGGCCCGTGCCGTGGTGCGGTCCACCTGTGTTGCGCGCATCACAAGGCCAAACCGCGTGCGCGTCATCACCAGCCAAAGTGCCAGCAACACCAGACCCGCCGCCGCCACAACGAACAGCTTGTAACCGGAGTATCCGAACCACGGCAGTTGCAGCCGCAGACTGAACGGCGCCGCTACCGGCCGTGCATCCGGGCCGAACCCGATCAGCGCCGCCTGCTCCAGGATGTAAAGCAGCCCAATCGTCGCCACGATCACCGCCTCCGGCTCATACTCCAGCCGCTTCAGCACCAGCGTATCCACTGCCGCCGCCATCAGGCCAACCATCGGCGGCACCACAACCAAAGCCGCCAGCCACCCCCAAACCGGCGGACCCGGCACATGGCCCGCGACGAACCACGCCAGCACAGCGCCCGTCATGAAAAATGCCCCATGCGCCACGTTGACCACGCGCATGACGCCAAACACCAGCGACAGGCCCGAGGCCATCAGCGCCAGCACCGCCGCCGACACCAGCCCCTCCATCAATGCCAGCAACAGAAACGGCCCGAAGCTCACTCAGCCCCCATCATCTGTTCATAAATATCCCGCGGGGGGTCCGGGGGGCGCGAAGCCCCCCGGCCCGGTTTCAGATCAGAACGACATCGTGGTGTAATCCACCGCGTCGTCATATTTCCCCTCGTCAATCGTGGTGGTATGCACCTTCACCAGCTTGCCGCCCTCGATCTTCGAGATGTTCTGGCTGCCAAAGGCCTGGTGCGTCTTGCCGTTGAACACCTTGGCGCCTTGGGGGCGTTCGATGCCGTAAGGCAGATCGCTGATCGCCTCCATCGCCTCGACCAGCTTTTGCCGGTCGGCCACCCCGGCATAGCCCGACGCCTCGACCGCCTGCTTGATGAAGTAGAGCGTCTCCCAGGCCGAAAACATATGGGAGTAGGTCGCCACATCCTTGGCATCGGCCACCGAGGCGCCGTTGTCATCCACACCAACGGCGGCGCGATAGTCGCCCTCTGCCGCACCGGCATCGGCCGGTTTTACGCGCGGATGCGCCTCCCAGAAATGGCTGCCTTCCAGGAATTCCAGCCCCGGCGTCGCGGTATCCACTGCCTCCAGGCTATCGATAAAGCCGAAAAGTTGCGGCTTGGCGCCCGAGCCATAAAACTCGCCCAGCTCCTTCACAAAGGTCAGAACGCCGGGGCCAACCATGACGTGATACAACACCTCGGTTTCTGCCGGAATCTGCGCGAAGTAACGGGTATAGCTGGTTTCGGTCGGCGGAATGGCGATTTGCGCCACAACCTGCCCGCCCTGTGCCTCGATTGCCTTGGTAAAGAAATCGCGGTGGTCATAGCCGAAGGCATAGTCGGGGAAGAACATCGTGACCTTCTTGCCCAGATTGCCCGCAACCCAAGGCGCCATCGAGGAAATTTGGCTGCGCACATCCGTGATGCCGGGCTGCAGGGTCCAGCGGTTCAGCGCACCGCTGGCGACGTGATACCCCTCGGAACACACCAGATAGGGCACCTTCAGCTCTCCGGCCCGGGGGGCAGAGCCCATCACCACATGGGAAAACAGCGTGCCGAAGATCAGGTCACACCCATGCTGGCTGTTCAGCTTGTCCACCACTTCGGCCCCGCGCGCCGGATCGGTGCCGTCATCCTCATAGACGATCTCGACCGGACGCCCGCCGATGCCGCCCGCCTCGTTGATCTTCTTCAGCGCCGCATCGGCGGTGCGCTGATACCAGCGGCCATAGCTGGCGCCGATGCCGGTGGCGTGCAACTGAAACCCCAGCTTCAGGGGGGCCGCCTGCGCCCAGACCGGCCGCACCAGCCCGGCAGAACCGGCAATCAACCCGGCGCCCATCCCCGTCAGAACCGCCCGCCGCGATGGCGCAAAGCTCGTCAATGTCGTCTTCATGGTCCTTCTCCTCTGTCATTGCCCCGGTTTCACCGGGTGCGATTTCATTTGCAGACAAACAAAAAGTGCAATGTTTTCAAGCACCTCTTGCGGTGGACATCAACCAGAGACCAAAGATCGTGTAAAGCACCATCAGCGCCGTCATCGGCAAGTGGCCCGCAAGGCGCAGCCCCCGCCCCGCCAGTTTCAAGGTCAGGATCACGGCCAGCAGATGCGCGCCAACAATCGCTGCGAACTGCACCGCATAAACCGCCTGCATGAAACCGGGGTCCGACAGAAACCCGAAAGAGATGTAGAAGGGCGGCAGGCCCAGCAACGCGTCGCCCCGAAACAAGGGATCATTCAGGGCCCACAGAGTGTATTGCCCCGTGGTGATCAGCGTGACGAAGAAATGCGCAACATGATAGCCCGCCGCAATCGCCAGAAACGACAGCATCACCGGCCCGGCGGCAAACCCTCCGCGCCCCAGCGCGCGCGACAGCCGCAAACCCAGCCACAACGCGCCAGCCGTGACCACCCACGACAGGATCAGCCCGATAGTATTGACCCCCAGCACCGCCGAGCGCCCGGTAAACTCCAGCGGGTTCTCACCAACCAGCCCCATCCACCAGAAAGTCTCGCTCAGCCCCTCGAACGACAGGCTGCCCAGCGTCACGACGACAAAGGCCATCTGCGACACGGTTAGGGGCGCCATCCGCATTACCTGTGCCCCCGGCCAACCCGCCATCCAGCGCACCCTGCCCTGCGACCGTTCGCGCCAAAAGGGGGCAATCCGTCCGATCAGCGCGAAAAACAGGGTCAGGAACTCACCCTGCTCCAGCCAGTCCTCGCCCTCTGCCACCGCCAGAACAAAGATTGCCAGCCAATAGCCCAGCATCAGCCGCGCCAGGACGCCCGGATCGTCAGGGGCCAGCGAGACGATCTGAAACCAGGAAAACCCCATCATCCCCAGAACTGCTGGCCAGTGGCCCAACCGTGCAAGCCCCAGCTTGCCACGCCAACCCAACGCAATCCGCATCACCCGAACCGGGGCCATCCACGGGTTGAAGGGTCGCCATAAGTCGCCAAACATCATCGAGGCGAAAGGCAGCGCGATCCACACACCTGTCCAGAACACCAGCGTCAGCAGGTTGTGCAGTGGATCGTCCGCACCGCGAAACCCGATCCCCAGCAGCACCGCCATGACGACAAACCCAAGCGTCCAACCCGCCAAATCTGGCCAGAAATCCGGCCCTTCGTGCAGCAGATGGGCGCTCAACGGTGGCAGGCGCTCGGTCAGCGCCCCCAGCAGCGCCGTCAGGACCACGGTCAGCGCCGCCGCCAGAATGTAGTGCCCGGTCGGCAGCGTCAGAATCACCGAGGGCGGCAATGCGCAGGCCATGGCCGCGCCGGGCATCAGGACAAGGGCCACCGCAAACCGCTTCACCGCAAGCCGTCCTCCCCCTTCACCTGCCCGATCTCAAGCCCGCCCATCCGGCTGTGAACCCGTCCGCCCCGCGCCATGGCCAGCGCGAACAGCACCTCGTTCGCGCGTGGCCCGTCCTCGCAAGCCACGGTGATCACATCGAACCGCGACCGCACATAGGCGGCGTTCAGATGCCCCAACGGAATATCCAGCGTCGCGCCCATGCCGCCCACCTTCATCGCGCTTGGCACTATGGCGCGGCATTCACCCAGCCGCTCGCGCATCCCGTAACCACCCGAGACATGCCAGATCGCGCCATGCTCATGCTCGCCATTCTCGCCTACGACGGCACCCTTGCCATAGGCGTCAATCCCGGCCCGCCCGCCCAGCGCAGCTACCAGCCGGTCGGTCAGCATCAGCGCAAGGGGCTTCAGCGCCTCCATCGCAGGCTGCAACTCCGGCTCATACCGCCCGGCAAAGGGGTTGGCGCAGATCGCATAGATTGCCCCCTTGACGGGCGGCGGATCGGCCAGTGGCCCGCCTTCGTGCAGAATCTCCTCGACCTGCGTCACGATCTTTCGGACCCGGAACTCAGACATGCACCACCTCTCCCCCCGTCAGGGCCATGTGGCCCGTCATCTGAACCTGACCTTGCAGGAAGAGGGCTGCCCCTTCAATCAAGCCGCGCGCCCGGTAGGCTTCAGCCGCCGTGCACCCACGCTCCAGCGCCAACTCCACCTCTGCGCCCGTTAGCGGCCCAACACCCACCGTCACCAGCCGTGCGCCCAAATCGCTGTCGGCTTGCACTTCAACCGCCGGGCGACGCGTAACCGCCACATGCCCCGGCAAATTGACCGCATTGGCGATCATGGTCGCCGCGGCATCGGCCATAGCCGCCGTCCGCGCCAGAACCGTCACCGCATCGGCAATTCCCAGCGACCAACTGCGCCCCCGCCAGCCAGAGGTTGCAATGCCCCGTGCCACCTCCTCAGCCCGCAGCTCCACGGTGCCGCCTTGTGCCATGGCGCAAGTCAGACGATGCCCCGCCGCCAGATGCACGGCAATGTCGCCGCCGTTGTTCACATAGGCCCGCTCAACGCCCGGCCCGGCCACCATCGCCGCCAGAACCGCCTCGGCCACAGCCCCCGCCACCGCCGCCATCGGCGTGATAAAGGCCGGACGAAACGGCGCCACCGCCGCTGCCATCACTCGCGCCACCGGTCCTGAAACAAGGCTCTGTTCGGCGCGCAGAGACGGCAGCTCTGCCACCAGCTCCTCCAGCAGCCCGTCAAACCGCGCCACCGCCCGGTCGAACGCCCGTGCACGCCCTGGCCCCCAAGCCTGACAGATCAAATCGATCGGCCCGTGGTTCAGATGCAGTCGCCCATCGGCAAGAACCTGAACCTGCATCATGGCTCTTGCACCTTTCGAAATACTCCGGGGGTGCGGGGACTGGCCTCCGCGTCCTGCGGCCAGGGCTCGATGCGCCCCGCCGTCGGGTATTCGCCTCCTTCTGCCACCACCCCGGCCAGATCACGGATGCTGCCCTCATGCCCGCCCATTGCCAGATAGTCGGCCCTTGGCAGCGTAAACTCCAGCGGGGCCACCAGCGCCGGGGTCGGCACATAGCCAAAGGCCCCTTTCGGCAGCCGCGTCACATCCACCATGAAGGTGATGCCGCCACCGGGCCAGACCCAGGTTTCCGCGCCGCCACTTGTCAGCCGCGTCACACCCCCCTGAACCGAGCGGGTCAGCCGCACCGGGTTCTTCGTCACCCCTGCCCGCAAGCTCCCCCCCGCGCCACCCATGAACAGCACCGTGCAAAGCGACGGCTCGCAATTCTCGTCGATCAGCCCGACGGTTTCACGCAAAGCTGCGGGCAAGGGCGCGGGTTGCGGAACCAGCGCCTCGTCCAGCACGAAATAGGCATATTCCTCGCCCGTGGTCGAAACCATCAGCAGGGTCAGACCAGGCCTTGCGCCCTTTTTCGCCTCCCACGGCCCCAGAATCTCCAGGGGATCGGTCAGCTTTGTGCCACCCCAGCCAAGCCCCGGCTCGCTGACCCGGAAATAGCGGCCGGGCGTGGAGCGATGCCCCTTGATGCGGATGCCCGTTGCCTCCCAGCCCAGCACCTTGCCCGCCTGATGTTCGCTGACCACGCCGGTGATATGGTCATCGACCACCACCACCTCATCCACCAGTCCGCGCCATTGGCTGGCAAACATGCCGATCGTGGCCGAACCGCAGCCCACACGCATCCGCCGCTCGGGCGTGCCATCGACAACCGGCGCGCATCCGGCCTGCACCACGACGGTGGAGCCGCCGTCGATGGCCATCTCTACCGCCTCGCCATTGCACAGCGCCAAAAGTGCTGCACAGGTCACGCGGCCCTCGGACTTGGATCCACCCGTCAGGTGATGCACCCCACCCAGCGACAGCATCTGGCTGCCATATTCGGCGGTCGTCACATGGCCCACAGCCTCACCCCCCACCCGCACCACCGCCCCTTCGGAGCCAAGAAAGCGGTCGGTGTCGATCTTCACCTTGACGCCGCAATAGGAAAAGATCGCCTCGGTCACGACCGTGACCATATCCGCGCCCTCAACCACCGAAGACACGATGAACGGCGCTGGCTTGTAGTCGGGATATGTGGTGCCCGATCCGATTCCGGTCACGAAGGTATCGCCGGGCAAAGGGTCGCCACCCCAGTCGCGCGCGGCAAAGGGCACCAGCCTGCCGCCTTGTTCGATGGCATGGGACAGCATCACCACCGGATCGGTTCGCACGATACGGCCAGCATCATTGGCATAGCGGTCGCAGGCCCCCGTCTGGCCGGGCGCGATATAGCACATCACCGGACAGGCATCGCAGCGGATCTTGGCGCTTGTATCGGGAGGGGTCATCTCCGGGCCTCCCTCATCGCGGCAAGGATACGGTGCGGCAGGGCAGGCAAGCGCGTCACCTCAGCCCCCGTCGCATGACGAATCGCATTCAGGATCGCGGGGGCGGTGGGAATCAGCACATGCTCCCCCAGACCCTTGGCCCCGAACGGACCGTCGGGATCAGGAATCTCCAGGATAAGGCTTTCAATGGGGGGCACGTCGCCTGTGGTGGGAATCAGATAGTCGTGCAGATTGTCGGTCCGCCCGGCGATGTATTCCTCCATCAGCGCCATCCCGATGCCTTGGGCAATGCCACCCTCAATCTGGCCCTCGGCCAGTTGCGGGTTGATCACCCGGCCCAGATCATGGGCCGCCGTGATTTTCAGCAGCTTCACCGTGCCCAGCCGCACATCGACCGCCAGCTCCGCCATCTGCGCGCCATAGCCATAAACGGCATAGGGACGACCCTGGCCGTCTGCGTCCAGGGCCTGCGTCGGCGGATCATAACTTTCCTCGGCAGAAAGCGCGTAGCCCCGCCCATCCACCGGCAGGGCAGACAGATCGATCTCATGGCGCGTCCCGCTATCAAGAACAGTCACTAAACTGCCATTCAGAGACAGTTTGGCCCCATCCCCGGCATTCACCATCCGCAAGATTGTCGCCCTTAGCGCCCGCCCCGCCGCCTGCGCCGCGCGGCCCGAGACAAAGGTCTGCCGGCTGGCCGATGTTTTCCCAGCATCCGGGGTCAGCGCGGTATCGGGGCCGACAAAGGCAAAGGCCGCCAAAGGCAGGCCCAGCGCATCGGCGGCAATCTGCGGAATGACAGTGTTCGAACCTTGCCCGATATCCGTAGCCCCCTGATGCAGCACCAGCTTACCCGCTCCGGTCAGCCCGATCCGCATGGTCGAGGGGTTTGGCAACCCGGTATTTCCGCAGCCATACCAGCAAGAAGCCACTCCCACCCCGCGCAGCCAATCTCCTTCCGACCGTACATCGGCCAAGGCGCGTGCCCAATGCGGGCGCAACGCGGTCAGGCAGGGGTGAATGCCCGTCGCCTCCATCACCTGCCCGGTTGCGCTGATCTGGCCGTCACGCAGGGCGTTCAGAATGCGAAACTCCAACCGGTCCAGCCCAGCCTTTTCTGCCAGCCGGTCATACAGGGTTTCCTGCCAGATCGCCGCCTGCGGCACACCAAAGCCCCGGAACGCCCCGGAAACCGGGCCATGCGTGTGAATGGCACGCGCCTTTGCGCTGATGGCGGGCGTGTAGTAGGGGCCGCTGATGTGAACCGGCACCCGGTTCGCCACTGTCGGCCCCCAACTGGAATAGGCGCCGGTGTTGAAGCGGCCCTCGACCTCCAGCCCCGAGATTCGCCCCTGCGCGTCGCATCCGATCCGCCCCCAGATCTCTGCCGGATGGCGCTTGGTGGTCGAGGCCATGCTTTCGCCGCGCGAATATATCATCCGCGCCGCGCGCCCGGTTTTCAGCGCAACCAGCCCGATCAGGGGTTGCAGGCTGACATCCAGCTTTGACCCAAAGCCGCCGCCGACTGCCGAAGGCAGGATGCGTACCCGATCAACCGGCAGCGCAAGAATTGCCGCCGTATCGTCGCGGTCCATCACCGGGGCCTGGGTGCAGGCGCGGATGCACAATGTCTCGCCCTCCATCCATGCCGCGCCCGCCTCCGGTTCGATATAGGCATGTTCCACATAGGCGGTCGTCACCGAACCCTCGACCATATGGGCCGATGCCGCCAACGCCGATGCCGTGTCGCCCCGGCGTACCACCCCTTCGACCAGCAGGTTTCCGACGCGATTTGCCAGAATTTGTTCGGCACCCGGCGCTTCGGCATCGGCCGGGGTCAGAAGGGCTCGCAACGGAGTCCAGATGATCGGAAAGTCCGCCAGATCAGGCTCCACACCCGGCAAGAAGGCAACGATGGCCACGCATTCCCCTCGAAACCGCGCAACATCGGCGGCAATCGCGGGCTGATCGGCAAAGGCCGGAATGACGGAGAACGCGTTCCGTCCCGGAATGTCGGCTGTGGTAAACACTGCGGCGATACCGGGGCGGCGGGCAAAGGCCGCAAGATCGCCAAAGGCAAAGGCGGCATGAGCGTGGGGAGAGCGCACGGCTTTCACGACCAGCGCATCCTCTGGCACGAAATCGGCACCGAACATATCGCCCTGCACCTTGGCCGCCCCGTCCAGCCGCGCGATCCTTGCGCCTACCGCAGGGCCTTCGGGCAAGGCCGCCACTGGCGCGTCGCGCCAGGCATCACAGACCGCCGCAAGAATCTTGCGATAGCCGGTGCAGCGGCACAAAACGCCACCCAGTGCCTGTTGCGCCTGTTCCTCTGTCGGGCGGGCAATCTGCGACAGCAACGCCACCGCCGTCATCAGCATTCCCGGCGTGCAGATACCGCATTGCGCTGCCCCGTGACGCAAGAAACTGGCGCGCAACCGGGCCAGCACCTCTCCCGACCCTTCGACCGTTTCCACCCGCGCCCCCTCGACACGCGCGGCGGGCATCAGGCAGGCGCAGACCGCCTTGCCATTCACCAATACCGTGCAGGCGCCACAATCTCCTGCATCGCACCCCACCTTGGTGCCACGCGCACCCAACCGCTCGCGCAAGACCTCTGACAAACGCTCGGTCGCGGGCGCCTCGCAAGTGGCTGGCTGGCCATTCAAGGTAAACCGTATCATCCTGCCGCCTCTTGAACTGCGCGCCGCAACAGCTCTGTCACCGCCTCCAGCCGATAACCTGCGGGTGCGCGGATATCGTCAATCGGCGACAGGCTGGCGGCAATGTCTTCCACCCTGATCCGTCCAGCCAGATCGGCCACCGGCATGTCCCGCAAGGCTGCTTCAAGCAGCGGCATACGACAGGGAACCGGCGAACATGCACCTGCCGCAATCGCAATTTCAGTCACTATTCGGCCTTCTGTAACACATCTTACGGCGACAGAAGCGATCGAGATCACCAGGTGCGCGCGTGCGCCCAGCTTGTGAAACACACCTTTCCCATCCATTGCCGACCGTCGAATGTGCAACGCGACGATCAGTTCGTCCGGCCTGCGCACTGTGCGCCGGGGGCCAAGAATGAACTCTGCCAGCGTCACCTCGCGGCGCCCGGCGGTCGATGCCAGCTCTACCACCGCATCCAGCGTCAGCAGGGGTGGCACGCCATCCGCCGCAGGCGAGGCATTTCCCAGATTGCCGGCAAGGGTGCCTGCGTTCTGCACCTGCCAGCCGCCGATCAGCCCTGCAGCCCGCTGCAACCCGGCAAGGGCCGCGGGAAGGGGGGCGGCGGCAATTTCGGCCCAAGTCACTGCACCACCGATGCGCAAACCACCGGCGTCCAGCGTAATCTCCTGCATCTCTGCGATGCCGGTCACATCCACGACCGCGCGGCTCAGTTGCGCACCAGCCCCAGGGTAAACATCGGTGCCGCCCGCCAGCACATCCCACCCGCCCTGCGCAAGCAGGGCCAGCGCGTCATCCAGACGCAAAGGGCGGGAATAGTCGGTCAAACTGGCCCCCAATTCATTTGCATACGAACAGACTGGCGTGCACGCCGCCCACCTGTCAACTTTCTTGCGCCGACGCGCGCCGCAGCCTATGGCAAACCATGGCAAAGCACACAGATTACGCATTGGACGATCAGGTCGGCTATATCCTGCGCCGTGTCACGCAGCGCCATCTGGCCATCTTTGCCGAGGCGATCCCAGAGATTACCACCACCCAATTCGCCGTGCTGGCCCGCCTGTCGCAGATGGGGCCATTGTCGCAAAACCATCTGGGCCGCGAAACCTCGATGGATGCCGCGACAGTCAAAGGAGTGGTGGACCGGCTGACCAAACTGGGCCTGACCGCCACCAGACCGGACCCCGAAGATCGCCGCCGCCTGACCGTCAGCCTGACCGATGAGGGCGCGCGCCTTTTTGCGCGGCGCAAGGAAACCGGACTGGCCGTATCGACAGCAACGCTTGCGCCCCTTGATCCGGCAGAACAGGCAACCTTTCTGGCCCTGCTGTCACGATTGACCTGATCTGGCCAGGTGGCGCGCACGAAAGGCCGCCACCTCAGCCGTCGTTGGAGCATGACCGCTAAAGGTCAGCGTATAGGGCGGAATACGCTCAATCCGGCGCCCGATGCTTTCACTGGTGCGCAAGGTAATATAGCCGACCTGCGTCAGATAAACGGCATGGGCGCGCACGTCGGCCTCGTCCGGGGCATAGCCGAACTGTTTGAAAACCTGCCCGATTGCCGCGATGCGGGCTGCATCAGCCTCGGCCAATGTCCGTGCCAGCGCCGGATCGTTCAAGGCCCAGGTGCGAATGGCAAACTCCAGCCGGGAATCGAACAATGCCGGGTCAATCCAGCAGTCGCACAGATTCAGCATGGCTTCCGTGATCGTGGCAGCCTTCGCCTCGCACCGGGCGATCAGGTTTCCTGTGTTGCGCCCCTGCCATCGCGCAATCAAACCGGCCAGAAGCGCCTCTCTATCGGCAAAATGCCAATAGAAAGAGGTGCGTGACATCCGCAGCTTTTCCGCCAGCGGCGCCACCTTGACCGCTTCGACACCGCCTGAAACCAATGCCTCATAAGCGGCATCAAGCCACAGCTCTGCCGAACCGCGCCATCCCCGATCTGTCGCAGGCTGATCCATGGCCGGACCTTAGGCGAGCATGTCCCTCGCCACAACCCGAAACAGAATTGACACTACTGTCGAGTTTTCATTTGACCTTCGTCTCCGACGCCGTAATCTGCGCAAAATGCCAGCGAGAGGCCGCCATGTCGAACGATCCCCTTCTCCAGCCCTATCAGTTGAAACACCTGACGCTTCGCAACCGGATCATGACAACCAGTCACGAACCGGCCTATAGTGACGACGGGATGCCCAAGGACCGCTATCGGCTGTATCACCTGGAACGCGCCAAGGCGGGTGTGTCGATGGTGATGACCGCAGGTTCCGCCAGTGTAAGCCGTGACAGCCCGCCGGTTTTTTCCAACCTTCTGGTCTGGAAGGACGAGATCGTTCCATGGATGAAACAGCTCACGGATGACTGCCACGAGGCCGGCGCTGCGGTGATGATCCAGCTTTCGCACCTTGGCCGCCGCACCCGCTGGGACAAGGGCGACTGGCTGCCGGTTCTGGCCGCCGGCCCCTCGCGCGAACCCTCGCACCGCGCCTTTCCCAAGGTGATGGAGGATTGGGACATCGCCCGCGTGGTGCAGGATTATGCCGATGCGGCCGAGCGGATGGCAGCAGCCGGTCTCGATGGGCTGGAGTTCGAATGTTACGGCCATCTGATGGATCAGTTCATCAGCCCGCTGACCAACGGAATGCCCCCCGGCCCCTATGATGCCAGCAGCCTTGATAACCGCCTGCGCTTTGCATTCGAGGTGCTGTCGGCGGTGCGTGAGCGGGTCGGGCCGAAGATGCTGCTGGGGATGCGCTATACGGCGGATGAGGATTCCCCCGGCGGCATCCCGCCGGAAGAGGGCGTGGAAATGGCCCGACGCTTCCGCGATTCGGGGCTGGTGGATTTCGTCAACATCATCCGCGGCCGCATTTTCACCGACCCGGCGATGACCGATGTGATTCCAATTCAAGGAATGCGCTCTGCCCCGCACCTTGACCTTGCAGGCCGCATCAAGGCCGAGGTCGGCCTGCCTACCTTCCACGCGGCCCGCATTCCCGACGTGGCTACTGCGCGCCATGCCGTTGCCTCGGGGATGCTGGACATGGTCGGCATGACCCGCGCCCATATGGCCGACCCGCATGTGGTGCAGAAAATCGTCGAGGGCCGCGAGGAAGACATCCGCCCCTGTGTTGGCGCCACCTACTGCCTTGACCGGATCTATCAGGGCGGCATGGCGCTTTGCATCCACAACCCCTCGACCGGCCGCGAGGAAACCCTTCCCCACGCCATCCCTTCCGCCAAAGTGAAAAAGCGTGTGGTGATTATCGGCACCGGCCCGGCGGGGCTTGAGGCGGCGCGCGTGGCCGCCGAGCGCGGGCATGAGGTGACCGTGTTCGAGGTGGCCGACCAACCCGGCGGGCAGGTGCGGCTGACGTCGCTGACCAAGCGGCGCTCGGAAATGATCGGCATCATCGACTGGCGCATGGCGCAATGTGCCGCCCGCGATGTGGATTTCCGCTTCAACACCTGGGCCGAGGCGTCGGATGTGCTGGCGCTGAAACCCGATGTGGTGATCGTTGCGACCGGCGGGATGCCCCAGAAAGACATCCTCGATTTCGGTAATGATCTGACGGTTTCCGCCTGGGACATCTTGTCCGGTGACGTAAAGCCTGGTCAGAACGTGCTGCTGTTCGACGATGCGGGCGACCACACCGCCCTGCAAGCCGCGCAGTTCCTCGCCGAAAGCGGTTCCACGGTTGAGGTCATGACCCCCGACCGCACCTTCGCCCCGGAAGTGATGGCGATGAACCTTGTCCCCTACATGCGGGCCATGCAGGACAAGAAGGTGACCTTTACCGTCACCTACCGGCTGACCGGCGTGGAAAAGGACGGCAACCAGATCAAGGCTGTGGTGGGGTCAGACTATATGAAACTGGCGCAAGAACGCCACTTCGATCAGGTCATCGTCAACCACGGCACGCAGCCCTTGGCCGACATCTACTTTGACCTCAAGCCACAGTCGGAAAACCTGGGTGCGGTGGACTATGAGGCTCTGATCGCCCGCCAGCCACAACCTGCTGGCAAGGGGCCTAAAGGCTTTCAGCTTTACCGGATCGGCGATGCGGTCGAGGCCCGCAACACCCATGCCGCGATTTATGAGGCGATGCGTCTGATGGTCACTGTCTAAGGGGCAAATCGAAACGCAAGCGGAGGCGACAGGCTCCCCCTATCCGCTTGCACCTTTCGAAATACTCCACGGGGGTCCTGGGGTGTGAAACCCCCGGCTTTCCCGATTCAGTTCAATTCTGCCACAATCGCCTGTGCTGCCACGCGCGGGTCCGCCGCCTGCCAGACCGGGCGCCCCACCACGATATGATCGGCACCGTCGCCAATCGCCTGCGCGGGCGTGGCGATGCGTTTCTGGTCGCCCACCGCAGATCCGGCAGGTCGCACGCCGGGCGTAACGATCAGCTTGCCTGCCGCTTGCGGCAGGGCGCGGATCATCGCCGCTTCTTGCGGGCTGGCGATCACGCCATCGGCCCCGGCTTCCAATGCGCGGGCCGCGCGTTCCAGCGTAATTTCGTGAATGTCTCCCGTCTTGATCAGGTTCGCATCCAGATCGGCCCGGTCCAGCGAGGTCAGCACCGTCACCGCCAGAATCTGCGTCGGTCGTCCCTTGCGCCCCTCTGCCGCCGCGCGCACCACCTGCGGGTCGCCATGCACGGTCAGGAAATCAAGGTCATACTGCGCAATGCCGCGCACCGCCGCCTCGACCGTGGCGCCGATATCGAACAACTTCATGTCCAGAAACACCCGCTTGCCCAGCTCGTGCTTCAGCTCATTGGCCAAGGCAAAGCCGCCGCCGGTCAGCATTCCCAGCCCGATCTTGTAAAAACTGGCCGCATCGCCGATGCGGTTGACCAATTCCAGCCCCTGCACCACGTTCGGCACATCCAGCGCCACGATCAGGCGGTCATCGGCGGGCTTCGGCATCGCGGTTCTCCTGCTGTTGGGGGCGGCTGGGTGATGGGCTTCGGGGGCGCATCTGTCAAGCAGGGAGGACGCGATGATTCTGGCTTTCGAGGTTGGCGGCAGCCGGATCCGCGCCGCGCGGGTTCAGGGCGCGCGGTTGGAGCCGTTAGGTGAATGCCCAACGCCCACCGATGACCTTGCGGCCTTCATCGCCGCACTGCGCAACTTTCTGACAGAGGAGAGCGCCGTCTCCCTGTCCATTGCCGGGGTCGTGGACCCGGTCAGCGGCAAGATCATCGTCGCAAACATCCCGTGCCTGAACGGGCGCAGGGTCGCGTCAGACCTGACCGCCGCCCTTGGCCGCCCCGTCACAGTGCTGAATGACGCCGATTGCTTTGCCCTAGCCGAGGCGCGGCATGGCGCTGGGCGCGGCCATGACAGTGTCTTCGCGCTGATCCTGGGCACCGGGGTTGGCGGCGGGCTGGTGCTGAACGGGCGGCTGGTCAGCGGGCCGGGCGGTATTGCCGGGGAATGGGGCCATGGGCCGGTGGTGCGCGGCCCTTTTGCCCTGCCCTGCGGCTGCGGGCAGATGGGGTGCCTCGATCAACTTGGTGGCGCGAGGGGGCTGGAGCGATTGCATCACCTGATCCATGGGCAAAACCTTTCGGCGCCAGAGATCGTCACCAACTGGCGGAACAGTAACGCTTTGGCGACCGAGACAATCACCGAATGGCGCACCATTCTGGGCGGGCCGCTGGCCATGCTGGTCAATACTCTGGGCGTCACTTGCCTGCCGGTTGGTGGCGGCCTTTCCAACGCGCCCGACCTGATTGCGGCGCTGGACGAAACGGTCCGCGCGGGGATCTTGCGCGGCACCGACGCGCCCCTTCTGGTGCCCGCACAGCTTGGGGCCGATGCCGGGCTGATCGGTGCCGCCGAAGCCGGTGCAGGTTGACAGCCGCGCCGCCTGGTAGTCCTCTGGCCCCACAACAAGAGGCCTGCCATGGACATCACCCTGACTTTCGACCGCCCCGAGGATGGCCCGATGAGCGGCCCGGTGCAGGTGGGCTGGTTCCTGACTAGTGACAAGGGCGCCGTCCTTTATGATCCACCCGAGCGGGTCAGCTTTCGCCAGACCAACCGGGCCCATGCCAAATCCGCCGCGCGCTGCCCCGGTGTGATCCAACTCGAAAGCCGGTATTTCATGGTGAAATGCCCGTTCGACCTGCACATCGGCTTTGGCCGCGATGACAAGGGCAAGGCCCATCTGATCAACCGCGCCGGTGGCGCCAGCACGATTCGCGGCAACAAGCTGGGCGAAGTGCTGACGCTGGTGAACGAGGCAGAATGGCGCTATCCAGACCGCCCGACCATCCAGCTTTCGCTGCCCTACGGCTTCATCGCCGATGAAACGGTGTATGTGACGCAGCTTTCCCCCTTTCTGCACTATCGCGCCGACACCCTGCCAGGCACCATCTTTGGCGGGCGCTTTCCGCTGAACATCTGGCCCCGCCCGTTGATGTGGGCCTTTGAATGGCACGAGCCGCAGAAAGACCTGATCCTGCGCCGGGGCGAGCCCCTGTTCTATGTGCAGTTCGAGGCGAGCGGCCCTGATCGCGCGATTCAACTGGTCGAGGCCGACCGAACGCCGGAATTGCAGAAATACATGGAACAGATCGGCGGGGTGGTGAACTACGTCAACCAGACCTTCGGCCTGTTCAAGGCTGCCGAAGGCTTGCGGCCAAAACGCCTGCTGACGCCCAAGGCCCGCGATTGAAAAGCCTGATCGAGACCTACCATGTCGCTACCGATACCGTGCGGCTGGTGCTGGAGGTTGAAGGCCGGGTCGAGGCGCCGAACTGGTCGCCCGACGGGCGCTGGCTGATGGTCAACTCTGCCGGGCTGCTCTATCGCGTCCCGCTTGATGCCCCCCGGTTGGAGCGGATCGACACCGGCCCGGCCACCCGCTGCAACAACGATCACGGCTTCAGCCCGGATGGGCGAACCCTCTATCTCTCCTCGCATCACGAAGGCCAAGGCGCGCAGATCTACCGGATGCCCGTTTCGGGTGGCACGTTGCAAAAGATCAGCCCGCAGGCCCCAAGCTGGTGGCACGCGGTTTCGCCAGATGGGAAAACTATTGCCTATCCGGCCGTTCGTGACGCATCAAAGGTGCTCGATATCTATACAATGTCAGCCCCGCGCAAGGCCGATCAGACTATGCCTTCCTCTCCCCTAGCGGGAGAAGGCTGGGATGAGGGGGCTTCCCGCGAGACCCGTCTGACCCATGGCATCGGCCATTCCGACGGGCCGGATTTCAGCGCCGATGGCAGCCGCATCTACTGGAATTGCGATGCCACTGGCCACGCCCAGATCTGGGTGATGAACGCCGATGGCAGCGACCAGCACCCTCTTTTCACCGATAATCATGTAAACTGGTTCCCGCATCCGTCGCCATGCGGACGGCATCTGGTCTATCTCGCCTATCCGCCGGGCACCCAAGGCCATCCGGCAGATTTGCCCGTGGCCCTTGTTCTCTGCTCACCCGATGGCAGAAATCGCCGCCGCATCCGCGAGCTTATCGGCGGGCAAGGCACGATGAACGTGCCGAACTGGGCACCAGACGGGTCGGCCTTCGCCTATATCCGCTACGAACCATAGGGCGCAGGCGGCGCGCCCCAGGCAGAGATATGCACCTCTGCGCCGTCCGGGCCTGCCAGATGCTCGGGCGTCAGCCCGACGATCCGCAACCGCAACGGGCGGCCCTGCGCCAGCTCTGGCTGCAATATGCGCGACGCAGCCGGGCCCAACCTGCCCAGAATCATGTTCTTCTGCCGCGGGATGACCCCAAGCAAGGGCCGCCGGATCCGCGCCATCACGCCAATCGTGCCATCGTCCAGCGACACGGCCTCTGCCGCGTCGCCCAGACACAGGCCCGCGCGGGCAACGTGAATCTGCAATCCCTGAATCTGCGCCTTGTGGATCAAGGGCCTGAGTGTTTCGTGCATGGCTGTCCCGCCTTTTTCGTGCATTGGGAGAGCTATTGCCCCGCAACACAAGCGCGGGTTTCCGCGCACGCGGCCAGCCGCGCACCCCCCATGCCGATTTCGGCGGCTTTCCGCAAACCAAGATTCATCTGCAATTCAGCGTTTTGCGATATTTTCTCTGCCGATGTTGCGCAGTCTTGCAACGCCCCGATCCGCTTCCCATCTCTCGGTCAAGGCCGGAACGGGCGTGCCTTTTCAGGGCGTCCAAAGCCGGTGCTTCAGAAAAGGAGATATCGATGAATTTGGAGAAATTCACGGAACGGTCGCGTGGTTTCCTGCAAGCCGCCCAGACGATTGCAATGCGCGAAAACCATCAGCGCGTTCTGCCCGATCACCTGTTGAAAGCCCTGATGGATGACGATCAGGGCCTTGCATCTAACCTGATCCGCAAGGCGGGCGGCGCGCCCGACCGTGTGGCCGAGGCGATTGACGCCTCGATCGCCAAACTGCCCAAGGTCACGGGTGGAGAAGGCAACACCTATATCGACCCCAGCCTTGTCCGCGTGCTGGACGAAGCCGAAGCGGTGGCCAAGAAGGCTGGCGACAGCTTTGTTCCCGTCGAACGCCTGCTGACCGCCCTGGCGCTGGTCAATACCCGTGCGCGCGATGCGCTGACGGCTGGGGCAGTGAATGCCCAAGGCCTGAACGCGGCTATCAATGAGGTGCGCAAGGGTCGCACCGCCGACAGCGCCTCGTCCGAAGACACGATGGAGGCGTTGAAGAAATATGCCCGCGACCTGACCGAAGCCGCCGCCAGCGGCAAGATCGACCCGATCATCGGTCGTGACGAAGAGATTCGCCGCGCGATGCAGGTTCTTAGTCGCCGCACCAAGAATAACCCGGTGCTGATCGGCGAACCCGGTGTGGGTAAAACCGCGATTGCCGAGGGCCTTGCCCTGCGTATCGTCGATGGCGACGTGCCCGAATCCCTGCGCAACAAGAAGCTGATGGCGCTGGACATGGGCGCCCTGATCGCCGGTGCGAAGTATCGCGGCGAATTCGAAGAACGCCTAAAGGCCGTGCTGAATGAGGTTCAGTCGGCAAACGGCGAAATCATCCTGTTCATCGACGAGATGCACACCCTTGTCGGCGCCGGGAAATCCGACGGCGCGATGGATGCCGCCAACCTGATCAAGCCCGCGCTGGCGCGGGGTGAGCTGCATTGCGTTGGTGCCACCACGCTGGATGAATACCGCAAGTATGTGGAAAAAGACGCGGCCCTTGCCCGTCGCTTCCAGCCGGTGTTCGTCAACGAACCCTCGGTCGAGGATACCATCAGCATCCTGCGTGGTATCAAGGAGAAGTATGAGCTTCACCATGGCGTCCGCATCAGCGACTCGGCCCTTGTGGCGGCGGCGACGCTCAGCCACCGCTACATCACCGACCGTTTCCTGCCCGACAAGGC
>DDEX01000087.1 GCA_002336845.1 Rhodobacteraceae bacterium UBA1943
AGATGACGCGGGCCGAGGCCAAGGCCCGGGCTGAGGCTTTGGGTGCCAAGGTCTCGGGCTCTGTCAGCGCCAAGACCGACCTTTTGATCGCCGGGCCGGGGGCGGGATCGAAGGCCAAGGATGCCGCCCGTCTGGGTATTCAGGTGATCGACGAGGACGCGTGGATCGCCCTTGCAGGCCTGGGATGAGCGGGGGATGAGCCGCCCGGAGCCCCTGTTCCCGCTGTTCGCGGGGCTTGAAACGCTGCCCGGCATTGGCCCGCGCAGCGCCGAGGCTTTTGCCGCCCTGGGGATCGAACGCCCCAAGGATCTTTTGTTCCTGTTGCCGCATTCCGCCGTGGACCGCAGCCGCAAGGCCAGTATCCGCGATGTCGCCTTGCCCGCCGTGGTGACGGTAGAGGTAGAGGTCGGCGCCCATCGGCCGCCGCGCCAGAAGGGGCGGCCCTATCGCGTTCTGGTGCGCGACAGCGCGATGGATTTCCAACTGGTCTTTTTCCACGCCCGCGCCGATTACCTGCAAAAGCTGCTGCCGACGGGGCAGCGCCGCGTGGTCTCGGGCAAGGTGGAACTGTTCGATGGTCTGGCGCAGATGCCGCACCCCGACCATGTGCTGCGGGTCGATGAGGCGGGTGATCTGCCCGAGCAGGAGCCGGTCTATCCCCTGACCGCCGGCATCACGCAAAAGCAGGTGGCGAAGGCGGTCGAGGGCGCGCTGGCACGCCTGCCCGAGATGCCGGAATGGATCGACGGGCCTTTGCTGGCGCGCGAAGGCTGGCCCGGATTTTCCGAGGCGCTGCGCATCGCCCATGCGCCGACCGGCCCCGCCGACTTCATGGCCGAAGCCCCCGCGCGGCAGCGGCTGGCCTATGACGAGATGTTTGCCCACCAACTGACGCTTTCGCTGGCGCGGGCCAGTTTGCGCCGCGCGAAGGGGCAGGCCACGCGGGGCACCGGGGAGTTGCAGGATAAGGTGCTGAAATCTTTGCCCTATGCGCCGACCGGGGCACAGGCGCGTGCAGTGGCGGAAATCGCGCTGGATATGGAAAACCCCTTGCGGATGAACCGCCTGCTTCAGGGCGATGTCGGGGCGGGCAAGACCCTTGTGGCGCTGCTGGCGCTGCTGATCGCGGTGGAAGCGGGCGGGCAGGGCGTGATGATGGCGCCGACCGAAATCCTCGCCCGCCAGCATCACGAGGGGCTTGCGCCGCTGGCCGCAGCGGCGGGTGTGCGGCTGGAATTGCTGACCGGCCGCGACAAGGGCGGTGAGCGGGCGGCGAAGCTCGCCGATCTGGCGGCAGGCAAGATCGACATTCTGGTCGGCACCCATGCGGTGTTCCAGAAGGATGTCGAGTTTCACGACCTGCGCCTTGCCGTGGTTGATGAACAGCACCGTTTCGGCGTTGCGCAGCGGATGGAGCTGGGCGCCAAGGGGCAGGGGGCGGATGTGCTGGTGATGACCGCGACGCCCATTCCGCGCAGCCTTGCGCTGGCCAGTTACGGCGACATGGATGTGTCGGTGCTGGATGAAAAACCAGCGGGCCGCAAGCCGATCCGCACCGCGCTGATTTCCGACGCGCGGTTGGATGAGGTGATCGGCCACCTGCGCCGTGCGGTGGACGAAGGGCGGCAGGCCTATTGGGTCTGCCCCCTGGTCGAGGACAGCGAGCTGGTGGATTACGCCAGCGCCGAGGCCCGCTTTGCCGCCCTGCGCGCCGCCTTGGGCGAGGGGGTGGGCCTGGTCCATGGCCAGATGCCCGCACCCGAAAAGGATGCCGCCATGGCCCGCTTCGTCTCGGGCGAGACGCGGGTTCTGGTGGCGACCACGGTGATCGAGGTGGGTGTGAACGTGCCCAATGCCTCGATCATGGTGGTGGAGCGGGCCGAGATTTTCGGGCTGGCGCAACTCCACCAATTGCGCGGTCGGGTCGGGCGCGGCACGGCCGAGTCGACCTGCCTGCTGATGTATCAGGCGCCCCTGTCGGAAAGCGGCGAGCGGCGGCTGAAGGTGCTGCGCGATACCGAGGATGGTTTTCGCATCGCCGAAGAAGACCTGGCGATGCGTGGCGCGGGCGACCTGATCGGCACGGCGCAATCGGGCCTGCCCCGGTTTCGCGTCGCCGATCTGGAACGGCAGGGCGCCTTGATGGCGATTGCCCAGACCGATGCGCGGCGGCTGCTGGCCGATGATCCGGGCCTGACCGGCGCGCGCGGCCGGGCGGCGCGGATGCTGCTGTGGCTGTTGGATCAGGACCGCGCGATCCGGCTGATTTCGGTCGGTTAAGTCTTCGTTAGCAAATGTTCTTATAAAGTTCTTGACGGTTAACGAATCGTATGAGAACAATATGGCAACAACAGGAGGTTGCCATGCTGAATGAGATTGCTGAAATCCTGAGCCGTTCGCGCCGCGCCATGTTTGAGGATGCGGTTGGCGTTATCTCGCTGTTCGTCGTGCTTTTCGCCGGTCTTACCTTTACCGGCACCATCTGATCTGCCCGCGGTCTTCATGACCGGGCCTGACATTGTCCCTGTCTTACGGCTGTCCCCGCCGTCGCCCGGATCATAGACACGCTACTCCGCCGCCAGCTTTTGCTGTGCGGCGGTTTTTTATTGTGCAGCCGCCTCGCAGGCCGCGTCCAGCGCCAGCAGGATCGAGGCATGGCGGTTCTTGTAATCCCGCGCCGGAATCAGCACCTCATAGCCATCGAAGGGCGCATCGGGCACCGGGCCGCCGTCTTTCAGCATGGCGCGCAACTGATCGCGCGCGGTTTCCAGTTCCGCCCGGCTGCGCCCGATCACCACGGCGCCCAGAACGGCGGCAGAGGCCTGACCCAGCGCGCAAGCCTTCACATCCTGCGCGAATTCGGCCACGCGGCCATCCTTCATCACCAGATCGACCGTGATGGTCGATCCGCACAGCGGGCTGCGTTTCTTGGCCGTCGCCCCCGGCGCGGGCAGGCGGCCCAGATGTGGAATTGCCGCCGTCAGTTGCAGGATGCGTCCGGAATAAAGGCTGATCAGATCGCTGTCGCTCATGGCTTTCCCTTTGCCTTGCCCTTAGATAAGCCGCAAGCGACCCCAAGCCAAGGAGGCCCGCATGACCTTTGATCCAACGAGCCTAAAGTATGATGCGGCGGGCCTTGTCCCCTGCATCGCGCAGGATGCGGCCAGTGGCGAGGTGCTGATGTTCGCCTGGATGAATGCGGATGCTGTGGCGCAGACGCTGGCGACGGGTCGCGTGACCTATTGGAGCCGCTCTCGCCAGAGCTTCTGGATCAAGGGCGAAAGCTCTGGCCATGTGCAGCGGCTGGTCGAACTGCGGGTCGATTGTGATCGCGATTGCCTGCTGGCCTTGGTCGAACAGGAAGGCCCGGCCTGCCACACCAACCGCCGGACCTGCTTTTACACGGCGGTGCGCGGCGGTGAGGAAGTTGAACTGATGAAGCCGATGGCCTAAAGGCCGATCATACGGCGAATATCCTGGGGCGTTGCGCCTTCGGCCCGATACTTGGCCAAAGCCCGCGCATCATCCCGCTTGGCCAACCGCTTGCCGTGGTCGTCTCGGATCAGGCGGTGGTGGTGATAGGCGGGTGTGGGCAGGCCCAGAAGCCGTTGCAGCACCACATGGATCGCGGTGGCTTCGAACAGATCCTCGCCCCGCGTCACCTCGGTAATGCCTTGGGCCGCATCATCCACCACCACGGCGATGTGATAGCTCGTGCCGATGTCGCGCCGCGCCAGCACGATGTCACCAACGGTTTCAACAAGCTGTGCGGCGGTCTGGGTGTAGGTGCCCGGTCGTGTTCCGGTTTCGGTGAACTGGATTTCCCCAAGCAGTTTCATGGCCTTGGCCATATCCAGGCGGATCGCGCCCTCGCGCAATCCCTTGTTCCGGCAAGTGCCGGGGTAAACCGGCCCATCCGGCCCGATCACCGGCGTGCCCTCCTGCGGGGCCGACAGCGCCGCCTTGATGTCACCGCGCGTGCAGGTGCAATGATAGGTCAGGCCCATTTGGGACAGGCGTGCAACGGTGGTTTCATAGGCGGGCAGGCGGGCAGACTGCCGCATCACCGGCTGTTCCCAGCGCAGGCCCAGCCAGGCGAGGTCATCGTAGATCGCGGCTTCCCATTCGGGCTTGCAGCGCGGGGTATCGATATCTTCGATCCGCAGCAGAAAGCGGTCGCCCCGTTCCGCCGCGACCAATGCCGCATAGGCATGGCCCAGATGCAGCGGCCCGGTCGGGCTGGGGGCGAAGCGCGTTACCCGAGCCACCCCAGAAACGCCTCCTTGGCGCGGTCGGTATAGGCTTTGTAGCGGTCTTTGCGCCCCTTGCGGCCACCCCGGGCATCAATCGGGGGGAAGAGGCCGAAGTTCACATTCATCGGCTGAAAGGTCTTCGCCTCGGCCCCGCCGGTGATATGGGTGATCAGCGCGCCCATCGCGGTTTCCGGTGGCGGCGGGGGCAGGTCGCTGCCTGTCAGCTCTGCCGCCGCCATACGGCCCGCCAGCAGGCCCATGGCCGCCGATTCGACATACCCCTCAACCCCCGTAATCTGCCCGGCAAAGCGGATGTTCGGCCGCGATTTCAGCCGCATCCGGTCGTCCAGCAGGGTTGGCGAGTTGATGAAGGTGTTGCGATGAATGCCGCCCAGGCGTGCGAAACTGGCCTTCTCCAGCCCGGGAATCCGTTTGAAAACTTCGGTTTGCGCACCATACTTCATCTTGGTCTGAAATCCCACGATGTTATAGAGCGTGCCCAGCTTGTTATCCCGCCGCAACTGCACCACGGCATAGGGTTTCACCGGCGAATGCGGGTTGGTCAGGCCCACCGGCTTCATCGGGCCAAAGCGCAGGGTCTCGCGTCCACGTTCGGCCATAACCTCGATCGGCAGGCAGCCATCGAAATAACCCGCCGTCTCGCCTTCGTGGAACACTGTCTTGTCGGCGGCCAGCAGCGCGTCAATGAACGCCTCATACTGCGCCTTGTCCATCGGGCAGTTCATATAGGCGGTCTGCTCCTCGACCGTCTCGCCCTTGTCATAGCGCGACTGCATCCAGGCGACCGACATATCCACGCTTTCGGCATAGACGATGGGGGCGATGGCATCGAAAAACGCGAGGCTCTCGGCCCCAGTATGTGCGCGGATGCTTTCGGCCAGCTTGCCGCTGGTCAAAGGCCCGGTCGCAATGATCCAGTTTCCGGTTGAGGGAAGTTCTGTAACTTCCTCATAAGAAAACGAAATCAGCGGATGAGATTTCAGCCGCGCCGTGACCCCTTCGGCAAAGGGATCGCGGTCCACCGCCAGCGCACCGCCTGCGGGCAGACGGTGAGCCGTGGCCATTTCCATGATCAGCCCTTTGGCCGCCCGCATCTCCCAATGCAACAGGCCCACCGCGTTGCCTTCATCATCATCCGAGCGGAACGAGTTCGAGCAGACCATCTCGGCAAACTGCCCGGTGCGGTGGGCAAAGGTGCCGACCGTGGGCCGCATCTCGTGCAGCACCACCGGCACCCCGGCCTCGGCAGCTTGCCATGCGGCCTCGGAACCGGCCATGCCGCCGCCAATGATGTGAAGCGTTTCCATGCCCGCCCAATTAAGCCAATCGGGCGGGCAAGGGAAGGCTTAGAACAGGCCCCGGCGGATCAGACCGTCCATCGGCTGCGCCGCGTGAAAGGCGCGGTCGGCGACCGGGCGTTGCGTGCCGCCGGTATCGCCAAAGCGCCAGATCACGCCCAGTTGCACGCGGGTCTCGCCCGGCGCGCTGTCATCGCCCCAGAACCCGTCGCGCACCACAGCGGCGGTCAGTTCGATCGGGCTGCCCTCGGGGATATAGCTGATGCCCAGATCGGCGCGGTAGCTGGTGGCGCTGAAGGCGGCCTCTTGAAAATCGGCCAGCGCAAGGCCGGCAGAAATTGCGATCCGGTCGGTCGGCGCATGGGTCACCCGCGCCTCGGCGGCAATGAAATCAAAGCCGCGGCTGGCATAGCCGATGCCGGCGCGGCCCTCGATCACGGTTTTTTCTGACAGGGCGTAAAGTCCCTCGATTCCGCCGTGGAAAATCGTGGCATCTCGGCCGTCGATGTCGGAAAAGCTAAGGAATATCCCGTATTTGCGATCTGCCTGAGGCATAAGGTAGATATGCCCGTCGATGCTTCCCACGGCGCCGCCCGTCTGATCGGCAAGGCCCAGATCAAGCTGAATGCCCTGTGCGGGGCCAATCCGCCAGTCGCCAAAGAGGTGCCCGGCAGTCTTGCCGTCAGTGGCGGTCAGCCCGGCCTCGATCCAGCTCAGCCCAAGGCTGTCGGATTGGGCAAAGGCGGGCGAAGCGAGAACAAGCGCAGCCGCGATGGCGGTGCGGAACACGGTAAACATGGCAAAACCCTTTGGCGGTTGGTTGCGAAGTGCCGCCCTTCCGGCGGCGGGGGCAACCCTGCGGTCGCCTCATACCGCCATAGTCTCAAATCGCCATGGTTAACGAAAGTTAAATGTTAGCAAATGGTTAAGATGAGAAAAGCCCCGCACGGACTGAACCGGCGGGGCTTTCGATCTGAAAGGGGAATTACTCTTCCTCGGCCTGTTCCGCGACGCGGGCCACGGACACCACCTGTTCCTCACCGCCCGTGTTCAGCACCTTGACCCCGCCAGCCCCGCGTGAACGGAAGCTGATCTGGTCCACCGGTACCCGGATCGACTGGCCCGAAGAGGTGGCGAGCATGATCTGATCCGACAGATCGACCGGGAAAGACGCCACCAGCGCGCCGCCACGCATTGCGCCGTCCATCGCCTTCACGCCCATGCCGCCACGTCCGCGGACGGGGTAATCGTGGCTGGACGACAGTTTGCCCGCCCCCTGTTCGGTGATGGTCAGGATCAGATCCTCGGCCGCCGACATCTCGGCATAGCGTTCGGGCGAAAGCTGCCCGGCGGCGATGGTCTCTTCCTCATCATCGGCTTCCTCCTCCACCACTCCGGCCATCAGGCGGCGCTGCTTGAGGTAGGCCTCACGCTCTTCCGGGGTGGCCTCGAAATGGCGGATGATCGACATCGACACAACGCGGTCGGCCTCTGCCAGACGGATGCCCCGCACGCCGGTGGAGCCACGCGACTTGAACACCCGGATTTCATTGGTCGAAAACCGGATGGCGCGGCCCAGGGCGGTGACCAGCATCACATCGTCATTCTCATCGGCAATCGCGGCATTCACCAGAGAAACGCCTTCTGGCAGCTTCATCGCGATCTTGCCGTTGCGCATGACATTGGTGAAATCGCTCAGGTCGTTCTGCCGCACGTCGCCGTCACTGGTGGCAAAGACGATCTGCAACTTGTCCCAATCCAGTTCCGGCACATCGACCGGCATCAGGGCGGCAATCGAAATGCCGGTCTGGATCGGCAGGATGTTGACGATCGCCTTGCCCTTGGCGGTGCGCCCGGCCAGCGGCAGGCGCCAGGTTTTCATCTTGTAAACCATGCCGTCGGTGGTGAAGAACAGCAGCGCCGTATGGGTGTTGGCCACAAAGAGGGTGGTCACCACGTCGTCTTCCTTGGTGGCCATGCTGGCCAGACCCTTGCCGCCGCGGTTCTGGCTGCGGAATTCGGCCAGGGGCGTGCGCTTGATATAGCCGCCAGAGGTGATGGTGACGACCATATCCTCGCGCTCAATCAGATCCTCGTCCTCCATATCGCCGGCCCAATCGACGATTTCGGTGCGGCGGGGAACGGCAAACAGTTGTTTGACTTCGGTCAGTTCGGCGGAAATGATCGCCATGATCCGGTCGCGCGACCCAAGGATTTCCAAGTAATCCTTGATCTTTGCGGCCAGCTCTTCAAGCTCGTCGGTAACTTCCTTGACCCCCAGCGCCGTCAGGCGTTGCAGTCGCAGATCAAGGATCGCGCGCGCCTGGATTTCTGACAGGTTGTAGGTGCCGTCCTCATTCATCTTGTGAGTCGGATCGTCGATCAGCCGGATGTAGGCGGCAATGTCATGGGCGGGCCAGCGCCGCTCCATCAACCGCTCGCGCGCCTCGGCGGCATCGGCACTGGCGCGGATGGTGCGCACCACCTCATCGACGTTCGACACGGCCACGGCCAGACCGCAGAGAATATGGCTGCGTTCCCGCGCCTTGCGCAGTTCGAACGCGGTGCGGCGCGCTACAACTTCCTCGCGGAAGAGGATGAAGTTGCTAAGAAAATCGCGCAACGTCAGCGTCTCGGGTCGCCCGCCGTTCAGCGCCAGCATGTTGCAGCCGAAGCTGGTCTGCATCGGGGTAAAGCGGAACAACTGGTTCAGCACCACATCCGGCGTCGCGTCGCGCTTCAGCTCGATTACCACCCGCACGCCAATCCGGTCGGATTCGTCGGCAACGCCGGAAATCCCATCGATCTTCTTGTCGCGCACACATTCAGCGATGATCTCGATCATCCGGGCCTTGTTCACCTGATAGGGAACTTCGTCCACGACAATCGCAAAGCGGTCCTTGCGGATTTCCTCCACATGGGTCTTGGCGCGGATGATGACGCTGCCGCGCCCTTCCAGATAGGCCTTGCGCGCGCCAGCCCGGCCCAGAATCGTGGCGCCGGTGGGAAAATCAGGCGCCGGAATGATCTCCATCAGCCGTTCCATCGACAGGTCCGGATCGGCAATCATCGCCAGCGTGCCGTCGATCACCTCGCCCAGGTTATGCGGCGGGATGTTGGTCGCCATGCCCACGGCAATGCCGCCCGCGCCGTTGACCAGCATGTTCGGAAAGCGTGCCGGCAGGACGGTGGGCTCCTTGTCCTTTCCGTCATAATTGTCCTGGAAATCAACGGTTTCCTTGTCGATGTCTGCCAGAAGGAAGGCCGCGGGCTTGTCCATCCGCACTTCGGTATAGCGCATCGCCGCCGCTGCATCGCCATCCATCGAGCCAAAGTTGCCCTGGCCGTCCAGCAGTTTCAGGCTCATCGAGAAGGGCTGCGCCATCCGCACCAGTGCGTCATAGATCGCGCTATCGCCATGGGGGTGGTATTTCCCCATGGTGTCGCCGACCGGGCGCGCCGATTTGCGATAGCTTTTGTCATGCGTGTTGCCGGATTCCTGCATTGCATAAAGAATACGCCGATGCACAGGTTTCAGGCCGTCGCGCAGATCGGGGATCGCGCGAGAGACGATCACGCTCATCGCGTAATCGAGATAGGCGGTCTTCATCTCGGCAGCGATATCGACCTGGGGTCCGTGATATGCGGGCCGTTCCGGATTTTCGCCTGCGGTTTCAAGCTCTTCGGGGGTGTCGTTCACGTTGGCCCGTGCCTTCCTGAAGGTCATCAATATCTGGTTGGCGCGACCTTACACCATGCAACAGGTGGGGTGCAATGGCAGGGTTCCGGCCTTGTTGGCAGCCGCCGAAGTGTGCTGATAATGGATTGTTATTATTGAAGAATAAACCGAATCGCGCATCATTCCGTGACAGGCAACAGAAAGGCGCGACAGATGCCGCAGACCGAGACGGAGCTGATGCTCAGGGGCTATGGGCTGACCACGGCCGAAATCTACTACCGGATGCCGGATTACCGGAGTGTTCTGCAAAGCTATATCTGGCAGGACTATGATCTTGCGCCCGACTATCCGCAGATGTTCCGCTTTATCGAGTTCTGGCAGAAGAACCTTGATGGCCCGCTGCATTCGGTGCGCTTCACCCACAGGAAGCTGATCGGCCCGTCAGAGTGGCGCAATGTCGTTGGAGAGTTCCGGTTGCACTGACCGGATGGCCCGGGTAAGGCGGGCCGATGTCTCGCCCCGACCGTCCCATGCCTCGCGCTGCTGTTACCGGCGCCGATGACCTGATTGTGCAGGGCCTTGCGCCCGCCGCCGACCGGGCATTGATGGAGCAACTGGGCGAGGCGTTCCGTATCCGTATCTCATCAGAGATGCTGGGCGCCGGCGGGGCCGCCATCGCCGCCCAATTCGTGCCCGACGCGCGCGAGCTGGATCATCGGCCCGAGCAGCTTGCCGACCCGATTGGCGATGATGTTCACCGCATCGGCAAAGGGTTGACCCATCGCTACCCCGACCGGGTGATCCTGCACGTCACCCAGACTTGCGAGGTCTATTGCCGGTTCTGTTTCCGTCGCGAGAAGGTGGGCGAAGAGGGTATCCTGCCAGAGGCCGATCTGGCCGAGGCTCTGGCCTATCTGCAGGCCACCCCCGCCGTGCGCGAAGTGATCCTGACTGGCGGCGATCCGCTGACGCTGTCGTCCCGTCGCCTGTCGGAGCTTTTTGCACGTCTGTCCGAAATTCCGCATCTTGAGACGATCCGTATTCATACCCGCGTTCCCGTAGTCGCGCCCGACCGGATCACACCGCAGATGCTGGCGGCCTTCGATGTGCCGCAGGCGGTCTGGCTGGTTGTGCATACCAACCACGCCGATGAGCTGACTGAAAACGCCCGTGCCGCGCTGCGCCGGCTGACAGCGGCGGGCATTCCGCTCTTGTCGCAGACGGTGTTGCTGAAAGGCGTCAATGCCGATGCGGAAACGCTGGAGACGCTGTTCCGCGCGCTGATCCGTAACCGGGTAAAGCCCTATTACCTGCACCATTGTGACCTTGCGCCCGGAACCCACCATTTCCGCACCACGATTGCCGAAGGGCAGACGATCATGGCGGCCTTGCGCGGCCGCCTCTCTGGCACGGCACTGCCGACCTATGTGCTTGATATTCCAGGTGGACACGGCAAGGTGCCGATCGGGCCGGGTTATCTGACCCAGACCGCAGCAGGCCAGTGGCAGGTCACCGACCCCAATGGGCAGATCCACCTTTACACCGACCCCTGATCATCATCTGTTCATAAATATCCTCTGGGGGTCCGGGGGGCGAAGCGCCCCCGGCTTTCGTCAGTAACTCCGCGTCGGGCGGTCGAACACCTTCTTGCCCATCAGGCTGCCCACCAGATCGACCATCAGCTTGGCGGTCCGCCCGCGTTCATCCAGAAACGGGTTAAGCTCTACAAGGTCGAGCGAGGTGACAAGCCCGCTTTCATGCAGCAGCTCCATCACCAGATGCGCCTCGCGGAATGTGGTGCCGCCCGGTACGGTTGTACCAACGGCGGGCGCAATGGAAGGGTCAAGGAAATCGACATCCAGGCTGACATGCAGCATGCCGCCTGCCTCGCGCACGGCCGCCAGAAATTCGCGCAGGGGGGCGACGATGCCACGCTCATCCAGCACCCGCATGTCGTTGATGGCAATGTCATGGCGCAACAGGGCGGCATGTTCGGCGGCATCGACGGACCGGATGCCATAAAGGCAGATACGCTCTGCCGGAATCGGTTCGGGGAAGGGCGGGAAGGCGTCGAACCCCTCGCGTCCCGCGATATAGGCCACGGGGGTGCCGTGCAGGTTGCCGCTTTCGGTGGTCAGCGGGGTGTGGAAATCGGAATGCGCATCCAGCCACAGCAGGAACAGCGGCCGCTCCTCACGCGCGGCAAAGGCTGCGGCCCCGGCCACGGTTCCCAGCGCCAGAGAATGGTCGCCCCCCATAATGATCGGCAAGCCGCCGTCTGACAGAGCATCGTCCACCCGGTCGGCCAGAACCTCGGTCCAGCCGACGCATTCGGCCAGCGAATGCACCGCCGGATTGGGGCAGGTGACATGCGCCAGCGACGGCAGGCTGACATCGCCCCAGTCTTCGACCCCATGCCCAAGGTCGGAAATCGCCTTGGTAAGGCCAGCGACACGATAGGCCGCCGGACCCATCAGGCAACCGGGGCGGCGCTGGCCTTCGTCGATCGGGGCGCCGATCAGGATGGTACGGGACATGGAGCCTCCTGCCAGATTTGCCTCAGTATGGCGGGCAGCTTGGCCGATGTCATGGGGCAAGCGGTGGCAGACTGCCGGTTTGACCCGGCGCGGCCTGACAGAGTGGCGTCAGTTTCCGGTAAAACGCGGGCTGCGCTTTTCCAGAAAGGCGGCGACCCCTTCCTGAAAATCGGCGCTGCCGCCGCACTTGCCTTGCAGGCGCGCCTCATGGGCAAGCTGGGTGGCAAGGGTCTGGTCGAAGCTGGCGCGCAGCATTTCCTTGATGCCGCGATAGGCCAGCGCCGGGCCTGCCGCTAGATGCGCCGCCCGCGCCGCCACATGGGCGGCGAAGGCGTCGTCGGCCACCACCTCATAGATCATGCCCCAGTCGGCGGCCTGCCGCGCGCTGATCTTGTCGGCAAACAGCATCGCCCCCATGGCCCGCGCCAGACCGATCTGGCGCGGCAGCCAGTGGGTGCCGCCCGCGTCGGGCACAAGGCCGATGCGGGTGAAGGCCTGAATGAAGCTGGCGCTTTCGGTCGCGATCACCACATCGCAGGCCAGCGCAAGGTTCGCCCCGGCCCCCGCTGCCGCCCCGTTCACCGCCGCAATGGTGGGCAGCGGGCAATCGGTCAGGTCACGCAGCAGCGGAACGTATTCCTCGTTCAGGATGCGTTCGAAATCAACGCTGCCCGCCTTTTGCGCGTCCTGAAGATCCTGCCCCGAGCAGAAGGCCCGCCCCGTGCCGGTCAGCACGATCACCTGCGCCTCGCCCACCGCCCGCGCGATGGCCAGCCGCAGCTCGGCGCGCAGCGCGCTGGACAGCGCATTCATCACCTCTGGCCGGTTCAGAGCAATGGTGGCAACGCCGCCCTGAAGGGCGTAGGTGACTGGTGGGTTCATGCTATCCTCCCGCATTGCCGCCAGATTAGCGGTGGCACCGGGCGCGGAAAGCGAAACCTCGCGTCACTCTTTCAGCAGCTCTTCCAGCCGGGCGCGGTCGGCGTCGCTCAGGCCTTCGGCCTCTGGTGCGCGGGCGCGGCGGCGCAGGGTGATCCAGGCCAGCACCGCGCCTGCCAACAGCATGGCAGGCCCGGCAAGCCACAACGCCAGCCCCGATCCGGTGGCGCGCGGCTTGAACAGGACGAATTCGCCGAACCGGGCCACGACGTAATCAACCACCTGCTCGTCGGTGTCACCCGCGACCAGCCGTTCCCGTACCGCCAGCCGCAGGTCGCGGCTGATCGGTGCGTTGGAATCGTCGATCGATTCGCCCTGGCAGACCGGGCAGCGCAGGTTTTCCGAGATGGAACGTGCCCGGGCCTCCAGCGCGGGGTCGGCCAGCATCTCATCGGGCTGCACGGCAAAGGCAGGGCTGGCCAGCAGGACCAGCAACAGGATCAGCCGACGCATCGCCTACTCCGCCGGTTGGGCAGCGGCCGGCACGCTGCGCCGTGCCCCCGCCGCGATACGCCAGCGCCGGTCGGTCAGGCTGATCAGACCGCCCGCCGCCATCATCAGCGCCCCGATCCACAGCCAGTCGGCAAAGGGTTTGATATAGGCCCGCACGGCATAGCCGCCACCATCCTGCGGATCGCCGATCACCAGATAGATGTCGCGCAGCGCGCCCTGATATATTGCGGCTTCGGTCGTGGGCATCGCCTGCACCGGATAGAGGCGCTTTTCGGGATAGAGTGTCGTCACCTCGGTTCCGCCTTCGCGCACCACCATCGTGGCCATGGTCGAGGTATAGTTCGGCCCCGGCACCTCGCGCACATCCGCCAGTGTTACCTGATAGGGGCCAAGAGCAAAGGAGCCGCCGGGTTTGACGACGCGGATATCCTCGACCGTCCAGGCCATCACGGCGGCGACGGCAAAGATCGTCACGCCCAGACCTGCATGGGACAGCACGCGCCCCCAATCGGCGCGGGGAACCCGGCGAAGGCGCCCCAGCCGCCCCGACAGGGGGCCGCGCCCGGTGCGGCCCGCAAGATCGATGGCAGAGCCCAGAACCAGCCATAGCCCAAGCCCCACGCCCACAGGCCCCAGGGCCGACCGACCGGTCTGCATCGCCCAGACCAAAAGGCCCACCGCCAGCGCCAGCACCGCAACCGGCGCCAGCCGCCGCAATGTGGCGGGCAGGTCGCCCCGCTTCCACGGCAAGATCGCGCCCACCGGCAAGATAACCGCCAGCGCCACGATAAAGGGGGTAAAGGCCGCGTCAAAGAACGGCGGGCCGACCGACAGCACCCGGCCCCAGGCCATTTCGGCCACCAGGGGCCAGATCGTGCCGACGAAGACGACAAAGGCCGAAACCGCCAGCAAGAGGTTGTTCGCCACCAGCGCGCTTTCCCGGCTGACCATGGCAAACACACCCTTCGCCTCCAGCGATCCGGCGCGTGCGGCAAACAGCGTCAGCGCGCCGCCCATGAACACGGCCAGAATGGCCAGAATGAACACCCCGCGCTCGGGGTCATTGGCAAAGGCGTGGACGGATGTGATGACGCCAGAGCGGACAAGGAAGGTGCCGATCAGGCTGAACCCAAAGGCAAGGATGGCCAGCAGGATCGTCCAGGCTTTCAGGCTTTCGCGCCGCTCGACCACGATGGCCGAATGCAGCAACGCGCCCGCGATAAGCCAGGGCATAAAGCTGGCGTTTTCAACCGGGTCCCAGAACCAGAACCCGCCCCAGCCCAGTTCGTAATAGGCCCACCACGACCCCATGGCGATGCCGATGGTCAGGAAGATCCATGCCGCCAGCGTCCAGGGCCGCACCCAGCGCGCCCAGGCGGCATCGATCCGCCCCTCGATCAGCGCGGCGACAGCGAAGGAAAAGCTCATCGAAAGGCCGACATAGCCGAGGTAGAGGAACGGGGGGTGAAAGGCCAAGCCAGGGTCTTGCAGCAGCGGGTTCAGGTCTTGGCCGTTCAAGGGGGGCACCTCCAGCCGCAGGAACGGGTTCGAGGTGAACAGCATGAACAAAAGGAACGCCACGCCGATCATTCCCTGCACGGCAAGGACACGTGCCCGCAAGGCATCGGGCAGGTTCGATCCGAACCAGGTGGCCGAGGCGCCGAACCCCGTCAGCGCCAGCATCCACAGCAGCAGCGAGCCTTCGTGGTTTCCCCAGACGCCCGCCACCTTGTAAAGCATCGGCTTCGCGGTGTGAGAGTTCTCGACCACCAGCAACACCGAAAAATCCGACACCACAAAGGCATAGGTCAGGGCGGCAAAGGCCGTGGCAATCAGCAGGAACTGAGCATTCGCAGCGGGCGCGGCCAGCGCCATCAGCCGCCGGTCGCCGATCTGCGCGCCGATCAAGGGCAGGGTGGCCTGCACCAGCGCCACGGCCAGCGCCAGAACCAGCGCGAAATGTCCAAGCTCGACGATCATCGGGGCCTCCTGTTCAGGCCCCAGCATAGGGCAGGGCGGCGCAAGGCGAAATGCCCCGCGTCACCCGGTCGCGCCATTGTCAGGCAAATGGTATCCGGGTCAGCGCAAACAGGTGCCGTTCGCAGGCCAAGGGCGGCAGTCATGGATAGACTGCCGCCCCTTCATGGCTTGATTGAAAACCGCGCGCCGATAAGGTTCTGTCGCCTTGCGCGCTGATGGATCAGACGCCGCGCGCCAAGGCAGCGACGCCCGTCCGTGCGATTTCCTTCAACCCCAAAGGCCGCATCAGTTCGGCAAAGCTGTCAATCTTTTCCGGCGTGCCAGTCATTTCGAACACGAAGCTTTCCAGCGTGGAATCCACCACATGGGCGCGGAAAATCTCGGCCAGCCGCAGCGCCTCGATCCGCGCCTCGCCCTTGCCCGCCACCTTGAACAGTGCCAGTTCGCGTTGAACCGAGGGGCCTTCCACCGTCAGGTCGTGCACCTCATGCACCGGCACCATGCGGCCAAGCTGCGCCTTGATCTGCTCGATCACCTCGGGCGTGCCGGTGGTGACGATGGTGATCCGGCTTAGATGGCGCGCATGGTCGGTTTCGGCCACCGTCAGGCTTTCGATGTTGTAACCGCGCCCGGAAAACAGCCCGATCACGCGGGCCAGCACACCGCTTTCGTTATCGACCACCACCGCAAGCGTATGGCTTTCGATGATCTCTGCGTTCGGATCACGCAGGTCATAGGCGGAATGGCTGGTCGAGCCGCGTTTGATGTTCAGTGCGGACATGGGATCTCTCAGTGTTTATGTGGGGCGTTCGCGCTGGCGTTCCGCAGGGTGGGGCGGATACGCAGGGCCAGCACGAGGATCAGGACGATGGCCGAAATCTCGGGTTTGACATCGGCGAAGGCCATGGCGGCAAAGACAAGACCGCCGACCAGAAGTACCGGCTTGCGCCAGCCCAGATCGTGCAGGCGGTCCCGCACCAGCCACAGCATCGTCAGATAGACCGCAATCGAGGCATTCACATAGGCCGACGGCACGCCAAGGGCCGCTTTTGAATGATGGGTCAACAGGTCCATCTGTGCGCCCAGACCCGCCGCCAGCATGGCGCCCGCGGCAAAGATGAACACATGGCCATAGCCCCACAGCAGCGCCAGCGACAGATCGCGTTTCGTCAGATGCTCGGTCTCCATGAAGTAAAGCCACCACATCGCAAAGATGATCAGCGTTCCGGCGACGGCCGTGCGCAGCAGGGCGGGGTCGAACCCTTCAACATAAAGCGGGCCAAGCGTCAGTGAGATCGAAAGCAGCGCCTCACCCAGAACGATGATGTTCAGCAGACCATAGCGTTCGATGATGTGATGGCGATGCCAGGGCAATGTGCCCTTGGGATCGGCAAAATAGGGAACGAGCAGTTCGACCGCAAAGATGGCGACACCCCAGCCAAGGATCATCTCGTCTTGCCCGGCAAAGGCAAGATACAGCACGATCCAAAGCCCTTGGGCGACCAGATAGCCCAGCGCATAGCGCAGCGCCATGGTCCGGCTGCCGGGCACGTCAACCGCCACCCGCAGCCACAGCAGAATCATGCCCAGCCGCATGATGATCCAGCCGATCAGGCCATAGCGAAAGTCGAGCGTTTCGAAGATGTGTTCGGTGCCGGCGGCAAAGATCGTGGCCCCGAACATGATCAGGATGGTCAGCACCCGATGCAGCGCGTCATCGTTGTCGAAGGCGCTGGCATACCAGGTAAAGTTCATCCAGACCCACCAGATCGCCACAAAGACAAAGGCAAAGGCGGGCAGCTTCTCTGCCCCGTGCCCCGCCGAAATGGCGTGATGGAATGCCGCCGTCAACGAGGCGATGGCAATGACGATCACAAGATCGAAGAACAGCTCCAGCGGCGTTGCCGCGCGGTGCGGGTCAGCGGGAGAGCGGGCTGAAAGACGGGAAATTGCCATGTTACACCAGCACCGCACCCTTGGCGCCGATGACGCCTTGGGTATCGGCCTCGCCCAGCAGCATTTCATTATGCGGCTTGCCCGACGGGATCATCGGGAAGCAGTTTTCGTGCTTTTCCACCAGGCAATCAAAGATCACCGGGCCGTCATAGCGGATCATTTCCATGATGGCGTCGTCCAGATCCTTCGGGTCGCTGACCTTCAGCCCCTTGCAGCCAAAGGCCTCGGCCAGTTTCACGAAATCGGGCAGGCTCTCACTCCACGAATGGCTGTAGCGTTCGCCATGCAGCAGTTCCTGCCACTGACGCACCATGCCCAGGCGTTCGTTGTTCAGGATGAATTGCTTGACCGGCGCGCGGAACTGCATCGCCGTGCCCATTTCCTGCATGTTCATCAGCCACGACGCCTCACCCGCGACGTTGATCACCAGCGCCTCGGGGTGGGCGACCTGCACGCCAATGGATGCGGGCAGGCCGTAGCCCATGGTCCCCAGGCCGCCAGAGGTCATCCAGCGGTTCGGCCCTTCAAAGCCAAGGAACTGCGCCGCCCACATCTGGTGCTGGCCCACTTCGGTGGTGATATAGCGGTCCATCCCCTTGGTCAGCGCCTCAAGCCGCTGCAAGGCGTACTGCGGCTTGATGGTCTTGGTCGATGGCTTGTAGTCGAGGCAGTTGACCGCCTTCCACTCGGCGATCTGCTTCCACCACTTGGCCAGACCTTCCTTGTTCACCTTGCGGCCGCGCGCCTTCCAGATGCGCAGCGCATCCTCCAGCACATGGCCGACATCGCCGATGATCGGCACGTCAACCCGGATCACCTTGTTGATCGACGAGGGATCGATGTCGATATGCACCTTGCGCGAATGGGGCGAGAAATCTTTGATCCGCCCGGTGATCCGGTCATCGAACCGCGCGCCGACGTTGATCATCAGGTCGCAACCGTGCATGGCGAGGTTCGCCTCATACAGCCCGTGCATCCCCAGCATCCCCAGCCACGACTTGCCGCTGGCCGGATAGGCGCCCAGACCCATCAGGGTCGAGGTGATGGGAAAGCCCGTGGCATCGACGAATTCGCGCAACAGTTGGCTTGCCGCGACGCCCGAATTGATCACGCCGCCGCCGGTGTAAAAGATTGGCCGTTCGGCAGTTTCCAGCATCTCGACCATCGCGGTGATGGCCTCGATGTCGCCCTTGACGCGGGGCTGGTAATGCTCGGTCCGGGCGCGCTGCATCGGTGTGTAGTCGGC
This sequence comes from Rhodobacteraceae bacterium UBA1943, assembly GCA_002336845.1. Classification (GTDB taxonomy): domain Bacteria; phylum Pseudomonadota; class Alphaproteobacteria; order Rhodobacterales; family Rhodobacteraceae; genus Fuscibacter. Next base: position 18,363 of record DDEX01000087.1, read on the forward strand.
GGTTGCGAACTGCACGTCCTTGGGGATGTCGATCAGCACCGGGCCGTGGCGGCCCGAGCGTGCCACATGAAACGCCTCGTGAATGGTGCCCGAGAGCTTGGCGGTGTCTTTCACCAGCCAGTTCATCTTGGTGCAGGGGCGGGTGATGCCAACGGTATCGGCCTCCTGGAAACCATCCGTGCCGATCATGAAGGTCGGCACCTGGCCCGACAGCACCACGATCGGAATGGAATCCATGAGCGCGTCGGTCAGCCCGGTCACCGCATTGGTCGCACCGGGGCCGGATGTCACCAGCGCCACGCCCACCTTGCCGGTAGAACGGGCATAGCCCTCGGCCATATGCACGGCGCCCTGTTCGTGGCGCACCAGGATGTGGCGGATGTCGTTCTGCTGAAAAATCTCGTCATAGATCGGAAGGACCGCACCACCCGGATAGCCGAATACGACGTCCACGCCCTGATCCTTCAGAGCCTGAACCACCATTCTTGCGCCGGTCATTGCCTTGGTCATCGGTCTTTCCTCATCACGGGGACACAAGCCCCTTTCAGTCAACAAAAAGCCCCCGGGGGTGATCCGGGGGCGCATGGGTTCCATTATGGACTGTCGTTACCGACCCATGCGCCATTTTCCTACAATTACGAGAAGTTCGGACATTTCCGCACCTTTGAGGCTTCGGCGGGAACCTAGGCTGCGCGGAAGGGGGCGTCAACCGTAAAAATTCACGAAAAGTGTCGCTGACCGGTAATTTTTTGAACGTTTCTTTCTTTGGTTTCCGTTTTTGGGAAATTTTCGGAAAGCAAAGCCTGTCCCGGCGATACCGAGTCGCCATTTGCCCGCCAGATCGGCATTTGCCCACCGAATGGGCAGGAAAGGCCGAAGCGGCCGGAAAGGGGCCGGGCACAGGTTTACCTTACGTCAAGACTGGTCAGGAAAAATAACCAGAAACTGCCAAGCCGGAAAGAAAAAGGTTCTCAAGGGTTTGCTGGCTGGCTAGGGTTCTGCCACGAAACTCGACGGGGCACGAATCCCCGTCGCAATGAGGAGGAGAATTTATGGATCGTCGTTCTTTTCTGACGAAGGCGACTGTTGGCGGCGTGGCCGCTGCCGGTGCCTCGGTTCTGGCTGCACCCGCGATTGCGCAGGCGAACCCCAAGGTGACCTGGCGGATCACCTCGTCCTTCCCCAAGGCGCTGGACACCATTTTCGGTGCCGCCGAGGTGATGGCCAAATACATTTCCGAAGCCTCTGACGGCAATTTCACCATTCAGGTTTTCCCGGCGGGCGAACTGGTCCCCGGTCTGGAAGCCGCCGATGCCGTGTCTTCGGGCACGGTCGAGGCTTGCCACACCGTTCCTTACTACTTCTGGGGCAAAGACCCGACCTATGCCTTGGGCGCTGCCGTTCCGTTCAGCCTGAACGCCCGCCAGATGAACGCCTGGTTCTACCACGGCGGTGGCATTGACCTGATGAACGAATTCTATGCCACGCAGAACATCATCGCCTTCCCGGCGGGTAACACCGGGGTGCAGATGGGCGGCTGGTNNCCGACATGCAGGGCCTGAAGATGCGGATCGGCGGGTTCGCGGGCAAGGTTCTGGAAAAGCTGGGCGTCGTGCCGCAGCAGATCGCCGGTGGCGACATCTATCCGGCGCTGGAAAAAGGCACCATCGACGCGACCGAATGGGTCGGCCCCTATGACGACGAAAAGCTCGGCTTCTACAAGGTTGCGCCCTACTACTACTATCCCGGTTTCTGGGAGGGTGGTCCGGCGATTGCCACGATGATCAACCTCGACAAGTGGAAAGAGCTGCCGCCCGCCTATCAGGCGCTGTTGCAGATGGGGTGTCAGGTGGCCAATGCCGACATGCTGTCGAACTATGACTACAAGAACCCCACGGCGCTGAAATCGCTGGTGGCGAATGGCGCGCAATTGCGGCCCTTCCCGCAGGATGTGATGCAGGCGGCGTTCGAGGCGGCCAATGCCACCTATGCCGAGATCAGCGCGACCAACGCGATGTTCAAGAAGATCAAGGACAGCCAGGACGCCTTCAAACGCGATGCCTATCTGTGGGCGCAGATCGCCGAATACAACTATGACGTCTTCATGATGTCGCAACAGCAGGCTGGCAAGCTGTAAGCCGTTCAACAGGTTAGACAAAGGCCCAAGGGAAACCTTGGGCCTTTTGTTGTTCGGGGGGATAACGCTGGTTCACGTGGCGAAGGCCATCGCCTTCGCCGTGCGGTGAAGGGGCAATTGGAACGGTCGGGCCCATAGGGCCCGGCCAGCGCCCGCCCCGCCATCGGCGGGCGCTTCTCGCCCGCCGGGGCAGACACTGGCCTCTGGCATTGCGCGTGGAACCGACTTTTGCCGAACCCGCACAAGCGGGCGGGGAAACGCGGTGCGTTTCCTGATCCGCCCGGACTGGTGTTGGCAGGGGCGTCAATAATACCCGTCCCGCAAACGCCGCCCCCCCGTCCTTCAGTAAAAACTCTGCGGATCAATATCCACGGCCAGCCGCAGGTTGGCGGGCAGCTTCACCTGCGCCACCCATTCCGCCACCGCCGCCTGCACCGGCGCCGTCTTGGCGGCCTTCACCAAGAGGCGCACCCGATGCCGCCCGCGCACCCGTGCAATGGGCGCGGGCGCAGGCCCCCAGACCTCGGCCCCGATCCGGCGCAAGGGCCCGTCGCGGCGGGCAAGTTCGGCGCCAATATCAAACACCTGCGCCACATCCGGCCCCGACAGGATAATCCCCACCATCCGCCCATAGGGCGGCACGCCCGCCGCCCGGCGCTCGGCCGCCTCGGCACGCCAGAACGCCTCCTCATCTCCGCCCAGAATCGCGCGGATCACCGGGTGGTCGGGCTGATGGGTTTGCAACAGCGCCTCGCCCTTCTTCTCGGCCCGCCCCGCCCGGCCCGCCACCTGCCGCATCAGTTGGAACGTCCGCTCTGCCGCCCGCAGGTCCGACCCTTGCAACCCAAGGTCGGCGTCGATCACCCCCACCAGCGTCAGCAGCGGAAAGTTATGCCCCTTGGCCACGATCTGCGTGCCAATGATGATGTCGGCCCCGCCTGCCGCAATATCCACAACCGCCTCTTTCAGCGCCCGTGCGCTGCCGAACAGGTCGGACGACAGCACCGACAGCCGCGCCTCCGGGAAGCGCGCCTTGACCTCCTCGGCCAGCCGCTCCACCCCCGGCCCCACCGCCGCCATCCGCCCCTCAACCCCGCAAGAGGGGCAAGCCGTCGGCACCGGCTTTGTCGCGCCGCACTGGTGGCAGACGAGCCGCTTGAGGAAGCGATGCTCCACCATCCGCGCATCGCAATGATCGCAGCCGACCTGGGCCCCGCAGGCCCGGCACAAAGTGACCGGCGCATAGCCCCGGCGGTTGAGGAACAGCATTGACTGTTCACCCCGCCCCAGCCGCGCCTGCACCTCGGATGCCAGCTTCGCCGAAATCCAGCGGTCGGCGGCCATCTGCTCGCCCCGCATGTCGATGGCCTTCATCTGCGGCAGTTCGGCGGTGCCAAAGCGGCTGCCAAGGTCGATGCGGCCATATTTTCCGGCCTCGACATTCGCCCAGGTCTCCAGGCACGGCGTGGCAGAGGCCAGAACCACCGGGCAGCCGACGATGCTGGCGCGCAAGACGGCCATGTCGCGGGCGTTATACAAAACCCCGTCTTCCTGCTTGTAACTGGTGTCGTGTTCCTCATCGACCACGATCAGCCCAAGGTCGCGGAAGGGCAGGAACAGGGCCGAGCGCGCGCCGACGACGAATTGCGCCCCGCCCTGCCCCACCATCTTCCACAGCCGCCGCCGCTCGGTCTGGGTCACGCCCGAATGCCATTCGGCGGGGCGCGCGCCGAACCGCGCCTCAACCCGTCCAAGGAAATCCGCCGTCAGCGCGATTTCGGGCAACAGCACCAGCGCCTGCCGCCCGGCGCGCAGGCATTCGGCCACCGCCTCAAGGTAAACCTCGGTCTTGCCCGACCCTGTCACACCCTTGAGCAAGGTCGCCGAAAACGACCCCGCCGCGACGGAAGCCACAAGCGCATCGCCCGCCGCCACCTGATCGCCCGCCAAGCGCGAGGGGCGGGTGGCATCCAGCGGCGGATAGGGCAGATCGCGCGGCGCCTCCTCTTCAACCACTACGCCCAGCTTGACGAGGCCCTTGACGACCGATGCCCCACAAGCGGCCTCCTCGGCCAGTTCGCCCAGCGTCACAGGGGCCAATCCGAACCGCCGCAGCGCCTCGACCACGCGGAACCGCGCATCGGTCAACTGGTTCGGCACCGCGCCACCCAAACGGTAAACCTTGCGCGATGACACGCCCTCGCCCAAGCCCGGCGCGCGGGTGGCAAGGCGCAGCATGGCGGGCAATGGGGTCAGCGTGTAATCGGCGGCGCGGGTCAGAAAGCTGCGCAACTCGGCCCGCATCGGGGCCGCGTCCAGCACGCGATGCACGGGACGGATGCGCGCGGGGTCGAACTTGCCCTCGCCCTTGCCCCAGACGACGCCCAGCACCCGGCGCGGGCCCAGCGGCACCTCGACGAAATAACCATCGCCACAGCCGCCCTCGGGCGCCTTGTAGTCCAGAACCCGGCCCAGCGGTTCGGTGGTCAGCACGCCGACCAGTTCCCCCGCCTCATAGACCCGTTCGACCACGCTGCCCTCCGTTTTGCCCGTGGCCTAGCCCGCCATATCGGCCCAGGCAAGCCGATCCGCGATGTTAGCGCAAACACAACTCTTTCGCCGCCGCACGGTTTGAGGTAAACCCCCGGCATCCCTTTTCCAACCCCATGCCAATCCCCGGGAGGATGCCATGAAGTTCTTTGTCGATACCGCCGATGTGGATGCAATCCGTGAGCTGAACGATCTTGGCATGGTCGATGGCGTGACCACCAACCCCTCGATCATCCTGAAATCCGGCCGCGACATTCTGGAAGTGACCAAGGAAATCTGTTCGATCGTCGCAGGCCCGGTTTCGGCCGAGGTCGTGGCGATGGAGGCCGATGCCATGATCGCCGAGGGCCGCAAGCTGGCCGAGATTGCGCCGAACATCACCGTCAAGGTGCCGCTGACATGGGACGGCCTGAAGGCCTGCAAGGTGCTGTCGGGCGAAGGCAAGATGGTCAACGTCACCCTGTGCTTCAGCGCCAATCAGGCCCTGATCGCGGCCAAGGCGGGCGCCACCTTCATCAGCCCGTTCATCGGGCGGCTGGATGACATCAACCTGGATGGCATGGACCTGATCGCCGACATCCGCCAGATCTATGACAACTATGGCTATGACACCCAGATCCTCGCCGCCTCGGTCCGCACGGTGAACCATGTGACCCAAGCCGCGCTGGTCGGTGCCGATGTGATGACCGCGCCGCCTTCGGTGATCAAGTCGCTGGCCTCGCACCCGCTGACCGACAAGGGGCTGGAACAGTTTGCAAAAGACTGGGCCAAGACCGGGCAGAAGATTCTGTAATCAGCCCCCTCCCCATCCCTCCCCCTGTCAGGGGGAGGGAGCCGCGAAACACTGCCGTTCGGCGCAGACGGAATTGCGGCAGGTGCGGACAGGATGCAGATAAGGCGCTTCCCTCCCCTGACAGGGGAGGGAGAGGGAGGGGGATCAGCCGCCCAAAGCCGGGTCACTCGCCGCACGCACCAGTTGCGTCAGGTCGCTCAGGCGTTCGATCTGCCGTCCCTTGTCGTCAAAGTTCGCGGGCGACAGCCAGGCGCGATAGGCCTCGGCCAGCGCGGGCCATTCCTTGTCGATGATGGCAAACCAGGCGGTGTCGCGATTGCGGCCCTTGACCACCGCCGCCTGCCGGAACACCCCTTCATAACTGAACCCCAGCCGTTGCGCCGCCCGGCGTGACGGAATGTTCAGCGCATCGCATTTCCATTCGTACCGGCGGTATCCGGCGCGGAAGGCCCAGTCCATCATAAGAAACATCGCCTCGGTCCAGGCGCGCCCCTTGGCGATTTCTGGCGCCAGGCAAATATGGCCAACCTCGATACTGCCCATTTCAGGCGTGATGCGCAGGTAACTGGCCACGCCTCCGCAATGCCCCGTCTCGCGGTTGCGAACGGTGTAGAACAGCGGATCGGTGCTGTCTTCGCGCTCTTTCACCCAGCGATGATAGGCGGCGGCGGAATGGAACGGGCCATATGGCATGTAATCCCACAGCGCATCATGGCCGCTATAGGCGCGGTACAGGTCGGCGGCATGGGCATCGGCGTCCAGCTTTTCCAGCCGCACCCAGCGCCCCTCCAACACCTCGCCCATGGGGCGGGCGGGCGGTGCCCAATCGGGCACCACGGCCCCGAACCTTGGCATCTCGGCCATCTATCTCTCCCTGTTTTCAAACAGGTAAGACCAGTCGCTGCCTTGACGCAATGGCTAAAGAACAAGTCCCGGCGGCGGTCCCATATCCAGCCCGGGAAAGGTCACCGATTGCAGGACGGCGCGGTCAATACCGTATAGCCCGGCAATGACATGGGCGGCCCAGGACATGTGCGGCCCCGACCCGCACGTCGCTGGTGGGCAACAGGTAGCCCCGGTCGTAAGGCGGCACCTCTTCCAGCCTCAGAGCTCTGGCCCCTTCCCCTGCGACAGCCGCAGGATCGCCCGAATAGGTCTTGCCCAGAATCACTTGCGGCCCCGGCCTGTCCTTTGCGGGTTGAAGGAGAATCCCACCCGGATCCGCCAGTTCAACCCGGCCAGACTCTGGTCCGTCCCCGCGCATCGGCTTGCGCCGACCTGCCCCCGCGCCCAGCGCGGGCCGCGACGCCCCCTTTGATACGACAATCACCGCCCGGTCCCTCGGCCATACCGGGGCCGGGACCATAGCCGAAGCGAAAGGCCGCATCTCGGCTGGGGTCATCGACAGGTGCCCTCTGCTCTGCCCACCAATCCAGGGGGCTACCCCGCCACACCAAGCGCCGATCACTGGACAGGCTTACCTGACCTGGCGCAAGACCCGAAGCCCGATCCAGCCGAATGCCCCCAGCACCGCCATCTCTGTCACAGCAAAGGGCCATTCGGTGCCGGTTGGCGCAATCGCCTTCAGCGGCGGCAGTTTCAGATAGGCCTGCGCCACCAGCACAAAGGCCAGAAACCAGGTGCTGGCCACCAGCCCCAGCGCATAAAGCCTGCGCCCCAGCGCCTGCCCACCCAATACCGTTCTGCCAATCCCCATGCCCACCAGAACCAGTGTGCCCAGAATGCCCACCACCGTGGCCGGCGTCAGCGAGGGGATCGGAAACAGGAACCCCGTCAGAATCGTTGCCGCCGCCAAACCCAGAAACCAGCGGGTCCACAGGGCGGGGGTCGGCGCGAACAGCGCCTTGATCGCAACCAGCCCCAAAGGCAACGCCATGAAGCTGGCCGCCACATGCAACAACAGAACAGTCTGGGTGTTCATGGTCGTCTCCGCGCGCGCTGACAGGCGGATGGCCCCATGCCCCCGGCCCTCTGTCAGGGCAAGCCGGAATGGTGCACGCAAAATCAATGTTTGGCTATTGCCCGTGTCGGCTGGCCATGCCGGATGGATGCGCTGGCGCCCGTTGCGGGCGGTCAGAACCGGAAACCGGGCGGGTAATCGTGCTGGCCGTCAAAATCCGCCTTGCCGATCGGCAGACCCTGCTGGCGCAGCACCGCAAAGGCCATTGTGGCGTGGAACAGGAAATTCGGCATCCCGAACAGATGCAGGAACTCAGAACCCGTCTGGTCAAGCTCGGCAAAGCCTGCGCGGTGGCGGATTTTCCGGGCATGGGCCTCGGCAAAATCGGCAGGCTCCAGCGCCTGCAAACCCTGCCGCGCCTCTACCATCAGGCGGCCAAGGCCGATGCGGTCCATGCCATGATCGGCCAGCTTGGGCACCTCGTGCCCGGCAAGCGGAAAAGCCACCCGCAGGGCAAAGCCGGTGGCGGTGGCCACCTGCTGGGCCGCCGTGAACATATCGGGCGCGATACGCGCCTGAAGGATATGCTCGCGCCCCGAGGTCTGGCGCACCATGCCGTCCAGCCGGTCCAGATAGTGCAGGAACACCGGGACCGACGCGGAATAAAGCTGCGGGGTCATGGGGTTCCGGCCCTTTCCTCAGGCTTCCTTGGGGATCACGCGCAGATGCAGGTCGCGCAACTGGGCGTTGGTCGGCTCGGATGGCGCGTTCATCAGCAGGTCTTCGGCGCGCTGGTTCATCGGGAACATGATGACCTCGCGGATGTTCGAGGTATCGGCCAGCAGCATCACCAGACGGTCGATCCCCGCCGCGCAGCCGCCATGGGGGGGCGCGCCGTATTTGAACGCCTTGACCATGCCGCCGAACCGCTTGTCCACCTCGGAATTCGGATAGCCCGCCAGTTCAAAAGCGCGATACATGATTTCCGGCTTGTGGTTGCGGATGCCGCCAGAGATGACCTCATACCCGTTGCAGGCAAGGTCATACTGATAGGCATAGACGCTCAGCGGATCACCGTTCAGCGCCTCAAGGCCCCCTTGCGGCATCGAGAACGGGTTGTGGCTGAAGTCGATCTTGCCCTCATCCGTCTTCTCATACATCGGGAAATCGACGATCCAGGCGAACCGGAAGCTGTCGGTATCGGTCAGCCCCAGTTCGCGGCCAATCTCGTTGCGCGCGCGGCCAGCAACCGATTCAAACTGCTCGGCCTTGCCGCCCAGGAAGAACACGGCATCGCCCTCGGCCAGGCCCAGCTCAACCCGGATGGCTTCGGTCTTTTCCGCACCCAAAGCCTTGGCGATGGGGCCAGCGGCCTCGGTGCTGCCATCCTCGGCCTTGCGCCAGAAGATATAGCCCATGCCCGGCAGGCCCTCTTTCTGGGCGAAGGCGTTCATCCGGTCGGCGAACTTGCGGCTGCCGCCGGTGGGGGCGGGAATGGCGCGAACCTCGTTGCCCTCGGTCTCCAACAGCTTGGCGAAGATGGCAAAGCCCGAGCCGCGGAAGTGGTCACTCACATCCTGCATCCGGATCGGGTTGCGCAGGTCGGGCTTGTCGCTGCCATACCATTTCAAGGAATCGCGATAGGCGATCTTGGGCCAGTCGGTGTGAACCTTGCGGCCCTTGCCGAAATGTTCAAACAGCCCTTGCAGCACCGGCTGCACGGCGGCGAACACATCGTCCTGCGTGACGAAAGACATTTCAATATCAAGCTGATAGAAGTCCGTCGGCGAACGGTCGGCGCGCGGGTCTTCATCACGGAAACAGGGCGCAATCTGGAAATAGCGGTCGAACCCGGCCACCTGGATCAGTTGTTTGAATTGTTGCGGTGCCTGCGGCAGGGCATAGAACTTACCGGGGTGCAGGCGCGACGGCACGAGAAAGTCGCGCGCCCCTTCGGGGCTGCTGGCCGTGATGATCGGGGTCTGGAATTCGTTGAACCCCTGATCCCACATCGCATTGCGCAGCCAGCGCACGACGTTCGACCGCAGCATCATGTTCTGGTGCATCGTGTCGCGGCGCAGGTCGAGGAAGCGATAGGTCAGGCGGGTTTCCTCGGGGTATTCCACCTCGCCAAAAACCGGCATCGGCAGCTCTTCCGCCGCGCCCAGCACCTCGACACCGGTGGCATAAACCTCAATCTCACCCGTCGGGATCTTGGGGTTCACAAGGCTGGCGTCACGCGCCTTGACCCGCCCGTCGATGCGGATGACCCATTCGGCCCGCACCTTTTCCAAGGCGGCAAAGGCCGGGCTGTCGCTGTCGGCCAGCACCTGCGTGATGCCATAGTGGTCGCGCAGGTCGATGAACAGCACCCCGCCGTGGTCGCGCACGCGGTGAACCCAGCCCGACAGGCGGATGGTTTCGCCCACATGGGCCTTGTTCAGATCGGCGCAGGTATGGCTGCGATAGGCGTGCATCAGCGTCCCCTTGGGTCGAGGCTATTGGTCCGCGCCGATAGACCCCTGCCGCGCGGCCAAGTCAAGCCCCGGCAGGTCTGGCGACTGCCATCGCCTTCGCCATGCGATGGCATTGGCAAATTGTACCGCCAAGCCCACAAGGCCCGGCCAGTGCCCGCCCCGCCAATGGCGGGCGCTTTTCGCCCGCCGGGGCAGAGACTGGCCTCTCAGGGTTTCTGGTGAACCCGACTCTGCTGGAATCCGCACCAGCGGGCGGGGAAACGCCATGCGTCCTGATCCGCCCGGACACAGGTTAGCACCCTCCTCAGGCCCAGACCGTCGGGATCAGACCGCGCAGGGCATTGCCCACCCACAGCTTGACCAGCGGCAGATCGGCGAACAGCAACACCTCTTCCGGGCAGGCCATTGCCTCGCGCAACACACCGGGCAGCAGACCCGAAGCGCGCGGCGGGGTGCGCAACCCCCTGCCCCGGTCAAAGAAAATGTTGGTGATCGTGCCCTCGCAAACCTCGCCCTTTTCGTTGACGAACAGCAACTCGTCGATGCCAACCGGCAGCGTGGCGCGGGCGCGATCATAAACGGCCCGGCGTGTGGTTTTCAGTCCCAGCCACGGATCGTCCGACCGCAGCCGCACCGGGCTGACTGCGATGCGCCATTCCAGCGCGCGCGCAGGCAAGGGATGAAACTCGGCCACCACGTCGCCCGCCCGGTTGGCGGTAACGCGCACCCGCGCAGGGGCATCGGGGCGGCTGGCCAGCGCGGAGCGAAAGGCAGCCAGATCGAACGGCCAGCCCAGCACCTCTGCCGATTGCGCCATGCGCCCGGCGTGCAAAGGCAGGCGGGGAAAGCGCGCGCCATCCCACAGCAGCGTCTCGATCAGCTTCAGGTCGGGGTCGTCAGCCCCCGGATATAGCGCGCCTTCCAAAGCGCTTCCTCCCACTCGCCTGCAGCGGTGGAATCCTGCACCACGCCGCCGCCGACATTCAAGGTGACCCGGCCATCAGGCCACAGCGATAGTGTGCGAATGGCCACATTGAAACTGCTGGCCCCATCGGGCGCCATCCAGCCGATGGCACCGCAGTAAACGCCCCTCGGGTGCGGCTCTACCTCGCGGATGATCTGCATCGCGCGGATTTTCGGCGCCCCGGTGATCGAGCCGCAGGGAAACAGCGCGGCCATGATCCCCGCCATCGATGGCGGCTCGACCAGATCACCCACCACGGTGGACACCATCTGATGCACGGTGGCATAGCTTTCCACAGCAAACAATTTAGGCACCTTGACCGAGCCGACGCGGGCGACACGGCTGATGTCATTGCGCAAAAGGTCCACGATCATCAGGTTTTCGGCGCGGTCCTTGGGGCTGGCGCGCAGCTCTTCCGACAGTTCCGTATCCCGCACCGGATCGGCGTCGCGCAGCCGGGTGCCCTTCATCGGCTTGGCCTCGATCCGACCCGAGGCACTGGTGCGCAGGAACAATTCAGGGCTGCGAGAGATCACAACCGGCCCCGCCCCCAGATCGACGAAGGCCCCGTGCCCCACCGCCTGGCGTGCCCTCAGGGCGCCATAAAGGCCCAGCGCCGTGCCGCGCAGCAGCCGGGTCTGCATCGGAAAGGTCAGGTTTATCTGATAGCAGTCGCCCGCGCCGATATAAGCCAGAACCCGCGCCATCGCCGCGTCATACTCGGCGCGCAACACCATCGGTTCGGCCGGGGCCAGCGCCGCGCCGCGCCCCTCTTCCGCCGCCCTGTCCAGCACCGCCTCGGCAGATTCTGGCCCCGAAAACAGGCCAAAGACCGCCAGTGGTCCGTCCGGTTCCGGCGCAATGGCCGCCAACTTCGGCTCACCGGCATAGCCCGCCTCGTACCCCAGCCAGCCCGCCACCCACAGGCCGCGCGCCCGCGCCGCATCAAGTTCGGCCAGAACACCCGCAACTTCGTTGCCATGGCGCGCCACCAACACCGCCTCGGCCCCCTGAAACAGCGTCGCCACACCGTACGGCCCGTCTTCCAGAACGATCACAACCCGCCGCCTCCTGCCGCCATGCCCCTTACCTAACGCGCCTCCTTTCGGCAGGCCAGCATCGCCACGCCGCGGCTGGCGAGATTTGCGACGCCTGCGCAACAGGCGATCCGTCCCTGCTGTGACCGTGCCGGCTGACATCCCGCTGTAAAATTCTATTCAACGCTTGCCAGACTGAAAAATCCCGGCTCTGCTTTGCATCAGGGCGCGACGTGCAGCCGCACCTCTCAAAAACAATAAGAACATCCCAACGGATTGGAGGGTAACCAAACCATGTCTTCGGACAACTACTCAGACAAAGACCACCATGAGGACGTAAAAGTCCTGCATGGCATGGGCTATGCGCAAGAGCTGTCACGCTCGATGTCGAAGTTCTCGAACTTCGCCATTTCCTTCTCGATCATCTGTATCCTGTCGGGCGGTATCAACTCGTTCGCGCAGGCCATCTCTTCGATCGGCGGCGCCGGTGCAGGCATTGGCTGGATCGTCGGCTGCCTGCTTTCGGGTATGTTCGCCCTGTCGATGGCACAAATCGCCTCGGCCTTTCCCACGGCGGGGGGCCTTTACCACTGGGGTTCCATTCTGGGGAACCGCTTCTGGGGCTGGCTGACCGCCTGGCTTAACCTGCTGGGGCTGATCACGGTTCTGGGCGCCATCAACATCGGCACCGCCTACTTCTTCGCGGGCACCTTTGGGCCGATGTTCGGCTTTACCGGCACCGACTGGCAGGTGGTGAGCTTTGTCGCCGTCATCACCGCAGGGCAGGCTCTGCTCAATCACCTCGGGATCAAGGTCACGACGATGCTGACCGACATTTCCGGCTATATCATCTTTGCCGTGACCGCCGTTCTGGTCATCGCCTGCCTGGTCTATGCGCCCGCCATCGACATCTCTCGGCTGTGGACCTTCACGAACTACTCCGGCCCGGCGGGGGGCGATGTGTTCCCGCAATCGGACAATGTGGGCTATCTGTTCCTGCTGTGCCTGTTGCTGCCGGTCTATACGATCACCGGCTATGACGCCTCGGCCCATACTTCGGAAGAAACCAAGAATGCCGCCACTTCGGTGCCCAAGGGCATCGTGACAGCCGTGTTCTGGTCTTCCTTCATCGGCTGGATCATGATCTGCGCCATCACTCTGGCGATCCCCGACATGGCCACCGCAGCCGGACAAGGCTGGGGCATGTTCTTTGCCACCATGGATGCGATCCTGCCCGCGGCGCTGAAGGATATCCTCTATCTGGGCATCTTCATCGCCCAACTGCTCTGCGGACTTGCCACGGTCACCTCGGCCAGTCGGATGCTCTTCGCCTTCTCGCGCGATGATGGCGTTCCGATGTTCTCGAAGGCGCTGGCTACGGTGTCGCCGAAATACCGCACGCCGGTGAATGCGATCTGGACGGCGACGGTGCTGTGCATCCTTTATGTGCTGCTGGCGATGTCGATCAAGATCGGCGAAACCTCGATCTATGTGATCGTGGTGAACTCGACGCTGGTGTTCCTGTTCCTGTCCTTCACCGTGCCGCTGGTGGCGGGCCTGTTCGCCTATGGCACCGCCAAATGGCCGGCGCCCGGCCCCTGGGCCATGTCTGCCGGGCTTTACAAGCTGGTCACCGTGCTGTCGGTGATCGGCATGGCAGTGATCCTGTTCATCGCCGTGGCCCCGCCGAACGAGCGCGTGCTTTATGTGGTAGTGGGCTTCATCGCCATTGCCGTCGTGGTGTGGCTTCTGGTGGAAAACCGCCGCTTCGAGGGGCCGCCCACCGGCGACCGCATCGCTGCCCGCAAGGCCGCGATTGCCGCGGCAGAGGCTGCGGTCGGCGAAAAGGCCTGATCGGCCAAACCCCGAAAACAAGCGGGCCGGAGGACAACCTCCGGCCCGTTTCCCGTTCGGCTTCATGCCGGACAAATACCTTGGGGTTCGAGGCCGCGCGCCGGTGCGGACAATGGCGGGACCCGCCGCGATTCCGCCTTGCGCCCGGAATGCAGGCGACTATAACCCCGCCAATTTGCCCGCCCGCTGGAGAATGAGATGCCGAAAAGAACCGATATCAAGTCTATCATGATCATCGGCGCAGGCCCCATCGTCATCGGGCAAGCCTGTGAGTTCGACTACTCTGGCGCGCAAGCCTGCAAGGCCCTGCGGGAAGAAGGTTACCGCGTCATCCTCGTCAACTCGAACCCCGCCACGATCATGACCGACCCCGGTCTGGCCGACGCCACTTATATCGAGCCGATCACCCCTGAGGTTGTCGCCAAGATCATCGAAAAGGAACGCCCCGACGCCCTTTTGCCCACCATGGGCGGGCAAACCGGGCTGAACACCGCGCTTGCGCTGGCCGACATGGGCGTGCTGGATCAGTTCGGCGTGGAGCTGATCGGGGCAAAGCGCGATGCGATTGAAATGGCCGAGGACCGCAAGCTGTTCCGTGAGGCGATGGACCGCATCGGGTTGGAAAACCCCAAGGCCACCATCGTTTCCGCCCCCAAGGTCAACGGCAAGTATGACATCGCCGCAGGCGTCGCACAGGCGATTGCCGAGATCGAATATGTCGGCCTGCCCGCCATCATCCGCCCCGCCTTTACCCTTGGCGGCACCGGCGGCGGCGTCGCCTATAACCGCGATGATTACGAGGCCATCGTGCGTTCGGGGCTGGAGGCCTCGCCCGTCGCGCAGGTGCTGGTGGACCAGTCGCTGTTGGGCTGGAAAGAATATGAGATGGAGGTTGTGCGCGACAAGGCGGACAACGCCATCATCGTCTGCTCCATCGAGAATATCGACCCGATGGGCGTGCATACCGGCGACTCGATCACCGTCGCCCCTGCCCTGACGCTGACCGACAAGGAATACCAGATCATGCGCAA
>DDEX01000111.1 GCA_002336845.1 Rhodobacteraceae bacterium UBA1943
ATGGCATCGGCGTAAAGGAACGAGGGCAGGAAGGCGATGCCAAGGGCCGAGATCGCGGGGTTCAGCAGGCTTTGCCCATCGTTCACCGTCAGCCAGCCAGCCGAACGGACCTGCCGCTTTTCACCCGAGGGCGCCGTGATCTTCCACACGTTGCCGTTGGCCTGGTTGGAATAGTGCAAGAGCTTGTGGTCGTTCAGATCGTCGATCTTCATCGGGCGACCGAACTTCTGGAAATAGGCGGGAGAGGCGATCATCCGCTTGGTCGTCTCGGTCAGCTTGCGGGCGCGCAAGGAACTGTCTTCCAGCTCTCCNNTGTTCAGCACCATGTTCACGGTGATATCGGGGTATTCCAGCAGGAAATCCCCCAAAATCGGCGACAGCAGGTTCACCCCGAAGTCAGTCGCAACCGAAATGCGCAACAGGCCCGAGGGCGCGGATTGCATACTGGTCACAAGCGCGTCGGCCTCTCCTGCGTCATTCAGAACGCGGCGGGCACGGTCATAATAGGCCAGCCCGATCTCGGTGGGCGAGACGCGGCGGGTGGTGCGGTTCAAAAGCCGCGCACCAAGGCGGGCCTCCAGCGCAGAGACATGCTTGGAAACGGCGGATTTCGAAATCCCCATCTTCTTCGCAGCGTCCGTGAAGCCGCCCTGATCCACCACGGTGGCGAAGGCTTCCATTTCGGTCAGTCGGTCCATTTGTTTCCCCAAGATGGCAGCTAGGGCAGATGGAGTGTTATTGACCGCCAATTCGGGCAGGATCGGGGCGCAGACGCGACCGATCCGGGGTAATGTCGCGGATCGTTGATGGCAAGGAAACGACGCCGCGCCCCAAATCCGACCCAAGCGCCACGAATGAACCAAGGAACACTGATCAATGCAGGGTTTTGCCCCAATTCACCCCTCAACTATAGCGAGAATTTTCCAAGGGGCAAACGCAGGGCCAAATTCGGATCTGGCGAGACGGATTGCCATATTTCCCAAAGGCTTTCATGGCCCACGCCATAGAAATTCCCCTGATCCTGCTCCAGAAGATCGGTGATCACCTGGAAATGCAGATGCGGTGCCCAACCACCATTTTCCTGCCAGCCACCCAGATGCGCCAGCAGTTGACCGGGGGCGACAATATCGCCCAAACGCAAGATGTGGGGCAGGCTTGCCCCAAGATGGCCATAAAGTGTGTAAAACGGCACGCCCTCGGCCAAATGCTCCAGAATCAGCGTGTGGCCATAGTCCAGCGGATCGGCGTTATAGGTCAAATACCGCACCCGCCCGCCCAAAGGCGCATGAACCGGGGTTCCTGCAGGGGCAAAGACGTCGATCCCCAGATGAATCGCCCGCCGCTCCGGGCTGGCGGCGTCGGCAAACTGGGCGGTGGCATAGACACTGCGCTTTTCGCCATAAAGGCCCAAGCCATAGGCCACGCCCTGTGCGGCGAACCAATCGTCAAAGGCCCGGTCGGAAAAGGCGGGCATGTCGGGACGCTCGCCCCGTGTCGGCAGGGCGATGCTTGCGGCATTGGCGATGTCGGGGACAAAGACCGGCGCAACCGCGATCCTGCCCAGATGGCGGCGCACCGATGCCTCGGCTTCACTGGCGGGCAGTCCGCGCCCAACCCGCATCACCGCACGCAACAAACCTTGGTCAACCTGCGCCAGTCGCCGGGCAACGGCCTGCGCCGCCGCATCGCCCCCGCTCAGCCGCTCCAAAACTTGCGGCAGCGTGATCTCTGGCTGCCGCGCAGCGAGACTGCGCAATGCGGCATAAAGATCATCCCTGCCGATGAGTTCCCCGATGTCCTTGTCCAAGCTGCCCGTCCCCACATGGTTCAGCCTCAGGCTGTCCGCCCTGCCGCAGTCTTGTCCAGCCTTTTCCACCGGATGTTTTCCGCCGCTGTCCGCTTGCCCCTTCCGGGCAGGCGCCCTATCCCTAGGCCAAACCAGCCGGAAAGAGCCTGACGTGACGCCCCCTTCCTTTTCCTGCCTGCCCCGTCTTGTCGCCTTGTTGCTGACCGGTCTGGCGCTGACGGCCTGTCAGGTTGCGGGTGGTGCCCGGCAGGCGCCCATTCTGGGCGGCGCGGTCACCATGGGCCTGCCCGCAGGTTATTGCATCGACCGCAGCGCCAGCCGCGAGACGGCGGAAACTGCCGTCGTGATCATGGGGCGGTGCAATTCGGCCGCCAGCGCGGTGCCCGCCATCGTCACGGCCACTGTCGGTCGCCCCGGCTCTGCCGGGGTGATGACGGCCAGCCCCGCCCAGCTCGCGGCCTTTTTCGCCACAGCGGAGGGCCGTGCCACGCTGTCACGAGACGGCAAGGCCCGCGACGTGCGTCTGATCTCGGCACTCACCTCTGGCAATGCGCTGCTTTTGCACTTGGTTGACCGCAAGCAGGGCGAATACTGGCGCGCTTTCGTCGGCACAGGCGGGCGGCTGGTGTCGATCTCGGCCAGCGGCACACCGGGTATTCCGCTGGCGCCCGAGGCGGGGCGACAGGTGCTGGATGCCTTTGTTGCCGCGCTAAGCAGCGCCAACGCCAGCCGCTGAGCGCCGCCTCCCGCAACTTCTCCGTGGACCGCCGCGAGCCGAGTCTTTACTCCTTTGATCCAAGAACGAATCGTTTCCATGCCGTGGGCAATGGCGACAACGGCACAGACGGGCAGGCATGTCGGGCGCACTCTCGAACTTTGTGGAGAATTTCCTGCACCGCCGGGTTCTGCGCCGATGGCGGCAGGCCGCCGATGCCGCGCCCTCGGCCGACCTGGAATCGCTGCGCAGCCTGCGGTCGCGCGCGCGCGGACTGCGCCGCAACCTTGACCGCGTGATCCACGAAGCCGACCACCGCCTTGCCTTGCCGGTCATCGGCTCGAACGCAATCCGTAAGCCGTTTGGCACCGACTGGGCCTGGCGGCCCGAGATGTGGAAGGGCCCGATGCCCGTTCCCGGCTTTTCCGGCGTCCCCGGCAAGGCCGAGATCGGGCCCGGCACCACTCTGTTTCATGATTGCCGCCGCAGCGAACTGACCGTGCGTCAGATCAGAAACACACGAGAGGCGGACATCGCCCCCTTTGGCCTGCGGATGGATGTGTTCCGCTTTGACGGCTCTTTCCTGTCGCTGGTTCTGGAACTGCCAGCCGAGGCCGCACTTGGCCTGCGTCTGCGCCACCTGATCCGCTGCGACGTGATCGTGGAAATGGAAAAACCTCTGGAAATCTTTGCCCGGCTGAACATCAAGCATGGCCCGAACGTCGAACAGATCGTACGCGAACTGCCGCTGAACGAAGAGGAGGTGATGGTGGAGTTCGACCTGGCCTATTCCAAGATCAACGAAAAACGGGTGGAACGGCTGTGGGTCGATCTGATCTTTGAAGGGCCAGAGATGAACCAGATCATCCTGCGCGATGTCACCTTCTGCCGCCGCCCCCGCGCCGATTTGTGAGGAAACGATGCCCGACGCCACGCTGACGAAAACCCGCATCCGCGCCGGCGTCTGGGAAGGTGTGCTGTCCGGTCCGGCCAGCACACCCGCACTGGAAGTCACCTTGCTGGAAAAGCCACTGCCCGGCATCACCGTTACCGCCTTGCCCGATCAGCCCGGCGCTTGGGCCGTGCGCGTGCCCGTCCCGGCAGAGGCGTTAAGCGACGGGGTGCAGACCTTCCTGATCCGCGACACCACCACTGGCGCCACCCTGCAACATTTCACGATCATTACCGGCGTCGCGATGGAGGACGACCTGCGCGCCGAGATCGATCTCTTGCGCGCCGAGCTGGACATGCTGAAACGCGCCTTTCGGCGGCATTGTCTGGAAACGGTCGGATAGGTGGGCTAGCGCGCGAAGGCCAGGCACCCTGAGGGTCAGGTTTGTCGGCGCGGCAAGTTGCGCCCTTTCACGCACCTTGCGGCACACCGTCGCGCAGGATACGCGGCACCTTGAATTCAATGTCTTCCTGCGCGGTTTCCACCATCTCGACCGCGGTTTCAAAGCGGGCGCGAAAGGCGTCCAATACCTCGTCCACCAGAACCTCTGGCGCGCTGGCACCGGCCGTCACACCCACCGCGCGAATGCCCTCCAGTGCCCGCCAGTCGATTTCGGCCGCGCGCTGGATCAGTTGCGCATAGGCGCAACCCGCCGCGCGGCCCACTTCGACAAGACGCTTGGAGTTTGACGAATTCGGCGCCCCGATCACCAGCAGGGCGTCAATCTTGGGCGCAACCGCCTTCACCGCCGCCTGCCGGTTGGTGGTGGCGTAGCAGATGTCTTCCTTATGCGGCCCGACGATCGCCGGGAAACGCGCCTTCAGCGCCGCGACAATGCCTGCCGTGTCATCGACCGACAGCGTGGTCTGGGTGATGAAGGCCAGCTTGCCCGCGTCGCGCACAATCAGGCCTGCTACATCCTCGGCTGTTTCGACCAGCAACACCTCTCCGGGCGGCAACTGTCCCATCGTGCCGATGGTTTCCGGGTGCCCGGCATGGCCGATCATCACCATCTGCAAACCCGCCTCGAAATGGCGATGGGCCTCGGAATGCACTTTTGTCACCAGCGGGCAGGTCGCATCGACCGCGATCATGTGGCGCGCTGCCGCAGCCTCTGGCACCGACTTCGGCACGCCATGCGCCGAAAAGATCACCGGACGGTCGGTTGGGCATTCGTCCAGCTCCTCGACGAATACCGCGCCCTTTGCGCGCAGGGAATCGACCACGAATTTGTTGTGAACGATTTCGTGGCGCACATAGACCGGCGCACCCCATTTGCCGATCGCCATCTCGACGATTTTGATTGCCCGGTCCACACCGGCGCAAAAGCCACGCGGGGCAGCAAGATACAGGGTCAGCTCCGGTTTCATCGGCCACTCCTTTGCCCGCTCTAGGTAATCGTTCGGGCGCGGCAGGTCTAGCCTTCGGGATCGCGCAGGGCCTCTTGCCAGTGATCGGCAAAAGCCGCCATGTCCGCCATACCGCCGAACGCGCCAATCGGCAGGATCAGCAGGCGTTTGGCGTCCTCCACGAAAACATGGCTTGGCGTCAGAACCACCTGGCGGATGGTTTCGGGACGCATGACGTGGCAGGCGCCGCCCCAATCCACCTTCAGATGGTCGTCGGACGCCTCAACCCTAATCGCAAGCGGCAGGGGAATGCGACGTCGGGCACGGCTGCGCTGCAAGCCTGCCATCGCCAGCGCCCACAGCCCCCACCACAACACCAGAACCACCATCACCTGAACCAACTCGGGCACGCGCGCCACCCATGGCGGCAGCAGATCGGTCATCAGGCCGTAGCCCAGACCCGCCAAAAGGATGGAAACAATCCAGATCGCTTTGGCCCGGCCCGCCAGCTCTTGAGGCAGACGTTCCCACGCCAGCGCATCGCGCCAATCCAGCGTGAAGCCATAGCGGCGCGCAGACATACCGGCGAAGCAGGCCGGCCCCAAAATGGACGGGGCCGGGGGTTCCCCAACCCCCGGCCCCGTCCTGTTGCTGTCTTTTGCGATCACTTCACCGAAACCGGCACCATTTCGGCTTCAATCTGGCGCGGTTCGCGAGGCGGGCGACCGATCACGTCGCGCAACTCGTCCAGTTCGATGAAGTTGTCGGCCTGGCGGCGCAGTTCGTCGGCGATCATCGGCGGCTGGCTGCGGATGGTCGAGACGACCGACACGCGGACCCCCTGCCGTTGCAGGCTTTCTACCAGCGGGCGGAAATCGCCGTCGCCGGAAAACAGCACGACATGATCCACACGCGGCGCCAGCTCCATGGCATCGACCGTCAGCTCGATATCCATGTTGCCCTTCACCTTCCGGCGACCCTGGCTGTCGGTATATTCCTTGGCCGGTTTCGTCCGCATGGTGAAGCCGTTGTAATGCAACCAATCCACCAGCGGACGGATGGGCGAGTAATCGTCGTTTTCCAGCAGCGCAGTGTAGTAGAACGCACGCAACAACTTGCCACGCCGAATGAACTCTTGCCGCAGCAGCTTGTAGTCGATGTCGAAACCCAGCGCCTTGGCGGCGGCATACAGGTTCGACCCGTCTATGAACAGCGCAAGCCGTTCGTCCTTGTAAAACATCCAGTCTTCCCCTCGGTAATAAATTCAGCCACCAAATCGCGTTCCGTGAGTGACCAACGTATTTTCGGCAATATGGCAGTGACATAAAAGATATGGCGAGATGGATGCACCGCGACAAGGCGGTTGAAGGACTAGGCACCCATCCGAAAGGATAGGGTAACAAATGGACGGATCGTGGGAAAGACCGCACTCATAGCACTTGGCGGCAATCTGCCGTGGGGCGGCCAGCCCCCCCTCCAGACCATAATTGCGGCCTTGCAGGCTGTTTCGCAGGCCTTTGGCGGCCCAAGCAAATCCAGCAGGTTGTATCGCACACCCGCTTTTCCCGCAGGTTCCGGACCGGACTATATTAACGCTGCCACTTTGGTGACGCTACGTCACATTGATCGGGCCGAAGAAATCCTTGTCAAACTTCACGAAATCGAAAGCAGATTCGGTCGCGAACGCCTGACGCGCTGGGGGATGCGCAGCCTTGATCTTGATCTGCTGGCCGTGGACGATCTTGTTCACCCCGATCTGGTCACATGGCAGCACTGGCATGACCTGTCGCCTGCCGACCAGACCCGCGAGACACCACAGGGGCTGATCCTGCCACATCCCCGCCTGCAAGACCGGGCCTTCGTGCTGGTTCCGCTGGCCGATGTGGCGCCCGACTGGCGCCACCCGGTTCTTGGCCTGACCATCCGGCAAATGCGGGACGCGTTGCCCGTCTCACTGCTGCAAGAGGTTGTGGCGCTTGACTCTGCCGGATTGACCTGATTATGCGCTTGTATTGATACCCTCCGGCGCTTAAATAGGCGTTCCCGATCCCCTGCCCGACTGGAGTTTCCAATGGCCCGCGTGACGGTTGAAGATTGCGTTGACAAGGTCCCGAACAGGTTTGACCTGGTGATGTTGGCTGCGCATCGTGCGCGCGAAATTCAGTCCGGTTCCGCCCCCACGGTTGACCGCGACAATGACAAGAACCCCGTCGTCTCGCTGCGCGAGATCGCCGAGGAAACCCAGAACGCCGGCGCCCTGCGCGAACGGATGATCGAAAGCTATCAGACCCAGATCGAGGTTGACGAGCCGGAAGACGATCAGATGGCACTTCTGATGTCGGGTGAGATCGACCGTCCGATGCAGGACGATATGTCGGAAGAAAAGCTTCTCCGCGCGCTGATGGAAGCGCAGGGCGAGCTTTAAGGCCCGTAAGGGCCCCAAGGGGCGATGATGATTGACGTCGAAGACCTCATCGCCCTGGTCCGCAACTACAATCCACGTTGCAATGCCGATCTGATCCGTCAGGCCTATGCCTACGGCACCAAGATGCACGAAGGCCAGTTCCGCAAATCGGGCGAGGCCTATTTCACCCATCCCGTCGCCGTGGCTGCGATCCTGACCGAACAGCACCTGGATGATGCCACCATCATCACCGCGCTGCTGCACGACACGATCGAGGATACCAAGTCCACCTATACCGAGGTCGAACGCCTTTTCGGGCACGAGGTCGCCGAACTGGTCGATGGCGTCACCAAGCTGACAAACCTGCAACTTTCCTCGACCCACAGCCAGCAGGCGGAAAACTTCCGCAAGCTGTTCATGGCAATGTCCAAGGATCTGCGGGTCATCCTGGTCAAGCTGGCCGACCGTCTGCACAACATGCGGACGATCAAGTCGATGAAGCCGGAAAAGCAGGCCCAGAAGGCCCGCGAGACGATGGAAATCTTTGCCCCCCTTGCCGGACGCATGGGGATGCAATGGATGCGCGAAGAGCTGGAAGACCTTGCCTTCAAGGTCCTGAACCCCGAAGCGCGCGCCTCTATCATACGCCGCTTCCTGATGCTGCAGCGCGAGGCGGGCGATGTGATCCACAAGATCACCGCCGACATCCGGGCCGAGCTGGACAAGGTGGGGGTCGATGCCTCGGTCTATGGCCGGGCCAAGAAACCCTATTCGATCTGGCGCAAGATGCAGGAAAAGGATCTGGCCTTTTCCCGCCTGTCGGACATCTACGGTTTCCGCGTCATTTGCGGCAGCGTCGCCGATTGCTACACCATTCTTGGTGTGATCCACCAACGATGGCGTGCCGTGCCGGGGCGGTTCAAGGATTACATCAGCCAACCGAAGTCGAACGGTTACCGCAGCATTCATGCCACCGTTTCGGGCCGCGACGGCAAGCGGGTCGAGGTGCAGATCCGCACGCAAGAAATGCACGAGGTCGCCGAGGCCGGTGTTGCCGCGCACTGGTCCTACCGCGAGGGCGTGCGCGCCAAGAACCCCTTTGCCGTCGATCCGGCCAAGTGGATCGCCCAGTTGACCGAACGGTTTGACGAAGGCGACCACGACGAGTTCCTGGAAAACGTCAAGCTTGAGATGTATTCCGACCAGGTGTTCTGCTTCACCCCCAAGGGCGATGTGGTGCAACTGCCGCGCGGGGCGACACCCCTGGATTTCGCCTATGCCATCCACACCCGCATCGGCAATTCCACCGTTTCGGCCAAGGTCGATGGTATCCGCGTGCCGCTGTGGACGCGGCTGAAGAACGGCCAGTCGGTTGAAATCATCACCGCTGAGGGCCAGCGCCCGCAGGCAAGCTGGGTGGATATCGTGACGACGGGCCGCGCCAAGGCCGCGATCCGGCGGTCCTTGCGGGAAGAGGACAAGGGCCGCTTCATCCGCCTTGGGCAGGAACTGGCCCGCGCCGCCTTTGAGCATGTTGGCAAGAAGGCCACCGACAAGGCACTGCGCACCGCGGCGCGGATGCTGGGCCAGCCCGATGAGACCGAACTTCTGGCGCGCCTGGGTTCGGCCGAACTGACCGCGCGCAAGGTGGTGGAAACCCTTTATCCCGAACTGTCGCAGAAGGTCGCCGACGAGGTGGACGATGCCCGTCCCGTTCTGGGCCTGCCCGATGACCAGACCGTCCGCCGCGCGCCCTGCTGCCAGCCGCTGCCGGGCGAACGCATTGTCGGTATCACCTACCGGGGGCAGGGCGTAGTTGTTCACGCCATCGACTGCCCCGCGCTGGAAGAGTTTGAAGAGCAGCCCAACCGCTGGATCGACCTGCACTGGCATGCGGGCCGTCACAAGGCGGTGAATACCGTGTCGCTGGAGCTGACCATCTCGAACGATGCGGGCGTTCTGGGCCGCATCTGCACCCTGATCGGTGAGCAGAAGGCCAATATCTCGGATCTTAAATTTACCGAGAGGAAGCCAGATTTCTACCGCTTACTGGTTGACGTGGACCTGCGGGATGTCGAACATCTTCATATGGTTATGACCGCGCTCGAAGCCGAAACCGATGTGGCGCAGGTTTCTCGCCACCGCGATCTGGCGCGCAGACCCTGACCCTGCGCCGACACGCGGCAATGCCATCGCCGCGTCATGGTTGTGACACAGGCGCGCGGCATCACGCTTGGGACGTTTCGGTTGGTGACGCGCCGTTCGTAACTATGTAAGGCAAATTGGCGGCCCTGTCGGGGTGCCGGAAGACGGATAGGAATCGGCGTGGTATTCAAACGGCGGGAAAAGCTGGGCTGGATGGCCTGGATGCGCGAGATGATCTACCCTCGGGGGGGGTTCAAACGCGCGACCCGCTATGTCATCCACAGGATGAGCAGGCTGCCCGATGATCCGCACCGGATTGCGCGCGGCGTATTCGCGGGGTTCCTTGTCGGCTTCCTACCCTTGCCCGGCCTGCAATTCGTCGCCGCTTGGGCCGCCGCCAGGCTTGTGCGCGGCAATCTGCTGGCAGCTTTGCTTGGCACGTTCAACACCAACCCGCTGACCACGCCCTTCTTCGCCGTCTTTGCGATGACCTTTGGCCATTGGATCATGGGCGTTCAGGAACCGCTTACCGCAGGCGCGATTGCGGATGCCTTCGCCCATGCCGGGGCCGATCTGTGGCGCAATTTCATGGCGATCTTTACCCCGGCCACGATGCACTGGGGCGGGCTGATCCGGTTTTGGCACGAGATCTATGTACCCTATTTCATCGGCGCTTTGCTGCCCGGTCTCGTGATTTCGGCAGTGGCCTATTATGTGACGATCCCCTTGGTGCAAACCTATCAAAAGGCCCGCGCTGCCAAGGCGGATGATCGCCACGAACGTCGCCGTAAACTGCGCGCAGCCCTTGCCGAGACTGCTCATCGCCTTGCCCACCCAAGGGAAACTGCGGCAGGGGATGACTCGCGCCCCGGAGAGCCCTAGTCTGGTGCAAACCAGACGGGACGGAGCAGATATGACGGGCAGAAAATTGCGGCTGGGCGTGAATATCGACCATGTGGCCACCGTGCGCAACGCGCGCGGCTCTGCCTGGCCAGATCCCTTGCGCGCGGCCCTTCTGGCCGAAGCGGCGGGGGCCGACGGCATCACCGCCCATCTGCGCGAAGACCGCCGCCACATCCGTGACACGGATATGGAGGCATTGCGTGCGGGCCTGGGCATTCCCCTGAACTTCGAATGCGCCGCCACGGAAGATATGCAGGCCATCGCCCTGCGGTTGAAGCCCCACGCCATCTGCCTTGTTCCCGAAAAGCGCGAGGAACGCACCACAGAAGGCGGGCTGGATGTGGCGGGCGACCAGAGCCGCCTGACGCAATACATCGCCCCCTTGCGTGGCGCAGGGTGCCGGGTTTCGATGTTCATCGGCCACGATCCCCGCCAGATCGAGGCCTCGGCCCGCATCGGTGCCGCCGTGGTCGAGCTGCACACCGGCCATTATTCCGACCTGCACGCCGAAGGACGCCTGGACGCCGCCGCAGAAGAGCTGGACGCGCTGCGCGATGCAGCGGCGCTGGCCGCCAGCCTGGGGCTGGAAGTTCACGCCGGCCACGGCCTGACCTATGACAACGTAGCCCCTATCGCCGCCATTCCGCAGGTGGTGGAACTGAATATCGGCCATTTCCTGATCGGGGAGGCGATTTATCTGGGCCTTGGCCCCGCCATCGAGGAAATGCGCCGGCGCATGGACCAAGCACGCCCCTAAGGAGGCTAGAATGTCAAACCGCGCCTGGCTGATTATCTTGGGTATCCTGTTCCTTCTGGGCGGCGTGCTGACGCTGATCCACCCCTTTCCCGCCTCTCTGACGATCGAGCTGTTCGCGGGCTGGGCTTTCCTGATCCTCGGCATCCTGCAAATCGTCACCGCGATCCGCCATCGAGCCGAAGGGGCAGCCCTGTGGCTGTTGCTCTTGGGCGGCGTCATGGCGCTGATCGGGGTGGAACTGTTGCGCAATCCCCTGGGCGGGTTGGTGGCACTGACCGTGGTGGTGGCGGTGTCTTTCCTGGTTTCGGGCCTGTTCAAGCTGTTCATCGGGCGCATGGTCCAACCGGCACGGCTTGGCTGGGGTGTGATGCTGTCGGGCGCGGTCTCGGCGTTGCTGGGCATCATCGTGCTGGCCGATCTGTCCACCTCTGCCCCCGTGCTGTTGGGCGTGCTTCTGGGGATCGAGATGCTGTCCACGGGCGTCACCGCCCTGATCATGGCCGCCGCGCTGCGGTGAACCTGAGACGTTCATGATTCTGGCATGATTCTGGGCATCGGCACCGACCTTGCGAATATCGAGCGGATCGAGGCCACGCTGGCCCGGTTCGGCGACCGTTTTCGCGACCGCGTGTTCACGCCCCGCGAACAACGCAAGGCCGAAAGCCGCCCGCGCAATGTGGCCGCCACCTATGCCAAACGCTGGGCCGCGAAAGAGGCCTGCTCCAAGGCGCTGGGAACCGGGCTGCGCATGGGCATCTCGTGGAAGGACATGGCAGTCTCCAATCTGGAAACCGGGCAACCCGTCATGCACCTGACCGGCTGGGCTGCCGAGCGGCTGGCACAGATGACCCCGCCGGGTCATCACGCCGTGGTTCACGTTACCTTGACCGACGATCACCCTTGGGCGCAGGCTTTCGTGCTGATCGAGGCCCTGCCAATCGCCCCCTGACCGCGCCCTGAACTTGACTCCCCCCACCCCAGCGCGCATGTAGCCGCGGACGAAAGCCTCCCTTCCCACAGCAAAGGCACCCCGATCATGGCGAAATCCGAAGGCGGTATCATGGAAACGGTGAAAACCGTGTTCTGGGCCCTGCTTATCGCGGGCGTCTTCCGCACGCTGTTCTTCCAGCCGTTCTGGATTCCCTCGGAATCGATGAAGGACACGCTGCTGATCGGCGATTTCATCTTCGTCAACAAGATGGCCTATGGCTATTCCAAGTATTCCTGTCCCTTTGGCATCTGCCCGATTTCGGGCCGCATTCTGGCGTCTGACCCGCAGCGCGGCGATGTGGTGGTGTTCCGCCATCCTGTCTCGGGCGAGGATTATGTGAAACGCCTTATCGGCCTGCCGGGCGATACGGTGCAGGTCAAGAACGGTATCCTGTTCCTGAACGGGGCCGAGGTGCCGCAGGAAGCCGATGGCGTCTTTACCGAGAAGTACGAACCACAAGGCCCGCAGGGCGGTTATCCGGCCTGCGCCAATGATGCGCAGGCCACCGGCGTCTGCGAAAAGCCTCGCGCCCGCGAAACCCTGCCGGGCGGGCGCACCCATGATGTGCTGAACGTGCGAGATGGCAATCCCGGCGACAACACCGATGTCTTCACCGTGCCGCCGGGCCATTACTTCTTCATGGGCGACAACCGCGACAACAGTCTGGACAGCCGCTTCCCCCAAGCCTCGGGTGGGGTGGGCTTTGTTCCGGCCGAAAACCTGCTGGGCCGGGTGGACCGCGTGATGTTCTCGTCCGCAGGCCGGTCACTGTTCTACTTCTGGACCTGGCGTGCCGATCGGTTCTTCAAGGCGGTCGAATAAACGGATGCAGGGGCTGGCCAGGCGGTTTGACCTTTCCGGCACGGCGCCCCGGCGCGAGGCGATTGCGGTTGTGGCCGCGCTGGCACTGGTGCTGGCGGTGCAGATTCTGACGGCGGCAGACTATCCCGCAGCGCAGCCTTGGCTCGTGATGGCCAGCGGTCTGGTTGCAACGCTGACGCTGGCCACACTGATCCGCCGTTTGCATGATACCGGGCGCTCTGGGCTGTGGGGCGCGCTGTTTCTGGTGCCCTATCTTGGACTTGTGCTGGTTCTGGCGCTGATCGCACTGCCCTCGCGCCGTCCCTATCTGCAAGGCCACCCAACCTTGCGCGCCCTAGGTATGGGGGCGCTGGGGCTGATGGTGGTCCTGTCGCTGTCGCGGCTGTTCTGGTCGCCCTATTGGATGCCATCCGAGTCAAGCAAACCCACCCTTCTTGCAGGAGATTATGTGGCCGTGCGCCTGCTGTCGCCGGGCAGCTATCAGCGCGGCGATCTGGTGGTGTTCCGCCACCCCGTCACAGGTGACAGTCATGTCAAACGATTGATTGGCCTGCCTGGCGAACGCATTCAGCTCAAAAGTGGCGTGGTCTATGTTGATGACAAGCCGCTGCCGCAAGCACCTGACGGCACATTCACCGAACTCAAGGCCCCGCAAGGCCCGGCCTATGTCTTGCCGCGCTGCGCCAACGATCCGGTGGGTCTGGGCGGCAGTTGCGAAACGCCGCGCCTGACAGAATTGCTGCCTGAGGGGCGCAGCCATGCTATCGTCAACCTTGAACCGGCGGGCTTCGCCGATAACACGCAGGTCTTTACCGTGCCCGCAGGCCATTATTTCATGCTGGGTGACAACCGCGACAACAGCCTGGACAGCCGCTTTGCCCAGATAGCGGGCGGCGTGGGCTTTGTTCCGGCCGAAAACCTGGTGGGCCGCGCCTCTCGGGTGATCTTTTCAGCCGAAGGCGCAAGCATGTGGGCGTTCTGGACCTGGCGCCCCCACCGCTATTTCGTGGCCGTGAAATGAGACTGTCGGCTGATCTTCTGTCCTTTCAGGACCGTCTGGGCCATAGGTTCCGCCAACCCGCGCTGCTGCTGCGCGCCGTCACCCATGCCTCGATTTCCTCGCCCACCCGTCCCGACAACCAGCGGCTGGAATTCTTGGGCGACCGTGTGCTTGGCCTTGTCATGGCCGAGGCACTGCTGGGGGCTGACCAGCAGGCGACCGAGGGCCAGCTTGCCCCCCGCTTCAACGCCCTTGTGCGCAAGGAAACCTGCGCCGAAGTGGCTCGCGACATCGGCCTTGGCGATGTGCTGAAACTGGGCCGGTCGGAAATGATGTCCGGCGGGCGGCGGAAAGAGGCGCTTCTGGGCGATGCGATGGAAGCGGTGATTGCCGCCGTCCATCAGGATGGAGGGTTCGAGGCGGCGCGCGCCCTGGTGCTGCGCCTCTGGGGCGACCGCATCGGCACCGTCGCCCCCGATGCCCGCGACGCCAAGACCGCCTTGCAGGAGTGGGCGCAGGCCCGCGCAATGCAGCCCCCCGGCTATACCTTGACCGGCCGCGACGGGCCGGACCACCAGCCGCGCTTCACCGTGGAGGTGCGGCTGGACAATGGCGCAGCAGAAACTGCCAGCGCCGGATCGAAACGCGCCGCCGAACAGGCGGCGGCAGGTGCCTTGCTGGCCCGGATGGAGACGACCGATGACTGACACCACCCGCGCCGGATTTGTCGCCCTGATCGGGGAGCCGAATGCCGGGAAATCCACCCTGCTGAACCGCATGGTCGGGGCCAAGGTCTCGATCGTCACCCACAAGGTGCAGACCACGCGGGCGCGGATTCGGGGCGTCTGCATGGCCGGGCAGACCCAGATCGTCTTTGTCGATACCCCCGGCATCTTCCGCCCGCGCCGCCGGCTGGACCGTTCGATGGTCAAGGCCGCCTGGGGCGGGGCGGCCGATGCCGATGTCGTGGTGCTGTTGATCGAGGCGCATCGTGGCCTGACCGAAGGCACCCGCGCCATCATCGACCGGCTGAAGGATGAAATGCCTGCGGGCAAGCCCGTGGCCCTTGCCATCAACAAGATCGACCGCACCAAGGCCGAACACCTGCTGGCCCTGACGCAGGAAATGAACGAGGCTTTCCCCTTCGCCAAGACCTTCATGATTTCGGCCGAACGCGGCTATGGCGTCGATGACCTGCGGGACTGGCTGGCCAGCCAGTTGCCCGAAGGCGAGTGGTATTACCCCGAGGATCAACTGGCTGACCTGCCGATGCGCATGATCGCCGCCGAGATGACCCGCGAAAAGCTGACCCTGCGCCTGCATGAAGAACTGCCCTACCAACTGACGGTCGAGACCGAAAAGTGGGAAGACCGCACTGATGGGTCCACCCGCATCGACCAGGTGGTCTATGTCGCGCGCGACGGACACAAGGGCATCATTCTTGGCGCCAAGGGCGAGACGATCAAGCAGGTCGGTCAGGCCGCCCGGGTCGAGATTGCCGAGTTTCTGGGTCGCCCGGTGCATCTGTTCCTGCGCGTCATCGTGCGCCCGAACTGGCTGGACGAGTCAGAGCGATATTCGGAAATGGGGCTGGATTTCAAGGACGGCGACGCCTGAGCCATGCGCGCCCGGCTGACCAGCGATTTGTGGGTTGCGGCCTATCTCGCGCGGCTCAGGCTGGCCGACATTCCGGTTTACGTCACCGCAAAAGGCGATGCCACGGCGGGTGCCGTGGTGGTCAAGGTCGCCACGCTGGACGGCAAGGCCCGCGCCTTTCAACGCGGCTATGACCTGACGGCGGATCGACCCATCTGGATGGTGCTGGCCGAAGGGCCCGAGACCGAGGTTGACGCCGCCCTTACCCGCCAGCGCAAGCGCGACACCGACCTCTGGCTGATCGAGCTTGAGGACCGGCAAGGCCGTACCCTGCTGGGTGAGGAGGGGCTGGAGTGACGGGCTGCTGTCGGGCAAAAGGCCAACCGCCCACCTTACCGGGCAGATGAAGACGCAATCCCCTTGCCCACCCTCCCCCGCACAGCCGATACTCTCCCCATGGAATGGCGGGATGAAGGCTTTCTGATCTCGGTGCGCCCGCATGGCGAAGCGGCCGCTATCATTGAGGTGTTCACCCCTCACCATGGCCGTCATCTGGGTGCCGTGCCGGGCGGCCTGTCGCGGCGCATGGCGCCGATGCTGCAACCGGGCAACCAGCTTGCGCTGGACTGGCACGCCCGGCTTGGCGACCATCTGGGCCAGTTTCGTGCCGAGCCCCGGCGCAGCCGCAGCGCCATTCTATCCGACCGCCCTGCCCTGAGTGCCCTGAACGCGATCTGCGCGCTGCTGCATGTCGCCCTGCCAGAGCGGGAACCGCATCCAGCCCTTTACACCGGCACCATGGCCCTGGCGGAGGCCCTGCTGGCCCCCGGCTGGCAGCCCGCCTATCTACGGTGGGAACTGCTTCTTCTGGCCGAGCTTGGCTTTGCACTGGACCTGTCATCCTGTGCCGTGACCGGGGCAACGACTGGCCTTGCCTATGTCTCGCCGCGCAGCGGACGGGCGGTCAGCACGGCAGGCGCGGGCGCTTGGGCGGCGCGCCTGCTGCCGCTGCCGGGCGTTCTTCTGGGGCAGGCCGACACCCCGTCCGATTATGCCCCCGCCCTTGCCCTGACCGGCTTTTTTCTGGAGCGCGCCTTGGCGCCGGTTCTGGCAGGGGCACCGCTGCCCGCCGCCCGCCAACGCCTGGCCGACCTGCTGTCCCGCCCCTAAGCCAGGCACCGTCATAGCGTCGCGCCCCGGCAAGGCCTCGTCGCGGATGAGGCAGAAACCGGCATCCACAAGACGCATTTTGTCATCATGGCTATTCAGGACCGTCCCCTGCCGCTGGTGTCGGCCCCCCGCCCCAAGACGCAGCATTTCGCTATCCTCACCGGGATCGAGGCGGCGATTCGCGGCACACTGATTTCCACCACCCCGCTGGTGGTCTATCAGGCGCTGGGCAGTGCCGAGGCGACCTCTGCCGCCTATTTCATTGCAGGAATCGCCTCGCTGCTTTGGGGGTTGATGGTGCCGTGGTTCACCCGCCATATCCCCCGGCGCTGGATGTATTCGGCCGGATGCCTGCTTTATCCCTCGGCCATGACGCTGATGCTGACCGGGCATCCCGCCCTGACGGTTTTGGGTATCATCGCCATGGCAATGGGAACCGTCACCACCTTTGTCTGCCTGAACGCCTACATCCTAGACTATGTGGCCCGCGAGGATCTGGGTCATAACCAGTCGATGCAGATGCTCTATGCTGCCGCCCCATGGGCTATCGGGCCCATGACGGGTGTCTGGCTGCACGAGGTATGGCCGCCCGCGCCCTTTCTGATTGCCGGAACCTTTGCACTGGTGCTGCTGGCGACCTTCTGGCATCTGCGGCTGGGCAATGGCCGCCAGATTGCCCGCGCCCGTGGCCCCGCACCCAATCCGTTGGCCTATATGGGCCGGTTCCTGCAACAACCCCGGCTGATCGCAGGCTGGCTGTTTGCCGTCATCCGGTCCTGCGGTTGGTGGGTCTATGTTGTCTATCTGCCGATCTACTGCATCGAATACGGGCTGGGTGACAAGGTGGCAGGCACCGCCCTGTCGGTAACCAACGCGCTGCTGTTCATCTCGCCGCTGATGCTGCGCCTGTCACGGCGCGGCACGGTGCGGCGTGCGGTGCGGCTGGGGTTCGGCTGCTGTGCCTTGGGCTTTCTGGGTGCAACACTGCTTTCGTCGTTGCCTCCTCTGGCCGTTGCCGCCATGATGGCCGCATCCATCTTTTTGGTCTATCTGGATGTGATCGGCAGCCTGCCCTTCCTGATGGCCGTCAAACCATCGGAGCGGGCCGAAATGAGCGCGATCTTCTCGAGCTTCCGCGATGTATCGGGCATCGTTACCCCAGGAGTGGCTTGGCTGGTGCTGCTGGTCGCCCCCTTGCCGGGCATCTTTGCCGCCACCGGATTGGGGCTGGCGCTGGCCTTCGGCATTGCCGGTCGGCTGCATCCGCGCCTTGGCGCCTTGCGCCCGTCGCACGGCGGGGTCGTGGCAGAGCCGGGCTGATCGGGGTGCCGGATCAGGGCTTAGCGGGCACGAACCTCATCTCTCGGCCCTTTTGATCCACCAGTTCCAGATGCCCGATCCCTACCGACTGATGCGTCATCGCCTGCATCGCGGCAAAGAATACCTGCTCCTCCGCCAGCTTGTCGCAGGCCATCATGGTCGCGGCCACCTTGCGGATACGCCATTCCGGGAAGGGATCGGTCTCTACCTGCCCCGTCCAGCGGTTGCAGGGGGCCTGACCAAAGGCGCGGTCACCCTCAATCGCCAGTGTGGCAGTGACGCCAAAGGGCTGCCCGTCAATCGACACCAGTTTCCAGTAATAGGGTTCGTTCTTGGGTTGGGTCACGCAGGCTGCCAACAGCAGGGGAAACAACAAGGCATAGCGCATCGGGACCTCCGGGCTAACCCAAAGGTGCCATGCTGCACCGCTTGCGGCAAGCCTCAGTCCAGCAGGCGGCGCGCGATGACCTGCGCCTGAATTTCGGCCGCCCCTTCAAAAATGTTCAGGATGCGGGCGTCGCACAGGATGCGGCTGATCTTGTATTCCAGCGCAAAGCCGTTGCCGCCATGGATCTGCAAGGCATTGTCCGCCGCAGCCCATGCCACCCGCGCTCCCAAGAGCTTGGCCATCCCGGCCTCAAGATCACACCGCTTGTCGTGGTCTTTCTGCCAGGCGCTGAAATAGGTAAGCTGCCGGGCGATCATGATCTCGACCGCCATCATCGCCAGCTTGCCAGCGATGCGGGGAAACTCGATCAAAGGCTTGCCGAATTGCTTGCGATCCTCGCCGTAGCGCATCCCCTCTTCCAGCGCAGCCTGCGCCACACCAATCGCGCGTGCGCCGGTCTGGATGCGTGCACTTTCGAAGGTTTGCATCAACTGTTTGAAGCCCTGCCCCTCTACCCCGCCCAGAAGGTTCGCGCCCTTGACCTTGAAGCTGTCAAAGCCCAGCTCGTATTCCTTCATGCCGCGATAGCCCAGCACCTCGATCTCGCCGCCTGTCATGCCCGGGGTCGGGAACGGCTCGGCATCGGTGCCGGGGGTCTTTTCGGCTAGAAACATCGACAGGCCGCGATAATCGGTCGTCTCCGGGTCCGTCCGCGCCAGCAGGGTCATCACATGGGTGCGCGCGGCATGGGTGATCCAGGTCTTGTTGCCCGTCACCTCCCAATCGTCGCCCACCTTCACGGCCCGAGTGCGCAATGACCCAAGGTCCGACCCGGTATTCGGCTCGGTGAAAACGGCTGTCGGCAGGATCTCTCCGCTGGCCAACTTGGGCAACCACTGCGCCTTCTGTTCGGCCGTGCCGCCGCACAGGATCAGCTCGGCGGCAATCTCGCTGCGGGTGCCAAGGCTGCCCACGCCGATATAGCCGCGCGACAGTTCCTCGCTGACGACCACCATCGATGCTTTCGACAGACCAAAGCCGCCGAATTCCTCGGGGATCGTCAGGCCGAACACGCCCATTTCTGCCAGATCGCTGATCACCTCCATCGGGATCAGCTCATCCTTGAGGTGCCAGTCATGCGCGAAAGGCACCACCTTTTCATCGGCATAGCGGCGGAACTGGTCGCGGATCATCTCCAGTTCTTCGTCCAGCCCGGTCGCGCCAAAGGTTGCGCGGCCATGGTTATCACGCATCAGCGCCACCAGACGACCACGCGCGGCAGAGGTATTGCCATGCGCCATCAACCGGCGCGCAGCTTCGCCCGGTGTCGCCTCGACCCCAAGATCGGACAGGCGGGCAAGCTCGCCCTGGCTCATGGGAATGCCGCCGAAAATCTGGTTGAGGTATTCGCCAAACCCGACCTGCAGGATCAGCGCCTCCATCTCGCCCAACGTGCCCGCCTCGGCCAGCCGCCCCGCCCAGGCGTTCAACTGCCGCAGCCCCTCGGTATAGGTCGCCAGCCACGACAGGGTATGGGCGGCGAACTGATGAGTCTCCAGCGCGGCGGCGCTGATCTTGCCATTCACCGTCACAAGGTTGCGCAGCGCCTCGCGCGCGCGGGTAAAGATCGCCTCGACCTCGGGCACGATGGCCGCCGTCAGGCCGGTCAGCTCCGCAACGGAAATCTGCCCTTCAAGGCGCTGTCCATCATGGGCCATCATCATTTCCCCCGCGAAAATTCTGCACCTGCGCTGGGTAAACCTTTTGCAGCCGCAGCGCAACAAGATTTCAATGTGACCATTTGCTTCGCACTATAATGTCGCTAATATTCAGGGCGAACATTACCCGATTGTGGCGACGCGGCACGGATCTTTGCTTGGTTTTGCGGGGCCGGACACGTCAAACTCGGCGCGGAACAAGGTCTTTTTGCCCCGTGTTGCGGTGATCACCCAACGCCCTTTGGGGTTACCGTCTGAAAGACCAAGATAATATCCGTGGAATGTTGTATGCGTTCCCGACATCCGGGTTTCCCAGCTTTCATGGGTGAGGCCCTTGGCCCCCAGTGGCGGATGTTCGACCGTAATTGTCACATTCGCCGCGGAATCTGGGCTTTCCCTGGCCTCAACCCCGAACATGATCCCGTCAACCGCCGGAATGACCTGAGTCCTGCGTGCCAGACGCGGCTGATTGTCAAAGCGTTGAACGGTGCCCTTGATCGTGCTGCCTTCTGCATCGTCGTGGCTCTCCGACGGTTTGCAGAAGATTCCAACCTGAAAGTCAGCAATCAATCCTGAATTATAGGATGCACTTGGCTTGGCCATAGCCAGAGATGCGGTGGCGCAGACCATAATCTGCGCCACGAACACACCCCTTAGATGAGCCGCAACGCCTATCAGCCGATCGCCGCCGCCTTCACGTCGTCATCAATATGCGCAACATATTGTTCGAAGTTTTTCGAGAACATCTCGACCAGCTTTTTGGCCTGCGCATCATAGGCGGCCTTGTCGGCCCAGGTTTCGCGCGGGTTCAGCAGCGTGGTGTCCACGCCCGGCACGGCCACAGGCACCTCAAAGCCGAAATTCGGATCTTTTCGGAACTCGGCCTTCGCCAGCGAACCGTCCAGCGCCGCAGTCAGCAGCGCGCGGGTCGCCTTGATCGGCATCCGCTTGCCCGTGCCGTGCTTGCCGCCGGTCCAGCCGGTGTTGACCAGCCAGCAGGTCGCACCGGTCTTGGCGATCTTTTCTTGCAACAGCTTGCCGTAAACCTCAGGCCGACGCGGCATGAAGGGCGCACCGAAGCAGGTGGAAAAGGTCGGGGTCGGCTCGGTCACGCCACGCTCGGTGCCCGGCGTCTTCGAGGTGAAGCCCGACAGGAAGTGATACATCGCCTGCGCCGGCGACAAGCGCGAGATCGGCGGCAGCACGCCATAGGCGTCGCAGGTCAACATCACCACGTTCTTCGGCATCCCGCCCAGCCCCGTCGCCGAAGCGTTGGAGATATAGTCCAGCGGATAGGCACAGCGCATGTTGTCGGTCAGGCTGTTGTCCTCGAAATCCAGTTCAAAGGTTTCGGGATCATAGACCATGTTCTCGATCACGGTCGCAAAGCGGTGCGTGGTCGCGTAGATTTCAGGCTCGGCCTCGGCCGACAGGTTGATGGTCTTGGCATAGCAGCCACCTTCAAAGTTGAAGGTGCCCGTATCCGACCAGCCATGTTCGTCATCGCCGATCAGCGTGCGGCTGGCATCGGCAGAAAGCGTGGTCTTGCCGGTGCCCGACAGGCCGAAGAACACCGCCGTCTCACCCGTGTTGCCGATGGCATGATTGGCCGAGCAATGCATCGGCATCACGCCCTTTTCGGGCAACAGGTAGTTCAGCAGCGTGAAAACCGACTTCTTGTTCTCACCCGCATACTCAGTGTTGGCGATCAGGATCAGCTTCTTGTCGAAGTTGAGCGCGATCACCGTGTCGGTACGGCACCCATGGCGGGCAGGATCGGCCTTGAACGACGGGCAGTTGATGATGGTGAATTCGGGAACGAAGCTGTCCAACTCGTCACGCGACGGACGGCGCAGCAGATGGCGGATGAACAGGCCATGCCAAGCGAGTTCAGTCACCATCCGCACATCCAGGCGATGCTCGGGGTCAGCCCCGGCGAACAGGTCTTGCACGAAATAATCGCGCCCCTTCATATGCCCTAGCATGTCGGCATAAAGGCGGTCGAAGGCATCAGGGGCCATCGGTGCATTGTTTTCCCACCAGATGGTGTTTTCCACCGAAGCGGTACGCACGACGTGCTTGTCCTTGGGCGAACGGCCGGTGAACTGGCCGGTGGTGCAAAGGAACGCCCCACCCTTGCCAAGCTTGCCTTCGCCGCGCAGGACGGCAGCCTCAACCAACGCAGGCTCGATCAGGTTATAATAAACGTGGCCAAGCCCCGAGATACCCTGATCTTCCAACGTCGCGTTGGCGTTCACCCGTCCGGTCATGTCCAGCAAGCTCCTGTTTCCGCCCATGATTGGGACGGTCTAGTCAAAACACAGGCATCCGGGCCTTGGATGCCACCAGAACCACTCCTCGTTGGTCCGATGCGTGGCCTATAACATGGGGATTTTGTGGCGAATAGAAGGGTTTAGAACAGTTAGCGCAACCATCTTTCGTTCAGGCAAAGTTTAGCGCAACCATTTTGCGCGCAGGGGCAAATGTGCGGCAGTTTCGCCATGGGAGGACAAATTCGCCACATCTCTGCCTGTCAGCGACAGGGTGATTCGCACATTGCTGTTGATTCCTGCCGCCTAAAGCCCGATGATTCCGCAAAATAATAATGAGCAGAATTGGGGAAGCCGAAAATGGCACGGATCGCCCTTGTTGATGATGACCGTAATATTCTGACCTCTGTTTCCATGGCGCTGGAAGCGGAAGGTTTCGAGGTTGAAACCTATAACGACGGGCAATCCGCGCTGGATGCTTTCAATCGTCGCCTGCCCGACATGGCGGTGCTGGACATCAAGATGCCCCGGATGGACGGCATGGACCTGCTGCAACGACTGCGGCAGAAAACCTTGATGCCGGTGATCTTTCTCACCTCCAAGGATGATGAGATTGACGAGGTGCTTGGCCTGCGCATGGGGGCGGACGATTACGTCAAGAAGCCCTTCAGCCAGCGCCTTCTGGTCGAGCGTATCCGGGCTCTGCTGCGCCGTCAGGATGTGATCACCAACGGCGAGACCGCCGTGGTCGAGGAAAACAAGATCATGGAGCGCGGGCAACTGCGCATGGATCCCTTGCGCCATTCGGTTAGCTGGAAGGGCCGCGATGTCGCCCTGACCGTCACCGAATTCATGCTGTTGCAGGCCTTGGCGCAGCGGCCCGGCTTTGTAAAAAGCCGCGATCAGTTGATGGATGTGGCCTANNTCGACGACCGCACCATCGACAGCCATATCAAGCGCCTGCGCAAGAAGATGCGCGCGGTTGATGATGATTTCTCGGCCATCGAAACCCTTTATGGCATCGGCTATCGTTACAACGAAGAATGACCGCAGCCGCCAAGATCGACCCTGAAAAAGCAAGCCCGGCCAAGCCGGGCGAGCTGCTTTTGGGCGAAGACTGGGTTTCACCAGAGGTTCTGGTCGATCCGGTTCTGCGTGCCGGGCGCAAACGCCGCGGGCTTATGACGCTGAACCGCTCGCCGCTGGCGCGCAAGATCATCGTCTTCAATCTCGTGGCCTTGGTCATGCTTGTCGCCGGGGTGTTGTTCCTGAACCCCTTCCGCGACAGCTTGGTATTGCAGCGCGAACAGGCCCTGATCACCGAGGCGCAGCTTCTGGCCGATGTGGTCAGCGGCAAATCGACAAACGCCCTGCCCGCCACGCTGGACGGCGTGACCATCGGCCCCAGCGTCGAGGTGTTTCTGTTCGATACCGCAGGTTCAGTTGTCGCCCGCGCCGAAGGCGGGCAGTCCAGCGCCGAAATCCTGCGCCGCGAAGATCGCCCGACGGTGATCACCGACTTTCTGGGCGGCATCTGGGATACCGTTTCCGGCTTTCTGGTCAGCGGCGGCGACCCGGTCGGCACCGGCAACAACGAAGTCCTGGCCCGCAGCCAGCTTGACCGCGCACTCAAAGGCGAACTGGCTGTTACGGGGGGCGCGGGCACCTCTGAAAACACGTTGTTCGCCGCCCTGGCGCCGGTTCGCGACAGTGCCGGGCAGGTGATCGGCGCCATCGCCGTCGCCTCTGCACACGGTGAGATTGACGCGCTGGTGCGGTATGAGCGCGAGCAGGTCTTGCAGATGTTCGTCATCGCACTTCTCGTCTCGATCGGCCTATCTACGGTCCTCGCCTCGACCATCGCCAACCCGCTGTCCGACCTTGCCGCCGCCGCCGAACTTGGCCGCGACCGTGACGCGCGCCATATGTCGCCGGGCCGAGTGCGCATTCCTGACCTGTCTGCCCGCCCCGATGAGATAGGCCGCCTGTCGGTCGCCATGCGCGGTATGGTTGCCGCCCTTTACGAACGGATCGACGCCAACGAACAATTCGCGGCCGATGTCGCGCATGAGATCAAGAACCCCCTGGCCAGCCTGCGCTCGGCCGTCGGCTCGTTGCACTACGTCAAGAAGGACGAACAGCGTACCCGCCTGCTGGAGGTGATCGACCATGACGTCCGTCGGCTTGACCGGCTGGTCAGCGATATCTCCAACGCCTCGCGGTTGGACAGCGAACTGGTCAAGGAAGAGGAAGAAGAGTTCAACCTTCTGAAAACCCTTGGTAACCTGACCGAATACCTAGGCCAGCAGGCAGCCGAGAAAGGTGTCGATTTCATCACCGACTTTCCCGCCGAGCCGATCCGCATCCGCGGGCTTGAGGCCCGTCTGGCGCAAGTCTTCGTCAATCTGATCACCAACGCGATTTCCTTCTGCGACAAGGGCGATGCCGTGCGCGTCTGGGCGCGCAAGCGCGAAAACCGCGTTCTGGTGGTGGTGGAAGATACCGGCCCCGGCATTCCGGAACAGGCGCTGACCAAAATTTTCAAACGCTTTTACTCAGAACGTCCTGAACAACAATTCGGCAACCATTCGGGCCTGGGTCTTGCGATCTCGAAACAGATTGTCGAAGCGCATGGCGGCGTGATCTGGGCCGAAAACATCCGTCCCACTCATGCCGACCCCACATCCGAGCCGCTGGGCGCGCGCTTCGTGATCGGCCTGCCGGTGTGACAACCAAAGACCTCCTGCACGCGTCATGCGTGGCCCTTGGTGCCGATCGGGGACTTCTTCTCATCGGGACGTCGGGGGCGGGAAAATCGGCGCTGGCCTTGCAGTTGATGGCCCTTGGCGCCGAACTTGTCGCCGATGACCGAACCGAGGTCACCGCCATCGACGGAGGTCTTTACGCCAGCAGCCCCCCCACCATTTCCGGGCTGATCGAGGCGCGGGGCATCGGCATTCTGACCTCTCCGGCCCTGCCCCGGGCAAAACTGGCGCTGGCGGTCGATCTGGGGCAGACCGAACACGACCGCCTTCCGCCTTTCCGCAGCGTCACGATCCTGGGTACGACCCTGCCGCTTGTCCTTGCGTCGCAAAGCGCCCATTTCCCATCTGCGCTCCTGTGTTATTTGCGAGGCGCGCGCCATGGATAGGACGACGGTGCACGACAGCACGGAGCATTCCCCCGACCATCGGCTGGTGCTTGTCACCGGCCCGTCGGGTGCTGGCCGGTCAACCGCCATCCACGCGCTGGAGGATCTGGGGTATGAGGCGATCGACAATCTGCCCCTGTCGCTTGTGCCGCGCCTGATCGACGGCCCGCCCCTTGGCCGCCCCATCGCCTTGGGCATCGACGTCAGAAATCGCGAATTTTCTGCCGCCGCCCTGATCGAGCTGATCGACCGGCTGACACGCGATCCGCGCACGGCTCTGGATTTGCTGTATCTCGATTCCACCCCCTCCGAACTGATCCGCCGCTACAGCCAGACCCGGCGCAGCCATCCGCTTGCCGCAGGCGAAACCCCCAGCGACGGCATCGCGAGAGAGGTTGAACTTCTGGCCCCTATTCGCGCGCGCGCCGACCATCTGATCGACACGACAGAGATGACACCGCATGACCTCAAGGCCGAACTGGCGCACTGGTTCGATGTCGGCAAGGCAGCGGGACTGGCGGTCTCGGTGCAATCGTTCAGCTATCGCCGCGGCCTGCCCCGCGGGGTCGATATGGTGTTCGACTGCCGCTTTCTGAAAAATCCTCACTGGCAGCCGGAACTCCGCGCGCAGGACGGGCGTGATTCGGCTGTGGCTGCTTTTGTGGAAACCGATCCCCTGTTTGCGCCCTTCTTCCAAAGGTTGCGCGACATGGTTCTATTTCTGCTTCCGGCCCACGTGGCCGAGGGACGTGCCCACCTGACCATCGGCTTTGGCTGTACCGGCGGGCAACATCGGTCGGTTGCAGTTGCAGAAAAACTAGGCAAACTGCTTGCCGAAGCTGGATGGCCGGTGTCAAAACGGCATCGGGAACTTGAACGCAGGATGGGGCCAACCCATCCCACGCATACGGGGTGACAGACGCTTGATCGGCATTGTGATCGTCGCGCATGGCGGACTGGCACGCGAGTATCTCTCGGCGGTGGAGCATGTGGTCGGGCCGCAGGCCCAGATGCGCGCCATTACCATCGAGGATATCCATGACCGTGCCGCAAAGCAGGCCGAAATCTGCATGGCCGCGAATGAGGTGGATGGCGGCTCTGGCGTGGTCATCGTCACCGATATGTTCGGCGGCTCGCCTTCGAACCTGTCGCTGATGGCCTGTGCCGGGGCGGAACGGCGCATCGTTTACGGGGCGAACCTGCCCATGCTGATCAAACTGGCGAAATCACGCGATTTGCCGGTGGCAGAGGCGGTTGCAGCTGCGCTGGAAGCCGGGCGCAAGTATATCAACAGCCTAGATCTGGGCGGGGGGGCCTAAGCTGCATGACGGAACGCACGCTGAAGATCGTCAACGAAAAGGGCCTGCACGCGCGGGCCTCGGCCAAGTTCGTCGAGGTGGTCGAACAGTTCGATGCAGCCGCCGAGGTAACGAAGGACGGCATGACCGTTTCGGGCGATTCGATCATGGGGCTTTTGATGTTGGCAGCCTCTCGCGGAACCACTATTGAGGTGCGGACCAGTGGTGCGCAGGCCGATGCCCTGCTTGCCGCGCTGGAGGCGTTGGTGGCCGACCGCTTTGGCGAGGACAACTGACGCCGCACCGTGAACTTGGAAGGCAAGCGACCTTGGCGACCGATCAGCCGCAGACTGCCGCAACTCCCCAGCCGGAAGACGTGCGCATCGCCGCCGCCAAGCGCAAATATGACATGCGCCGCCTGTCCTATGCCGGCACCTTCAAGAATCCGTTCAAGGCCGGCACCATTCGTGCAATCGAATGGCTGACCGCCAAGATCCAGCTTCTCAGCCTGATCCGCAGCTTTGAAAAATCGGGCGCGCCCTTCGGTGCGCCGTTCTGGCCCAAGGCCATCCGCCACATGGGCATCCGCATCGATACCCCCCATTCCGAGATTGCCCGTATCCCCGCCACCGGCCCGCTGGTCGTGGTGGCCAACCACCCCTCGGGGCTGGTCGATGGCATGATCATGGCCGAGATGATCAACCGTGTGCGGTCCGACTTCAAGATCCTGACCCGCAGCCTCCTCACCGGCATCCCCGAGGTCGAGGAGTTCATGATCCCCGTCCCCTTCCCGCATGAAGACAACGCCCGCGAACTGGGCCTGCAAATGCGGGCCGAGACCATGGCGCATCTGAAGGCCGGGGGCGTAATCATCCTGTTCCCGGCGGGCAAGGTCGCCATGTCGGAAACCTGGTTCGGCCCTGCGGTCGAGGCGGAATGGAACGTCTTTACCCACAAGATCGTGCGGTCGTCCGGCGCGACGATCCTGCCGATCTTCTTTCCCGGCCAGAACAGCCGCGCCTTCCTGATCGCCAACAAGCTGTCGGACACGCTGCGGCAGGGCTTGCTGCTTTATGAGATCAAGCGCAGCCTGTTCAAGCCGCAGCGCCCGGTGATCGGCGAACCTATCCCGGCGGAAGAACTGAAGAAATGGGACGGCAACCCGCGTGGCTTCCTGGCCTGGCTGCGCGAACAGACGCTGGCGTTGCGTAAGGGTGCGTGAATCACGCACCCTACCCGTACCGCCGCGTAGGGTGCGTGCTTTGCACGCACCACACTATCGCGTCGGAACCGGCACCTCGCCGCGGTAGTCATAGAACCCCCGGCCCGACTTGCGGCCCAACCACCCGGCCTCGACATATTTCGTCAGCAACGGGCAGGGCCGGTATTTGGGGTCGGCCAGCCCGTCATACAGCACATTCATGATGGCCAGGCAGGTATCCAGCCCGATGAAATCGGCCAGTTCCAAGGGCCCCATCGGATGGTTGGCCCCCAGCTTCATCGACTGGTCGATCGACAGCACATTGCCCACGCCCTCATACAGCGTATAGACCGCCTCGTTGATCATCGGCACCAGAATGCGGTTCACGATGAAGGCCGGGAAGTCCTCGGCGCTGGCCGCCGTCTTGCCCAGCCGCCCCACCACCGCCAGCAGCGTGTCATAGGTCGGCTTGTCGGTGGCGATGCCCCGGATCAGCTCGACCAGTTGCATCACCGGCACGGGGTTCATGAAGTGAAAGCCCATGAACCGCTCGGGCCGGTCGGTGCGGCTGGCCAGCCGGGTGATCGAGATCGACGAGGTGTTCGAGGTCAGGATGGTCTGCGGCCCCAGATGCGGCCCCAGCGTCTCGAAGATCTTGTTCTTGACCTCTTCACGCTCGGTCGCTGCTTCGATGATCAGGTCCATCGGGCCAAGGTCGGTCAGGGTCAGTGTTGTGTTGATCCGGGCCAAGGCCGCCGCCTTGTCCTCGACGCTGATCTTGCCGCGCGCGACCTGACGTTCCAGATTCTTGTCGATGGTCGCAATCGCCTTTGTCAGGCTGTCGGCGCTGATGTCATTCAGCGTCACGTCATAGCCCGCCATGGCAAAGACATGGGCGATGCCATTGCCCATCTGGCCCGCGCCCACAATACCAACCGTGCGGATGTCCATGCCTGCCCCCGAAGTGCTGCGTCCAATTCTTGCCCGGGCACCATAGGCAGTCGCCGCAACGCGGGCAAGCCAAAGGGATTGGTAGCATTTGCGGCAAATTCGCGACCCTTAGCCGTTGGGAAAGGAGAAGCGGTCAGGCTGGTTCCCGGGTGTTGCAAATTCGGGGTGGGATGATGGCTTTTGCCTTTCAGGGCGCGGGCGCGCTGGACTATGCCGCCCTGTCACTATTCCGGATCGCGGCTGGCATTCCGGGGGCCACAACGGCCGGTCGGCGGACGCTATCTGGCCTGTCTTGGCGGGATCGAAACCTACGGTCGCTTTGTCCCCCCGCCCTTATCCTGACCTGCTGGAGGCAGAACTTGGCTTGCCCGTCCTGAACCTTGGTTGCGCCAATGCCGGGCCGTTGCGTTTCTGGCAGGGCAGGCTGTGCTGGCCCGGGCTGCGGGGGCAAGGGTGGCGATGCAGGCAGTGGGGCTGGCCAATCTTTCGAACACCTTTTACAGCGTCCATCCCCGGCGCAATGACCGCTTCCTTGGCGCAACGCCCCGTCTGCGCGCGCTGTATCCCGAGATGGATTTCACCGATTTCGCCTTTGCCCGGCATTTGTTACACAGCCTTTCCGCCCTCGCATCGCGGCGGTTTTCCGAGGTGACCGCACAGCTGCACCAGATGCGGGCTCTTCTGCTTCAGTAGAAAGGTCGCGCAATCCTGCTGTCGATGGCATCGCCCGATCCGCTGGTGCCCGATGCAGAGCTTTTGGCCCTGCCGGAGCCTTTTGCGCCGCCGTGTTGCACAGCACCGCGCCTGCCAGTGACCACGGACTGGAGGGGATGTTCCGCAGCGCGCTGGATTTGCCTGCCGCGCGTCTTCTGCCCGGCGCGCAGCGTCACATGCGGGTTGGGCTGGCTCTTCTGCCGCTGATCCGTGACCGGATGTGAAGAGGGGCGCCCTTTCGGACGCCCCTTTCAACCCGGCAGAAGGTGCGCGTGCGCGCACC
Source organism: Rhodobacteraceae bacterium UBA1943 (assembly GCA_002336845.1). Classification (GTDB taxonomy): domain Bacteria; phylum Pseudomonadota; class Alphaproteobacteria; order Rhodobacterales; family Rhodobacteraceae; genus Fuscibacter. Next base: position 29,906 of record DDEX01000111.1, read on the forward strand.
GCCTGTTACAGCTTGCTGGTCAGTTCCGGCACCAGCGTGAACAGATCGCCCACCAGGCCATAATCGGCAACCTGGAAGATCGGCGCTTCGTCGTCCTTGTTGATGGCGACGATGATCTTGGAGTCCTTCATGCCGGCGAG
>DDEX01000019.1 GCA_002336845.1 Rhodobacteraceae bacterium UBA1943
CCTGGATTTCGATGTGGCGCGGCTGGGTGACGAACTTTTCAATGAAAATGCGGTCGTCGCCAAAGCTGTTGGCGGCTTCGTTCTTCGAGGATTCAAAGCCTTCCTTGACCTCGGCTTCGCTCCACGCGATCCGCATCCCCTTGCCGCCGCCGCCTGCGGAAGCCTTGATCATCACCGGATAGCCGATCTGGTTCGAGATCTTTACCGCCTCATCCGCATCGGCAATCAGGCCCATATAGCCCGGAACCGTGGAAACCCCCGCCTCCATCGCGATTTTTTTCGAGGTGATCTTGTCACCCATCGCCTCGATGGCAGGCGACGGCGGGCCGACGAAGACCACGCCCTCTTTCTCCAGAGCGGCGGCGAAATTCATGTTTTCCGACAGGAAACCATAGCCGGGGTGAACCGCCTGCGCGCCGGTCTTGCGGATGGCGTCCATGATCTTGTCGATCACGATGTAAGACTGGTTGGCGGGCGGCGGGCCGATATGTACCGCTTCATCCGCCATCTTCACATGCAGCGCGTTGCGGTCGGCGTCGGAGTAAACCGCCACGGTCTTGATGCCCATCTTGCGGGCGGTCTTGATGANNCGGTTGGCGATCAGGATTTTCTGGAACATGGCGCTCTCCCCTCGTGTCGGCCGGGCTGGGGCCGATGTGCAAAATGAAAAAGGGCCAACCGGGCGGCTTGCCCGATTGGCCCTTGTTGAAACGGTTCAGACGCCGCGGAAGCGGCAGTCAGATCAGTAGCCGGCGTAGCCCTGCTGACGGCATTGCGCGGCAGGCAGCGTGCAGGATGCAGCGCCCGCAAGGCCGCCGATGACGGCACCGGTAAGGGCGTTGTTGTCGGTTGCATCGGCAACGACGGCGCCTGCAGCCGCGCCAGCCAGACCGCGCGACGCGGGGTCCTGCAGGCAGCCGGCAAGCGGCAAGGTGGCAAGGGCGATGAAGAGGATGGTTTTCCGCATGGGAGGCTGCCTCGATTGGTTATGGTTATTGAATTGGATTCTAGCGAATCCAGCGCGAATGCAAACCCAAAAATCCGTGCAATCGAAGCATCGGCAACCTGCCGCCGCAAAACCCGGTCGGCGCGATGCCGCGGGCAGAAAAATGGCCCGACCCGCAGGGGGCCAGGCCAAGGGGAAGGGAAAGGGTAACAGTCAAGGCAAGCAGGGGCAGCAGGATCACTCCCCCGCGCCACCGCCTCACCATGACCCATGGCACGAGTCGCCGCAAAGCCCGTTTCGCCCTGCCCCAGGGGGCTGGCGAAGTTCTGCCGGAAAAACGGGACCTTGCGCGGAAACATGCCTAGTCGTCTCCCTCGTCATCCCAGTCGTCGAAATCGACGGCAGGGGCATCGGGGGCGAAGACCTCTGGGAACGCCGCCTCGGCGCGCTTGAGGTCGATGCGCAGCAGCGCCTCGTAAGAGGCCGGGTCGAACGGGTCTTCGGCAGGCACGACCTCGCGCCCGAACAGCCAGGACAGACGGCCGGCATCCAGATTGCCGCGCTCGAACGGCTCTTCGCCGAAAGCCGCCCACAGGGCCGCCATAAAGGCGCTGTCGGCCTTTCTGTCCACAGATTTGCGATCTTTGAACCGTTCACGCCGGATGATCTTGGTGGCGCCTTCCTTGACGTTGGCGCGACGGATCGTGAACTGGAAATCGGTGCCGGTCAGACGGCTGGGGATTCCACGATGCTTCAGCATGGCCACTCCTTCGGCGAAGGGCGGCCGCAGGCGACGGGGCGCGATTGCGACGCGCCCCGTGCCGTCGTGTTACTTGTATTTGCCGGTGTAGGTCGGCTCGGTCGAAACCGCGGGAGCGGGCTCAACAGGGGCCGGTTTCTTGGCGCAAGCTGCGACGGTGGCAAGTGCCAGCATGGCGATGAGGGCAGTGTTCCGCATGTCAACCTCCAGTATGAATCGGTGCGAGTGGCGGCACCATAGGAGGGGCGACGGAAAAGGGCAAACGGGTATAGGGGCCTTTTGCCCTGCATTGCCGAGGGATCGGCCATGCAAAGAATAAGGGCGGGCCGGGGCAAAACAGCCCCTTCGGCCCGCCCCAAAAGCTTACTTGTACTTGCCGGTGTAGGTCGGCTCGGTGGTGACTGCCGTCGGCTCGGTATAGACGACTTCTTCTTTCTTGGCGCAGGCGGCGACGAAAGCAACGGCGCACAGAGCCAGGACGATCTTGGTGCTCGACATTCTTTTCTCCTGTTTTCTTGGAGGGTGGCTGCCCACCCCCTGTACGAAGCATAGGCCGCAAACGGGCGGCCTGCCTCAACAATAGCCGACAAAGCCCCGTCTTGACACGAAAATTCGGCCTTTATCGGAAATTGTGGCAGGAAGGCATCACCCCCAGCGCGGGAGGCTGTACAGATGTGCATATCGGCGCGCGCCATCAGAACGCCTCCCAGATGCACTGGCCGTCTTCCAGGCGATAGGCCTCGAAGAACTGGGTCGCCTCTTCGTCGGCCTGACCAAAGGGAATGTCGCGGTCGGCCAGCGAAATGATCACCTGGCGCGGGGCCGGCCCCAGCGTCGAGATGCGCTCAATCGCGAAGTTTTGACACAGCCAAAGCATGTCCGCCGAAGCTGCCTCAAAATTCACCGTCCCGCCGTCGCGGGCAATGGCGGGCGCTACGAAGCGGAACCGCGCGGCCAACCCGTCGGGCCCCGGCACGTTCCACAGCACCTCTTGCAGCGTTACGGTCTGCCCCGACGGCACGGCAACCTGCTGCCCGTTTCCGGCCAGCACCTCGCCCCCCTCGGCAGTGATCGGCACGGGTCCGGTCATAACCGCCCCCTCCTGATCGCAGCTCGCCCCATGATCCCTCTCCTCTACCTGGTATCAGAGGGGGATATTGTCGTGCTTCTTCCACGGATTGGACAGCTTTTTACCCCGCAGTGAGGCAAAAGCCCGCGCCACACGCCGACGGGTCGAACGGGGTTGGATCACCTCGTCGATAAAGCCCTTTTCCGCCGCCACAAAGGGGTTGGCGAAACGGTCTTCGTATTCCTTGGTCAGGCGGGCGATTTCCTCTGGCGACTTGCCGCGATGGATGATCTCGGTCGCGCCCTTGGCCCCCATCACGGCGATTTCCGCCGTGGGCCAGGCATAGTTGAAATCGCCGCGCAGGTGTTTACTGGCCATAACGTCATAGGCCCCGCCATAGGCCTTGCGGGTGATCACCGTCACCTTCGGCACCGTCGCTTCGCCATAGGCGAACAACAGCTTCGCGCCGTGCTTGATCACACCGCCATATTCCTGCCCCGTACCCGGCAAGAAGCCCGGCACATCGACAAAGGTCAGGATCGGAATTTCAAAGGCGTCGCAGAACCGCACGAAGCGCGCGGCCTTGCGGCTGCTGTCGATATCAAGGCAACCGGCCAACACCATCGGCTGATTGGCGACCACGCCCACCGTCTGCCCCTCGATACGAACGAAGCCGATGATGATGTTGCCCGCGTAATCCTTTTGCACCTCGAAGAAATCGCCTTCGTCGGCGATCTTCAGGATCAGCTCTTTCATGTCATAGGGCTGGTTCGGGTTGTCGGGGATCAGCGTATCAAGGCTGGTCTCTACCCGCGCCGGATCGTCGAAGAACGGGCGCACGGGGGCCTTTTCGCGGTTGTTCAGCGGCAAGAAATCGAACAGGCGGCGAATCTCGGCCAGCGCCTCGACATCGTTTTCAAACGCGCCATCGGCGACGCTGGATTTCTTGGTATGGGTGCTGGCACCGCCCAGCTCTTCGGCCGTCACCACCTCATTCGTCACGGTTTTCACCACATCGGGGCCGGTGACGAACATATAGGACGAGTCCTTCACCATATAGATGAAGTCGGTCATCGCGGGCGAATAGACCGCGCCGCCCGCGCAAGGCCCCATGATCACGCTGATCTGCGGCACCACACCAGAGGCCATGACATTGCGCTGAAACACCTCGGCATAGCCGGCAAGCGAGGCGACGCCTTCCTGAATCCGTGCCCCGCCGGAATCATTCAGCCCGATGACCGGCGCGCCGTTCTGCATCGCCATATCCATGATCTTGCAGATCTTTTGCGCATGGGTTTCCGACAAGGAGCCGCCGAAAACCGTAAAATCCTGACTGAACACATAGACCATGCGGCCGTTGATCGTGCCCCAGCCGGTTACCACACCATCGCCTGCGGGCCGGTCTGCCTCCATCCCGAAATCGGTGCAGCGGTGGGCGACGAACATGTCGAACTCTTCAAAGCTGCCTTCGTCCAGCAACAAGTCGATCCGCTCGCGCGCGGTCAGCTTGCCCTTGGAGTGCTGCGCGTCGATGCGGCGCTGGC
>DDEX01000089.1 GCA_002336845.1 Rhodobacteraceae bacterium UBA1943
CCAGATCGGCACCCTGACCGAGACCTTGCAGGCCGTCGATATGGCCCACCGCGCGCGTTACACCAACGTGATGTCGCACCGCTCGGGAGAGACCGAGGACAGCACCATCGCCGACCTTGCCGTGGCCACCAACTGCGGCCAGATCAAGACCGGCTCGCTGTCGCGGTCGGACCGGCTGGCGAAATACAACCAGTTGATCCGGATTGAGGAAATGCTGGGAGAGACGGCGGAATATGCCGGGCGCAGCATCCTGAAGGGCTGACACACACAGCGGCCCCCCTTTTGCAAGGAACTTGCGGGCGCCAATGGCGCCCGTTTTGCATTGCAGGGCGCCGCCTTTCGGCTATGGCTTGGCGATGACCAAAATCATCCTGCTGAACAAACCCTATGACGTGCTGTGCCAGTTCACCGATGGCGGCGGACGGCAGACGCTGGCCGATTTCGTACCTGTGAAGGGCGTTTACCCCGCCGGGCGGCTGGACCGCGACAGCGAAGGGCTGGTGGTCTTGACCGATGATGGCAGGTTGCAGGCGCAAATCGCCGATCCCCGGCACAAGATGGCCAAAACCTATTTCGCGCAAGTGGAAGGCCTGCCGGACGCGCCCGCGCTGGAGGCGTTGCGCAAGGGTGTCACCCTGAACGACGGCCCCACCCTGCCCGCCGGTGCAAGGCTGGCTGATCCGCCAGGCCTGTGGCCACGCAACCCGCCGATCCGGGTGCGCCAGTCGATCCCCGATTGCTGGCTGGAATTGACCTTGCGCGAAGGGCGCAACCGTCAGGTGCGGCGGATGACGGCGGCGGTGGGCCATCCCACCCTGCGGCTCATCCGCTGGCGGGTGGGCGACTGGGCACTGGACGATCTTGCCCCCGGTGACTGGCGTCAGATCACCCTGTGACCTGCCCGCCCCTTGCCCTCTCGAATCTTGGTGCCGGAAACCTTCGCAAGTGCCGTGCCAGACCCCTCTGTACCAGTGGAGCGTATGAACAGTGACGGGTCCGCGGCAATAGGCCTAAGCACCTGAAACGGCTAAATATTTGATATGAAAGGAAGTGGTGCTGCAAGAGAGGATTGAACTCTCGACCTCTCCCTTACCAAGGGAGTGCTCTACCACTGAGCTACTGCAGCATCCTGTGCCGTCAGCGCGGTTGCGCTGTCTGCGTGGGCGGCTGATTAGACGTTCTTCCTGCGGGGTGCAAGAGCAAATCTGCCGCCTCTCTGGACGGCTTTTCACCGCTGGGGTAAGAGGACGCAATGCAGGACATTCCCGGCAAGGCCCAACAGAAAAAGTCGCAGCAGCCTGCCTCTCGCGAGGATCGGCTGAAGGCGGCGCTCAAGGCCAATATGGCGCGGCGCAAGGCTCAGGCCCGGGCGCGCCAGAATGCTGCCGGGGATGAGGACAACGAAACAGGCGAAGAATAGGCGGGCGGCAATGGATTCGATTCTGGTCAAGGGCAACGGGGCGTTGAACGGGGTAATTCCGATCGCGGGGGCCAAGAACGCCTGCCTGACGCTGATGCCGGCCACGCTTCTCAGCGAGGAGCCGCTGACGCTGACCAATGCGCCGCGCCTGTCTGACATTCGCACCATGACGCAGCTTTTGCAGTCGCTGGGGGCCGAGGTCGCGCCCCTGAAGGACGGGCTGGTTCTTGCAATGTCATCGCACGCGCTGACCAGCCATGTGGCAGATTACGACATCGTGCGGAAGATGCGGGCCTCGATCCTGGTCCTTGGCCCGATGCTGGCGCGCGATGGGCAGGCGGTGGTTTCCTTGCCCGGCGGTTGCGCAATCGGCGCGCGGCCCGTGGATTTGCACCTGAAGGCGCTGGAGGCGATGGGGGCAGAGCTGGACCTGCGCGAAGGCTATGTTCATGCCAAGGCCATCGGCGGGCGATTGAAAGGGGCGGTGTTCGAGTTTCCCTTTGTCTCGGTCGGCGCGACCGAGAATGCCTTGATGGCAGCGACTTTGGCCAAGGGCACCACGGTTCTGAAGAATGCCGCGCGCGAACCGGAGATCGTCGATCTGGCGCAATGCCTGCGCAAGATGGGCGCGCAGATCGAGGGCGAGGGCACCGGCACCATCACCATTCAGGGCGTTGACCGGCTGCACGGGGCGACCCATCAGGTCGTGACCGACCGGATCGAGCTGGGCACCTATATGCTGGTGCCTGCGATCTGTGGCGGCGAGGTCGAACTGTTGGGCGGGCGGCTGTCGCTGGTGGGGGCCTTTGCTGAAAAGCTGGATCAGGCGGGTGTTTCGGTCAGCGAAACCGAACGCGGGCTGAAGGTCAGCCGCAAGAATGGCCGGGTGAAGGCGGTGGATGTGGTGACCGAGCCCTTCCCCGGTTTTCCCACCGACCTGCAGGCGCAGATGATGGCGCTGCTTTGCACCGCCGACGGCACATCGGTGCTGGAAGAGCGGATCTTCGAGAACCGCTTCATGCACGCCCCCGAGCTGACCCGGATGGGCGCGCAGATCGAAGTTCATGGCGGCACGGCCACCGTTCACGGCGTAGAAAAGCTGAAAGGGGCACGGGTCATGGCGACTGACCTGCGCGCCAGCGTCAGCCTGATCCTGGCAGCCCTTGCGGCGGAAGGGGAAACCGTGGTCAGCCGGGTCTATCACCTTGACAGAGGCTATGAGCGGGTTGAGGAAAAGCTTTCGGCCTGTGGTGCCTTGATCGAACGGATATCGTCATGACTGACGCACGGTATGAAGATGGCGACGAACAGCCCCTGCGCCTGATTGCCCGCGCGACCGAAGACCTGCCCGTGCTGGCGGCCCTGGTACAGGACGCGGTGCTTTCGGCGGCGGACATGACCTATGCCCGCCCGCGCCGCCGCTTTGCAATCTTCCTCAACCGCTTTCGCTGGGAGGACCGCGAGGCTGCGGTCGCGGCACACCGGCCGTATGAGCGGGTGCGGGCACTGCTGGTTGCCGAAGAGGTGCTGGCGGTCAAGACCCAGGGCATCCAGCGCGACGCCGAGACGGTTCTGTCGCTTTTGGACATCAGCTTTGCCGACAAAGGAGAAGGTGCGGGCACCATTACGCTTACCTTTGCCGGTGACGGCGCGATCGCGCTGGAGGTGGAGGCGCTGGACCTGTCATTGCGCGATGTAACACGGCCCTACATCGCACCTTCGGGCAAGGTGCCGGATCACGGGGCGTAAGGCCCACCCATGCCCTCTGCCGCCTGCCAAGTGCGGCAAAGACCGGCCGAAGTTGGCTGACGGCCGCTTTTGCCCGTAAATTGAGCTTATGCGCGAAATAGGGCGGGCTTCCCAACAGTCAGAGATGAAAACTGCTGCCCAACCCGGCGTTTGCGTTCTCTTGGTAGTCAAACTCATCGCAGCAGGATCGTTGCTTGCCCAACCTGCGCAACCCGCAATCGTGCTGTTGACCTGTGGGGACTATGGCACATGGCATTGCCAATGCGTCTGTGGCTCAGCCCAGCCGGTACAGCCGCCACTTCATCCGCTCTTGCCAGTTGGCGCAGCGCCAGACGGCGGCTTTCAGATCGGCGGCGACATCGGGCGATGGCGGAGCGTGACGCATCAGGCGGGTGGCATGGCGCACCAGGGCATGATGTTGCACAGACGCGCGGCCAGAGACCGTCACAAGGCGGTCCAGCGCATGGGCCAAGGTATGGGCCAGCGCATCGCGCGAACCGTTCGGGTCCAGCGGCGGCTGCCCGGCATCGCGCAAAAAGTGGTTGGTTGCCGCCGTCACGCTGAACTGGGTATGGCGATGGCGGTTTTGCGGGCCGGAGCTGCGTGCATCGTGACGGCGCATCTGCAACAGGCCGGACGGCAGGTTGCCAAACCGCGCCCGCCCGATCAGCCGCAGCCACAGATCATAGTCCTGCGCAAAGACAAAGCGCGGATCATAGCCGCCCACCGCCTGCACCACCTGCCTGCGAAACATCACCGACGGGTGGCAAAGCGCATTGGCATGGGGCAGATTACGGATGATGTTGGCGTGATCCTGCATCGGCACCCGCAATCCACGCAGCCGCCCCCCCTGTGCGCTGGCAAGCCGGAAATAGCCGCTGCCCAGAACGTCAAGCTGCTGCTCTTTCATCGCGGTCATTTGCAAATGCAGCCGGTCCGGCAGAGCCACGTCATCCCCGTCCATACGGGCGACAAAATCCGCCGTGATTGTGGCCAGACCGGCCTGCAAGGCGGCGGCAAGCCCCAGGTTCTGGCCAAGAACGATCAGGCGGATTCGACTGTCCTGCCGCGCGGCCGCGGCGATCACCTCGGCGGAACCATCGGTCGATCCATCATCGACGATGACAAAATCGAAGGCCCGATGCGTTTGCGCCAGGATAGAGGCAATGGCCTGCCCCAGAAACGGGCGCTGATTGAAGACCGTCAGCAAGACCGCAAGGCTTGGCGTTCCGGTCATGCAGGCGCTCCGTTCGCTTGTGGAACATAGGGCGGGGGAATATTGTCCGGGTCGTAGGAAAATCTATCGAAATCGGTGCCGTATGCCAATCTCAGGCGGGCAAGACTGGTCTGCGACGGGGTGACAGGGACCTCTGGCGAGGAGTTGCGCCAGGCAAGCCCGGCAGTCAGGTCTCGCCCGGTCAATGCCGAAATCGCGGCCAGCGGCGCATTCAGGCCATCTTCATGGCGAAACACCCGGCAATCGGACAGCAGATAGTCACCTTGCGGGCGGAAATGATTGTCGCGATACCCCGGGTCGCGATGACTGCGCGCAAGAGAGTATCGCAACCAGCCGTCAAAGCCCAAAAGGCCCGCCAGATGCAGGCCCGTCTTGCGCCGCTGATAGCGGTATTCGGACAGGGCGCGCGCCACAGGGTGGCGCACCACCATGAAGATGAAGTCGAAATCAGCCGGATCATAGACCTGCAAGATCACCGAGGCCGGGGCGTGGCGCGGTGCAAGGCGCTGGCCGCCAAGGCGGACCGGCAGATCAAAGCGTATCTGGCCCGCAGCCCGCAGCGCGGCCGAAATGGCAGTGCCGCCGGTCTTTGGCACATGCAGGAACAGGATGCGGCGGCCCTCAATGCTGAAAACCGGCATTGGCACCCCCCTGTTTCATGCCGCGCCTGCGGCGACCGCCCGACAGCCAGGCGACCATGGTCAGGCCCAGCGCACCGCACACCGCAAGCCCTGTGGGAAACCAGCCGATCCCCGGCCACGCCAGCGGCACCCCTGCCAGACAAAGGGCCAGCGCGGCAAGGATCGGCGCTGGCCAGGACAGCCCCGCCACCAGCGCCCCCACCGCGACCAACCCGGCGAAAACTCCGGCAAGACTGGCCGCGACCTGCTGCGCTGGCCCGACCAGAACCAGCCCCGGCGCATAGACGAACAGGAACGGCACGACATAAATAATCCAGCCGAACCGCATCGCGGCCCAGGCCGTCGCCGAAAACGAGGCGCCGGATATGCCGCTGGCGGCCAGCGCGGCAAAGGCCACTGGTGGAGTGATCATCGACACCATGCCGTAATAGAGCACGAACAGATGCGCCGCGATGACCGGCACGCCCAGCGCAACCAGACTGGGGGCCAGCAGCGTGCCGACGATGACATAGACCCCGGTCGTCGCCATGCCGGTGCCCAGCAACAGCGCCGCAACCGCCGTCAGCACCAGCGACAGGAACAGGCTGGTTTCGCCCAGACTGCGGATTGCCAGCGTCAGGCTGACATCCAGTCCCGTCATCGCCAGCACGCCGACAATCACGCCCAGGGCAGACCCCGCCACCACCAACCCGGCCCCGGCGCGGACCGTCCCGGCCCCAACCGCCACAAGGCGCGACCAGACCCGGCGCGGCCCCTGCAACCCGAACGCAACCGCCAGCGCCGAGGCGATGCCGCCGATCCCGGCAAGCTCTGTCATCCGGTCGCCGCGAAACATGAGGACCGAGATCACCAGCATCGGCGCCAGATGCCACAGATCCGACCAGCACAGATCGCGCTGCTGCGCCTGAAACCGCGCCTCGTCCTCGGGCGACAGGACCGGGACGGCCCTGCCCTCGATCTGGCGGCCCAGCCAGGTCGCCTGATGAAACATCACGGCAAAACAGATCAATGCCGGCACCGCCGCCGCCAGCGCGATGCTGCCATAGGGAATGCCGGTCAGGTCGGACATGATGAAGGCCGCCGCCCCCATCACTGGCGGCGTCACCTGCCCCATGGTCGAAGACACCGCCTCGATTCCGCCCGCCATCGGGGCCGACACCCCGATGCGCCGCATTCCCAGTATCGTGAAGGTGCCAGAGGTAAGCACATTCGACGTGGCACTGCCCGACACCAGCCCGAACAGCGCCGAGGATACCACCGTGGCCTTGATCGCCACGCCCTTGCCCCGGCGCGATACCACCCGCGCCAGCGCATCTATCGCCGCCGTTCCGCCCGACACCTCATAGGCCGCGCCAAACAGGATATAGATCACCACGGTTCCCGCGATCACCCGTAACGAGCCGCCCAGAAATCCGTTGCCGCCAAAGACCAGATAGACGCCATAACGGTCTGCCCCCAGCGGCGGGGCATCAAAGGGCGCGGGCAGAAACTGCGCCAGATAGCCGACAACAAGAACCCCCGCCAGCAACCAGAACGTGGGCGCCCCCGATGTCAGCAGTACCGCAATCGCGACCAGCCCCGTCATGGCAACCGCGACCGTAACCAGAACTGGTGTTGGCGCGATGAACAGCGCGGAATCGTCCCCGAAATGGTGAAACAGGAACGCCGCAGCCCCTATTGCCAGAATGCCCGCCGCCACACTGGCCGCCCGCCTCACCCCTTTGATACGCACAGCCCAGGACCAGAACACCCATGCCAGCGCCGCCCCCAGTTCTGCCGCCAGAAACTGGTCGCCGACAAAGCGGCTGCGCAACTGGCGCAGCGGGTCAAGTGCCCACAGGATCGGCAAGGCAAGGACGACCACCCCGGCCACGACAGCCAGAACACCCGTCACCCCTGCGCTTTTCCTGTCGTGTTCCTGTGAAGGCGGGGTCAAGGGGTCTGGCCATGCTCTTTGAACCAGGCCAACGCCGCCGGGTGATAGGGCACCCCGATATCGACATTCATCGCCTGTGGCTCAAACCAGGCCAGACCGGCCACCGACTCGACCATGGCGGCCTTGCCTTCGGCCATCGACGTCAACAGGGCCGCCACATTGGCATCCGGCTCTTTCGCATGGGTATAGACGAAGTAATCGTATTGCAGCACTTCGGTCGGCGCGCTGATCGTCGTCAGGTTCGGGGCCGGTTGCAGCTCGTACAGGCTGGCGACGGGCACGATTTCCTTGACCCTGGCGGCGGCGGCGGCATCGCTGCCCATCGGCAGCGGCGTGATGCCGCCCACATCCTTGGCCACCTGTTCATCGCGCGGGGTGCCGATAACATGGATAAAGGCATCCAGATCTCCGGCCACGAAGGATTCCGCCATGGCGGTAAAGTTCGGGACCGTTACCTTTTCCACATCGCCATAGCCAAGCCCGCCGCTGGCCAGCATCGCCGAAATCAGGCTTTCGCCGGTCACGGCCTGCGGAAAACCTGCCGGCAGCCGCTTGCCCTTCAGATCGGCGATCGAGGTGATGCCACTGTCCGCCCGCACCGCCAGAACCATGCGCATCGGCACCAGCCGGGCAACCAGTTGCAGGTCGCCAAGCTGGTAATCCTTGAACTTGCCTTCCCCCATATAGGCCTGACGAATGGCGATGGCGTTCTCCAGCCCGAAATCGACCTGCCCCAGATTCACAAAGGTGCTGGCCTGACTGGTGCTGTCATAGGGCTGGGGCCGCAGGTCCATCCCGGCGACGTCGGTTGCCGCCTTGCCGATGGCCAGTGCGTAGTTATAGGTCGATGACCCCTGCGCCGCCGAGGCGATCGTCACCGGCTCGGCTTTCGCGATGCCCGCCCCGCACAGCGCGATGCCCAGTACCAGGAAAATTCCCCTTGATGCCTTAGCCATGTCTCGTCCCCCAAAGCCCAGCGGAAGGAAGGATCAACAAAAGACAGCCGACTGCCCTGAGGGCGATACCGATCTGCCGGAAAACCCGGAACTGGCTAAGCATCCGCCCGAACAATCTGAACAATGCGCACGAAAAATGAAACCTTTAATCTTTGCCGGGCAACGGGCATCCAAGGGTTGACGGTGGCTCGGATTTGGCAAAAACTTTCCTTGTGACCGCTGCAAGCCAGACAGTCCCTGCCCCAGACCAGACAGGCCGCGATGCGCTGCGCCTGCCCTATGGCTATGTGGCGCCCTCCAACCCGACCGAGCGCGCCGTCGCACAAGTGTTTGCCGATGTGCTGCGCGTCTCGCCGGTCGGGGTGGATGACGATTTCTACGATCTTGGCGGCGATTCCCTGACGGGCGAACAGATCAGCCTGGAGTTGCAGCAACGCATCGGGCGTGATTTTGCAATCTCGACCCTGTTCGATTGCCCCACGCCGCGCCTGATCGCCCGCTTTCTGGGCCAGGGCGCCCTGCCCCTTTCACCCGGAAATGCGCCGATCTTCGTGGTGCATGGCCGGGGCGGCTATACCGTGCCTCGGCCAGAGTTTCATCAGGGGCTGGCGCGCGGGTCGCGGCTGGTGATGTTCGAACTGCCGGGTATCAGGGGTGGCGGCCCCAGGCTGCACACGATACCCGAGATTGCGGCGGCCTATGTCGAGCAGATCGCGCGCGACTGGCCCGAAGGGCCGATCCGTCTGGCTGCTTTTTGCGCTGGCGGCATGATCGTGCTGGAAATGGCTGCACAACTCAAGGCGCAGGGGCGGCCGGTTGCATCGCTCGTGCTACTGGACCCATCGGTGCCCAACCGCGTGCGCCAACATCACCGCGCATTGCGGCGGGTCGAGGCGGCGCCCGGCGATACCGCCGCGGCGCGTGCCTATGCCTTGCGATTTGGCCGGACCAATGGTCTGTTGCATGCGTTGGAATGGCGGCTGCGGATGGCATCCTGCATCTTGCGCGAATTCTGGCTGGACGGGCTGCGGCGCAAGGGCAGCTTTTCGAGGCACCGCCATTCCGGGTTGAAGGTGCTGCCCCGTGCGGCACTGATCGTCGCCTATCGCTTTGGCTGGCCTGCCCCTTATGACGGCCCGGTGGGTCTGATCGCATCCGAGGACCGGGCGCCGGAGTTCAACGATCCCGCCTCCGTCTGGGCTCGGCTTATCCCCCAGCGCCATATCGTCATTCTGGCCAAACACCACGATGACATCGGTCAGGCGAATGCGGCAGAAGTCTCGGCCCGGATGGAGGCGATGCTGCTGGACGGCCCCGGCTAACCTCGCCCCTCAAGCTGCGCCCGCAACTCCCGCTTCAACACCTTGCCATTGGTGTTGCGCGGCAGGCTTTCCACCAGCACGAATTTGCGCGGCCTTTTGTCGGGCGACAACTGCACGCGGCAATGGGCATCCAGCGCAGCCTCTGTGATGGTGGGATCGGCGACGACAAAGGCCGCAATCTCCTCGTCCACTGCGGCGCTGGCAAAGCCCACCACCGCAACGTCACGCACGCCGGGCAGCGCCGTCAGGATGGCTTCGATTTCCGCCGGATACACATTCGCCCCGCCGCGGATGATCAGATCCGACCCGCGCCCCACCACCGTCAGAAAGCCGTCCGGCGATATCTGGGCCAGATCCCCGGTATAGGCCCAGCCATCGCGCAGCCGGTCGCCCGTCTCGCGCGCGCGGTTCTTGTAAAGCCCTTCGGCCATGCCGTGACTGCGCATCCGCATCAGCCCCACTTCGCCATGCGGCAGCGGTTGGTCCTGATCATCCACCACCTGCAAGCGCACGGTCGGCATGATGCGTCCGTCGGTATGGGCATGGGTCGCCAGATCCTGCCCCGCCAGAACCGAACAGGTGCCCGAGACCGACGAGGAGAAACAATGCAGGAAACCGGGCGTCAGGTCGCGCCCGGCGCGAACCTTGTCCGCCGTCCGCATCCCCGAGCCGCCGCAATAAAGCACCCTCAGCCCCGGCATCAGCGGCCCCTGCCCTTCTGGCGCAAGGGCCAGCATGGCGTTCACCGTGGCGGGAACTGCGAAAAGGAAGGTCACGCCCTGGGCATTGACCTTCTCGATCAGCTCTTCAGGGCCAAAGATCGGCGGGTGGAACTGCACCGTCGCCCCGCGCAAAAGCTGGCCGATGGTATGGTTGCGCGAGGCCGAGAACGACAGTGGATAGGCGTTCAGGAACCGCCCGCCAAACGGATAGGCCCCTTCGAACCCATAGCCCATCGACCGCAACAGCAGCGTGCGGTGGCCGATGACGATGCCAAGCGGCCGCCCCGTGGTGCCCGAGGTCAGCGAGAGGAAGGCCGGGTGGCTGATCGTCGGATGCCGGTCCAGCGGCGCGGGCGACTGGCGTGCAACCTGCGCCGCCCAGTCGGATGCGCAGGGGATCGAACGGTAAGCCCCGCCAGAAATATCGCGGTCCTCGATAATGGCAGCCAGATCGAATTCCTGCGCAAGGCGACTGCGTTCATCGGTGCGGTTGCGAAAGTCGATCGGCACGGCCACGGCGTCCAGCATCCACAGGCCAACCGTGGCGACAACCATGTCCAGCCCATCGCGCAAGGCTAGGCCCACCTGCGCACCCGGCCCGACACCCTCGGCCTGCAAGGCCCGCGCCCAACGCGCGGCCTCGTCGGCCAGCCCGACGAAACTCAGCATCCTCCCGCCCGAGACCAGCGCGGGCCTTTCGCCATAACTGCCCGCCAAGGCATGGAAAATGTCGGCAAAGCTGGTCTTGGCGGCAGTATCCATTGATTGGCCCTGTTCGCTGGGTTTGCGTTTGTTCTGGAACCGGTTCTGTGCGGCAGCCTAGTGCCGCCCGGTCAGCCAGTTGCCAAACGCGGCAAAGCGCGAGGGTGGAATGCCCAGCCGCGCCTCTCGCTTATCTGCGATGCGCAGCAGGGAATACATGGTGTGAACCCCCAGCCAGCGGAACGGTTCCGGCTCCCACGACCGGACCTTGCGGTTGACCCATGGCAGGCGGGCAAGCTCGGTATCGCGGTTCAGGACCAGATCGGCCAGCGTGCGCCCCGACAGGTTCGAGGTGGACACCCCCACCCCCACATAGCCCCCGGCCCAGCCGATGCCGGTTGCCGGGTCCAGCCCCACGGTGGTGCACCAGTCGCGCGGCACACCGATCACGCCGCACCAGGCATGATCGATGGCGAAATCGCGGGTGATCGGGAAATGGGTATGCAGGATTTCGGTCAGCCGCCGGATCGTCTCGCCATCCGGCGCGCCGGAATTGTCGAGTTTCGAGCCATATTTGTAGGGCACGCCGCGCGCGCCCACGGTGATGCGGCCTTCCCTCGTGCGCTGGCAATAGCAATAGGCATTGTTGAAATCGCCAAAGATTTCATGCTTTTGCCAGCCGATTTCATCCCAGACATGGGGTGGCAGCGGCTGGGTCGCGATCTGTGCGGAATTCAGGGGCAGCCATTCCCGCTCATGCCCCGGCAAGGTGGCGGTGAACCCCTCGGTCGCGCGCAGGATGAAGCGGGCCTTGACCGTGCCGCAGTCGGTTTTCACCACGCCGGGGGAAAATTCGGTCACCGTCGTGCCCTCGACGATCTGCACCCCCAGCCGCTCGACCACCTCGGCCAGCCCGCGCACCAGTTTGGCAGGCTGCACGCGGGCCACATCGGTCACGATCATGCCGCCCAGAATGCCCGGCACATTCACCCGCGCCCGCGCCTCCTCGGCCCCGATCTCGAAAGTCCGCTGATCTTCGCCCCAAGCACGGCGATGGGCGACCTCGGCCTTCATCCGGTCCAGTTGCGCGGGGTTGGTGGCGACCATCAGCTCATCGGTCGGCAGTATGTCGGCGTCGATCCCCTCTTCGGCCGCCACGCGGATCACCTCGGCCACCGTGCCGTTCATCGCCTGCACCATCTGGCGCACCGGGCCTTCGCCCTTGTCGGCGGCATAGCGGGCATGGTTCCAGGCAAACCCGCCCGAGAGCCACCCGCCGTTGCGGCCCGAGGCGCCAAAGCCTGCGAACTCTTTTTCAATGACAAGGATGTTCAGCGAAGGATCGGCTTTTTTCAGGTAATAGGCCGACCACAGGCCGGTATAGCCCGCCCCGATGATCGCCACATCGACGGTGGTATCCCCTGCCAGCGCCTTGCGCCGTGTCCTGGGCAGGCCGATATCAGCATACCAAAAGGAAATGTCACCGATCTTTTTTGGTTCCGCCATGTCGCACCTCCGGGTCGCCGCAACTCTGGCGCGGGGCTTGACCGGACGCAAGGATCAGGCAGCGATTTCGCCCTCAAGCCAGGTGCGGAACGACACCAGCGGCGCGCGGGCGGGCGTTGTGTCGGGCCAGACCAGATAATACGATCCCAGCGCCTTTACCGGACCACCGAATATCGGCACCAGCCGCCCCTCGGCCAGTTCGCGGGTGATCAGAAACCGCGGCATCAGCACAAGGCCAAGGCCGTGGATGGCAGCCTGGCTCATCGTTGAAAACTGGTCGAACAGCATCGCGGGGGGGCGTGTGCCGACCTCGCCGTGATGGGCCAGCCAGCGGCCCCAATCGCCGGGGCGACTTTCCAGTTGCAAGAGCGGATGATGCAGGATGTCCGCGGCACGGGTCAGCGGGGCCGGCAGAAAGCCGGGGGCGGCAACGGCCACCAGTTCCTCATCCATCAGCTTCAGGTATTCCACCCCCGGCCAATCCTGCCGGCCATAGTGGATTGCGGCGTCAAAGGCAGTGGTGGTGAAATCAAAGGGTTTCAGCCGCGTGGACAGGTTCACCGTCACCTCGGGGTGGGCCTGCGCGAACCGGGCCAGTCGCGGCGCCAGCCAATGCACCCCGAATGCGGGCAGGATCGCCAGGTTCAGGCTGCCCCCCGTCGGATTGGCGCGCAGGGTCAGCGAGGCCTGCGACAAGGTCTGCAAGGCCCGCCGCGCCTCGGCCACAAAATCAATCGCCGCCGGGGTCAGGCGCAGGCGGTGCTTGTCGCGGATCAAGAGGGCCACGCCCAATTGCCCCTCCAGCACCTGCAACTGGCGGCTGATCGCCCCCTGCGTCAGGTTCAGTTCGGCGGCGGCGGCTGAGGCCGTGCCAAGTCGCGCCACCGCCTCCAGCGCCAGAAGCGAGGGGATCGAGGGCAGATAGCGGCGCGCGAACATGAGTTTTCCTGATAGCCTTGTGCGGTCGTTTCGTTGGATCATGCAGCAGAATCGTGCGATACGCATCCCATACCATGACATTTCCACGGCGGAGGCAGAAATGGCCGACAAACCCAAGCTGAAAGCGAAAGATGCCCCCGATCTGGGCCGGTTCGACTGGGAGGATGCCTTCCGACTTGATGCGCAACTGACCGAGGAAGAGCGCGCGTTGCGTGACGGCGCCCGTGCCTATGCGCAGGAAAAGCTGCAACCCCGCATCATCAAGGCCTTTGCCGAAGAATCGACCGACCCCGCGATTTTCCGCGAAATGGGCGAAATGGGCCTGTTGGGCGTGACCGTGCCCGAGGAATATGGTGGGCTGGGCGCAAGCTATGTCGCCTATGGCCTGATCGCGCGTGAGGTCGAGCGGGTCGATAGCGGCTATCGTTCGATGATGTCGGTGCAGTCCAGCCTCGTGATGTATCCGATCTATGCCTATGGCAGCGAAGATCAGCGCAAGAAATACCTGCCGAAACTGGCAAGCGGCGAATGGATCGGCTGCTTTGGCCTGACCGAGCCGGATGCGGGTTCCGACCCCGCTGGCATGAAGACCGTGGCGAAAAAGACCGCCAATGGCTATGTGCTGAACGGTTCGAAAATGTGGATCTCGAACGCGCCCATCGCGGATGTGTTCGTGGTCTGGGCCAAGTCTGACGCGCATGGCGGCAAGATCCGTGGCTTTGTGCTGGACAAGGGCACCAAGGGCCTGTCGGCGCCCAAGATCGGCGGCAAGCTGTCGCTCCGCGCCTCGATCACCGGCGAGATCGTGATGGAGAATGTGGAAGTGGGCGAGGACGCCCTTCTGCCGCATGTCGAAGGGCTGAAGGGGCCGTTCGGCTGCCTGAACCGCGCGCGTTACGGCATTTCCTGGGGGGTGATGGGCGCGGCAGAGTTCTGCCTGTCGGCCGCGCGTCAGTATGGGCTGGATCGCAAGCAGTTTGGCAAGCCCATCGCGCAAACGCAGCTTTTCCAACTGAAACTGGCCAACATGCTGACCGAGATTTCGCTGGGCCTGCAAGCCAGCCTGCAAGTCGGCCGGCTGCTGGATGACGCCAATGCAGCACCCGAGATGATCTCGATCGTCAAGCGCAACAACTGCGGCAAGGCGCTGGATATCGCCCGCTGGGCCCGCGATATGCACGGCGGCAACGGCATTTCCGAGGAATTCCAGGTGATCCGTCACATGGTGAACCTGGAAACCGTGAATACCTATGAAGGCACGCATGACGTTCACGCGCTGATCCTTGGCCGGGCCATCACCGGGTTGCAGGCGTTTTTCTAAGCCAAGCTCCACCCAAGGAAGTCGCACAATTCTTGCAAGGATTTTGGGCCCGCGCCTTTGGTGCGGGCCTTCGCCTATGTGATCCGCGCGCCCTTTCCCTTCACCCGGCCGTCGCCTAGTGTCCGCACCATGAGTCTCTCCCTTGCCCTTGACGAAATGCGCGCCCTTCTGGGGGACCGGCTGTCCATCGCCCCGGCGGTGCTGGCCCATCACACCCAAAGCGAAAGCCATGTGACGGGCCGCGCGCCCGATGCCGTAGCTTTTCCCCGCACGACCGAGGAAGTGGCCGCGCTGGCCCGCATCTCTGCGGCGCATGGCGTGCCGCTGGTCGGCTGGGGCGCGGGCACCTCGCTGGAAGGTCACGCTTTGGCGGTTCAGGGCGGCGTGACAGTGGATTTCCGCGAGATGGCGGCAGTGCTGGAGGTGCGACCCGAGGACCGGATCGCCCGCGTGCAACCCGGCATCACCCGCATGGCCCTGAACGCCTGGCTGCGCGACACGGGGTTGTTCTTCCCGGTCGATCCCGGCGCGGATGCGAGCCTTGGCGGCATGGCGGCCACGCGGGCCAGCGGCACGGCGGCGGTGGGTTACGGCACGATGCGCGACAACGTGCTGGGGATGGAGGTCGTGCTGGCGGGCGGCGAAGTGATCCGCACCGGAAGCCAAGCGCCCAAGTCGTCGGCAGGATATGACCTGACCGGGCTGTTCGTGGGGTCTGAGGGCACGCTGGGCCTGATTACCGAACTGACCTTGCGTCTCTCTGGTCAGCCAGAGGCGGTGTCGGCCGCCACCTGCGGGTTTCCCACCATGGCCGCGGCAGTGGATTGCGTGATTGCGACGATGCAGATGGGCATTCCGATGGCACGGATCGAGTTTCTTGACAGTGCCACTGTCGCCGCCTGCAACGCCTATTCCGCCATGACCCTGCCCGAAACGCCCCTGTTGGCAGTGGAGTTCCACGGCTCTCCCGCCGGGGTGCAGGAACAGGCCGAGCGGTTTGGCGAGATTGCCGCCGGTTTCGGCGCCGATGGTTTCCGCTGGGCCAAGGCGGAAGAAGACCGCCGCGCCCTGTGGAAGATGCGCCACGCGGCTTATCCTGCGATCCTTGCCAGCCGTCCGGGCGCCAAAGCGGTGATCACCGATGTCTGCGTGCCGATCTCTCGCCTCGCCGAGGCGGTCGAGGAAACGGCGGCGGATATTGCAGCCAGCCCCATTCCCGGCCCGATCCTGGGCCATGTCGGCGACGGCAATTTCCACGCCATCCTGATGGTGAGCCCCGATCACCCCGAGGATCTGACGGCAGCCAAGGCCCTGGCAACCCGCATGGCCGAACGCGCCCTTCGCCTTGGCGGCACGATCACCGGAGAACATGGCATCGGCTTTGGCAAGCTGGGACTGATGACAGCCGAGCATGGCGCAGCCTGGGGCGTGATGGGCCGCATCAAGGCCGCATTGGACCCGATGAACCTGATGAATCCCGGAAAGATGGTGGAATGACCGGCGAAGAATACATCCGCGCCTTCGCGCAGGGCTTTGGCGCGGGCGATGCCGCTGGTCTGGCCGCGATGATGGTGGAAAGCGGCACGGCGCTGACCCTGACCGGCCAATGGGCCGAAGGGCGCATTGAGGTGGAAGCCGCGCTGGCGGCCGAGTTCGCGGGCATCTTCGGTCGGGCCCGGCTGGTTACCGGCAAGGGCAGCGCGCGGTCGCTGTTTCCCGGCTGCTTTCTGGTGCGCCAGCGGTTCGTGATCACCGGCGCGGTGGATGAGGGCGGGGGCGAAATTCCCCGCATCGGCGCCGTTCTGGTTGCGGTTCTGGGGCGCGACGGCGTCGAGAACCTGACCTTTTCGGCGCTGACCTGATCACATCCCGAAGGCGCGCTGGCGAAACAGCCCCTGCTCGATCGCCCGCTCGCGCCGCTCCAGATCGGTGCGAGAGACGGATTCGTTCAGATAGGCGCGCTCACGGTCTTCTACGGTCGGCGGAACAAAGTGGGCAAGGAACGATTTGACACGGTTCAACATGGGAACCTCCTGTTTTCTGCTCATGAGCCGAAAATAGGACGCTGCAACGCAGCATTGTAGTGCCGCAAATGCGAAAACAGCCATGCGCATGGCGCAACGACCATCAATATCAAGCATAACGATCAGGCAGAAAGCAGGGCCTTTGCCGCCTCACGCGCCGCTTCGGTAATGCGGTCGCCTGCCAGCATCCGGGCAATTTCCTCTACCCTCGCCTCTGGCGGCAGGGCAGTTACGGTAGAAAGTGTCTGATCTTTCACGACTTTCTTTTCCACGCGCCAGTGATGGCCGCCCAAGGCCGCCACCTGCGGCGAATGAGTCACCACCAGAACCTGCGCCCGCGCGGCCAGTGATTTCAACCGACGCCCCACGGCATCGGCGGTGGCGCCACCAACGCCCCGGTCGATCTCGTCAAAAATCAGGGTCATGCCGGGCACCTCTCCGGTCAGGCAGACCTTCAGCGCCAGAAGAAAGCGGGACAACTCACCCCCCGAGGCGATGCGGTTCAACGGGCCAGAGGGTGCGCCGGGGTTGGTCGCCACGGTGAAAGTGACGGCATCCACCCCGTCGGGGCCGGGATCAGCGGGCGCAACTTCGGTGGCGAACACCGCGCGCTCCATCTTAAGCGGCGCCAGTTCCGCCGCCATCGCCGCGTCCAGCCGCTTGGCCGCAGCGGTGCGCGCCTTGGTCAGCCGCATCGCCTCGGCGGTATAGGCGCGGTCAGCTTCGGCCACGGCGCGTTCCAGTTTGGCAATGCCTTCGACGCCGCCATCAATCGCCGCAAGACGGCCGCGCAAGGTTTCGGCATGGGTGCCCAGATCGTCGGGCAGAACTGCATATTTGCGCGCCAGCGCCCGGATGGCGAACAGCCGTTCCTCCAGTGCCTCCAGCTCTGACGGGTTGAAATCAAGGCTGTGCAGTGTGTCCTCGACCCCCGCCTCGGCATCGGAAAGTTCGATCAGCGCGCGGTTCAGCGCACCAATCGCCCCGTCAAGGCGGCCCTCGGCCTTCTCCGCCGCCCCTTCCAGCCAGCGCAGGGCATCGCGCGCAGCACCCCCTGCCCCCTCGGCCAGCGCGCCATGGGCGCGAGCGATATCGGCGCGGATACGCTCTGCCCCCTGCATCAGGCGGCGGCGGGCGTCCAGCACCGCCTCTTCGCCCGGCTCAGGGTTCAGCTTGTCGAGTTCCGCGACAGCATGGCGCAGGAAATCTTCTTCGGCCTGCGCACGGCTCAGCACCTGTTCGGCGGCGGAAAGCGCGCTCCGCGCCTCGGACCGGGCCCGCCACAGGCGGCGGGCGTCGGTCGTGTCAATCTGTCCGAACACATCCAGCAACTGCCGGTGCCCGCGCGGGTTCAGCAATCCCCGGTCATCATGCTGGCCATGCAGTTCCACCAGCGTATCCGACAGATCGCGCAACAGATCGCCCGTCGCACGGCGCCCGTTGACCCAGGCGGTCTTGCGTCCGTCAGCAGTATTGACGCGACGCAGGATCAATTCCCCCTCGGCCTCTATCCCCGCCGCCTCCAGCAAGCCAAGCGCCGGATGTCCGACAGGCAGGTCAAACACCGCCTCAACCTCGCCTTGCGACGCCCCCTGCCGGACCAGCTCAGCCCGCCCGCGCCAGCCCAGCACGAACCCCAGCGCATCCAGCAGAATCGACTTGCCCGCCCCGGTTTCGCCGGTCAACACGTTCAGCCCCGGCTGAAACGCCAAGGACAGCCGGTCAATGATCAGCACATCGCGGATATCAAGCGAGACGAGCATAAGCCCCCCGGCTTAGAGCCATTCGCCCTTGATCATCTGGCGGTACACCTTGGCCAGCCAGCCGTCGCCCTTGACCTTCGGCTCCAGCCCGCGGCCCTTGAGCAGCTTGAAGCTGTCTTCGTAGAACGGCGAGGACTGATAGTTATAGCCAAGAATGGCGGCTGCCGTCTGCGCCTCATCGGTAAAGCCAAGCGCCAGATAGCATTCGACCAGACGGTGCAGCGCCTCGGCGGTATAGCTGGTGGTCTGGTAATCCTGCACCACGGTGCGGAACCGGTTGAGCGCAGCCGTGTAATTGCCACGCTTGAGGTAATAGCGCCCGATCTCCATTTCCTTCGCCGCAAGCTGGTCGAAGGCCATGTCGAATTTCAGCATCGCCGATTTGGCATATTCGCTGTCGGGATATTGCTCGATCACCGTGCGCAGCGCCTGCAAGGCCTGGAAGGTCAGGCCCTGATCGCGGCCCACCTCGTCGATCTGGTCGTAATAGGACAGGGCCAGCAGATACTGGGCATAGGCCGCATCTTCATCGCCCGGGTAGAAATCCAGATACCGCTGGGCGGCATCGCGGGCTTCATCGTATTTCTTGGTCTGATGCAGGGTATAGGCCTGCATGATCAGCCCGCGCTTGGCCCATTCGGTATAGGGGTAAAGCCGCTCGACCTCTTGAAAATAACGCAAGGAGCCTTTGGGGTTCTTCTTAACCTCCAGCTCTTTCTCGCCCATCTCATAGATCTGCTCGGGCGTATAGCTGTCCAGCGGCGCCTCTTTGGTCTGCTTGCCGCCCAGACCGATCGCGCTGCATCCGGTCAGAACCGACACCAGCAGCACAGTGCCCAGGGCCTGCCGCAACGCACCCGACTTTACGACTGCCATCTTCCGCCTATCCATCTGCCTCGGGCGGTTCCATCCTTGAAGGCGGAACCTGCCTGTCACGGCCCTGACTAGCACAGAAAAATTCCGGGCGCAAAACGGGTTTGTTGCCCGAGCGGCGGTTTCATCACATGCTTCGGGCACTGGTTCAGGCGCAAGCCGGAAGATCGGCGGCATGAACCCCCACACCGGGCAGTTTTGCCCCGGTTGAACGCGTCACATCCACCCACACCCAAGCGCCCGGCGTGGCAAAAAGCGCACGCAGCAAGCGGTTGGTCAGGGCATGACCGGCG
Organism: Rhodobacteraceae bacterium UBA1943; assembly: GCA_002336845.1. Lineage (GTDB taxonomy): Bacteria > Pseudomonadota > Alphaproteobacteria > Rhodobacterales > Rhodobacteraceae > Fuscibacter. The sequence goes on from DDEX01000089.1 coordinate 19,405, forward strand.
CGAATGCCGGTATAGCGGCCCAGGATCGGGCCACCGGCCAGCGACAAGTCACCCACCGCGTCCAGCATCTTGTGGCGCACGGGCTCATCCTTGTGGCGCAGACCGCCCGGCGAAAGAATCCGGTCGCCATCGAACACCACGGCATTTTCCAGCGTGCCGCCAAGGGCGAGGCCTCGCGCCTGCATCGCCTCGACCTCGTCGTTGCGGCAAAAGGTGCGGCTGTCGGAAAGTTCGCGCACGAAGGCCCCGTTCGACATATTCAGCCGCTTGGTCTGCTTGCCGATGGCGGCATCGGTAAAGTCGATGGCAAAATCGATTTCCAGCATATCGGCGGGTTCCAGCCGGGCCACGGCCAGACCGTCACGCACCTCGACCGGCTTCAGGACACGCAGCGCGCGCACAGGTTCATCCTGCGCGACGATACCCGCCGCGAGGATACCGGCCACGAACGGCGCGGAAGACCCGTCGAGAATCGGAACCTCGGGGCCATCAATCTCGATCTCGGCGTTGTGTATCGCCGAACCCGCCAGTGCGGCCATGATATGTTCAATCGTCGAAACCGAGACACCCGCGCCATTGGCGATCAGGGTGCACAGCTTTGACGGCACCACGCTATCCCAGCGCGCGGCGATCCGTGCGTTGCTTGCCACATCCGTCCGGCGAAACCAGATGCCATGATCCGCCGCAGCCGGGCGAACGACCATGGTGACCGGCGCCCCCGAATGAAGGCCGGTTCCCCGAAAAATGGCAGCTTGCGCGAGCGTGTTCTGCACGGGCGTCGTTCCTGGTTCCTGCGTCTTGCCAGCATTTATGCCGGTGCAATTTACCTAGGTTGAGAAGGCGTTTACCTCAACTCACTCTTTGTAACCGAATATGTCAGCGCCGCAGCGCAGCAAGTCCTTGATATAAAAGAAAAAGCCCGGCACGAGGCCGGGCTTCGGGTACTAAAGAGGCCTGGTCAGGCTCAGGCCGCAGCCTTCCGCGGCTCGCCGCCGACGAAGAAGCTGGCGATATAGACCAGCAGGCCGATGAGGAACATCACGCCGGAGCCTTCACGCAGCCAGTAGAAGATCGTCAGCTG